>CAYSHC010000045.1:0-27735 GCA_964430855.1 uncultured Vicinamibacteraceae bacterium
GGCTGGCCGACAACGTCGACCCGCTCGAGGACGTGCGCCAGCGTATCGCGACGACGCTCGTGGACGACCCGCCCGCCCTCGTCCGGGACGGCGGCTTCATCCGCGACGGCGCCGACGCCGAGATCGACGAACTGCGCGACATCGGCCGCTCCGGCCGCGCGCGCATCTCGGCGATGGAGGAAGCCGAGCGGCAGCGCACGGGCATCACGTCGCTCAAGATCCGGTTCAACCGCGTCTTCGGCTACTACCTCGAGGTGTCGAAGCCGAACCTGCACCTCGTGCCGCCGGACTACATCCGCAAGCAGACGATTGCGGGTGGCGAGCGCTTCATCACTGCGGCGCTCAAGGAGTACGAGGAGAAGGTGCTGCACGCCGACGAGCGGCTCCAGCAGCGGGAGCAGCAGCTGTTCGAGGCGCTGCGGGCGGCGGTGGCCGCCGAGTCGGTGCGGCTCCAGGCCACCGCGCGCACGCTGGCCGCGCTGGACGTGCTCGCCGCCCTCGCCGAGGTCGCCACGACGCGCAACTACAGCAAGCCGCACGTGCACGACGGCGACGAGCTCGTCCTCACCGAGGCCCGCCACCCCGTCGTCGAGACGATGGTCAGCGAGGCGTTCGTGCCCAACGACCTGACGCTCGACGGCGAGACGCAGCAGCTCGTCGTGCTCACCGGCCCGAACATGGGCGGCAAGAGCACCTACCTGCGGCAGACCGCGCTCATCTGCCTGATGGCGCAGGCCGGCTCGTTCGTGCCGGCGCGGCAGGCCAAGCTCCCGATCGTCGACCGCATCTTCGCGCGCGTCGGTGCGTCGGACAACATCGCGCGCGGGCAGTCGACCTTCATGGTCGAGATGCAGGAGACGGCCAGCATCCTGCACACCGCGACGTCGCGCAGCCTCGTCGTGCTCGACGAGATTGGCAGGGGCACGGCGACGTTCGACGGGCTCAGCATCGCGTGGGCCGTGGCCGAGTACCTGGCCACGCATCCCACCTCACGCCCGAAGACGCTGTTTGCCACGCACTACCACGAGCTCACCGATCTCGCCGACGCGCTGCCCAACGTCATCAACTACCACCTGATGGTGCGCGAGTGGCAGGACCAGATCGTCTTCCTGCGGAAGGTCGTGCCGGGGCGATCCGACAGGAGCTACGGCATCCAGGTCGCGCGCCTCGCGGGCCTGCCGCCGCAGGTTGTCCGGCGCGCGCGCGAGATCCTGTCGGGGCTCGAGGCCGACGAGCTCAGTCGCGGCGGGCGGCCGACGCTGTCGAGCCGCGGGCGCGAGCCGAAGGGACAGCAGCTCGGGCTGTTCCAGCAGCCCGTCGCCGACCCGCTGCGCGACAGGCTCCGCGACGTGGACGTGAACACCTTGACGCCGCTCGCCGCCCTCACCCTCCTCGCCGAACTGAAAGAAGAACTCTAGGTAGGGACGGCTCTCCGAGCCGTCCTCTCCGCGCCGTCCTCGCCGCGCCGTCCTCGCCGAGACGTCCTGTCCGAACCCGCCTCGCCGAGCGTGTAGCCGTTTCACATGAAGATTCGCGGACGGTTGGGACACCCGTCCACCACGAGCGGTGGGGACAACCGCCCGACGGACGGTTGGGACAACGGTGCCCGACGGACGGTTGGGACAACCGTCCCTACCAGAGGTGAGCGACGAGCAGTGCCGCGACGGCGTCGGGCGCCTCGGCGTGGATCCAGTGGCCGCCCTCGAGCTGGTGCAGGTGCACCTGCCCCGACGCCGCCGCCAGCTGCTCGATCCGCCGGGCGGCCTCATCGGTGATCACGCCGGACTCGCTGGCCTTGAGCACGTGCACGTCGTGCCCCGCCGCCGGCTGTTCGAGCACCGACCAGAGGTCGGTCGCGAAGAAGTCGCGCAGCAGGCGTTCCATCAGCTCGAAGTCCAGGGCCCAGCGATAGCTGCCGTCGGACGCGCGCTCGAGGTTGGTGGACATCCACTGGGCCACGCCTGTCGGGAACCCGCCCGCCTCGATGCCCGCGACGGCATCGGCGCGCGTCGCGAACGTGTCGGGCAGCCCGCGCACCACGGCCAGCATCCGCCAGGCGCTGCCGCCAGGCGCTGCCGGCGCGGGCGTGGAGTCGATCAGCCACGTCTGGAGCGGCCTGTCGCGCAGCCGGGCCGCGAGCGCAAGGGCGACCTTGCCGCCGTAGGAGTGGCCGAGCACGGCCGACGGCGACACGCCGGTCTCGGCGAGCCAGTGCGCCACCGCCGCGGCCATCCCGTCGAGCGTCGTGACGTCCGCCGGCCGGGGAGAGTCGCCGTGATGCGGAAGGTCCACGAGCCAGCACGTCACGTCGGGACGCTGGCCCACCACGCGGCGCGCGATGGCCTGCCAGTTGCGGCCGCGGCCGTAGATGCCGTGGAAGAGGAGCAGGTGTCTGTCGCCGGGGCTGGCTCCCGCCACCGACGTCGCCGACAGGCGCGATGCAGCAGAGTCGGTCACGTGCTCACGGTATCCTTGGTCGGGCTGCGCTGCCAACCACGTGCACGACGATCAACCCACGCTGTTCCCGCTCTCGCCCCCGCCGCGCCCCGGTCGCACAGACGCCGACGACGAGGCGACGCCCGAGCCCGTCGGCGACCTGCACGCGGACGTGCGCGCGCTGGCCGATCGCGTGCCGCTGAGCGTGCGATTCGGCACGTCGAGCTGGAGCTTCCCGGGCTGGAGCGGCATCGTGTACCGGCGCCCGCGCACGCAGGCGGAGCTCGCCCGGCAGGGCCTGGCCGAGTATGCGCGCTACCCGCTCTTCCGCACCGTCGGCATCGACCGCAGCTACTACGCCCCGCTCACGCCCGACGACCTCCGTCGGTACGCCGCGCAACTGCCCGCCGGGTTCCGGTGCTGCGCCAAGGTGCCCGCGATGTACGCCTCGCCAATCATCCCGGGCACCGGGCGCGACACGCCCGCCGTGCCCAACCACGACTTCCTGTCGGTCGAGGGGTTCCTGCGCGACGTGGTCAGGCCGTGGACGGAGGACTTCGCCGGCCACGACGGACCGCTCATCCTCGAGATCCCGCCCGTACCGCCCCGCGAGCGCCTGGCCCCCGACGTCTTCGCCGAGCGCCTGCACGCGTTTCTCGCCCGCCTGCCCCGCGGCCTGACGTACGGCGTGGAACTGCGCGACAGGCGCCTTCTGACCGAGGCGTACGCGCAGGTCCTGCGCGACACGGGGGCCGTGCACGTCTACAACTACTGGAGCGCGATGCCGATGCCGGCGCTCCAGGCGCAAATCGTGCCGCCCGCCGCCGCGCCGGTGCTGATGATTCGCCTGCTCCTGCGACCCGGCACGGCCTACGAGCAGCAGCGGGCGCACTTCCGTCCGTTCAACAGGCTCCTGGACGTCGACGCCGGCATGCGCCGCGACGTCGTCACGCTGCTGCGCGACGCGGTGCAGCGTGCGCAGCCGGCGTTCGTCCTGGTCAACAACAAGGCGGAAGGGTCGGCGCCGCTGACGATCCGCGCGCTCGCCGAGCTGCTCACCGCGGGTGCGCCGCCATCAGTCAGCGACGACTAACACGATCTTGCCGATGTGCGCGCTCGACTCCATGAGCCGGTGCGCGTCGGCGGCCTGCGCGAGCGGCAGCGTCGCGTGGATGCGCGGGCGGACGCGGCCCGCGGCCAGCCATGGCCACACGTGCGCTTCGAGCGCCCGCGCAATGCGCGCCTTCTCCGCAACGGGCCGCGGCCGCAGCGTCGATCCGGTCAGCGTGAGCCGCCGCCGCATGACGAGCCCGAAGTCCACCGTGGCCCGGGCCCCGGTGAGCACGGCGATCTGCACCAGGCGGCCGTCCTCGGCCAGCAGCTCGATGTTGCGCGGGATGTAGCTGCCGCCCACCATGTCGAGGATCACGTCCACGCCGCGCTCGTCGGTGAGGGCGCGGCAGACGCACACGAAGTCCTCCTCGCGGTAGTTGATCCCGCGCTCGGCGCCGAGCGCCTCGCACGCGGCCACCTTCTCGGCCGTGCCCGCGGTGGCCAGCACACGAGCCCCCGCTTCACGCGCCAGCTGGATGGCCGTCGTGCCGATGCCGCTCGACCCGCCATGCACGAGGAGCGTCTCGCCGGCCTGGAGCCGGCCGCGTTCGAACACGTTTGTCCACACCGTGAAGAACGTCTCGGGCAACGCCGCCGACTCGACGGCATCGAGGCCGTCGGGGATCGGGAGGCACTGGCCCGCCGGCGCCGACGCGTACTCGGCGTACCCGCCGCCCGCGAGCAGCGCGCACACGCGGTCGCCGACGCGCCAGCGCTCCACGTCGTCGCCCACGGCGACGACCTCGCCGGCCACCTCGAGCCCGAGCACGTCCGACGCGCCGGGCGGCGGCGGGTACGCGCCCTTGCGCTGAAGGATGTCCGGCCTGTTGACGCCCGCCGCGACGACGCGGATGAGCACGTCGCCCGGTCCGACGTCCGGCAGCGGGCGCTCGGCAATCCTGAGCACGTCCGCGCCGCCGGGACGCTCGACGTCGACGACACGCATGCGCGAGGGAAGCGACATGCACCCAGCATAGCGCCCGGCCTCCGTATCATGGATGTCGTGTCGACTGCCTCGCCTCCCGGCGCACGCCGCCCCGCCCTGCGCGACTCCCTCCGCGCCGTGGCGCGGCTCGCCGCCCCGGTCATCACCGCCGAGCTCGGATGGATGAGCATGGGCATTGTCGACACGGTGATGGTCAGCCCGCTCGGGCCGGCCGCCATCGGCGCCGTCGGCATCGGCAGCATCCTGTTCATGGCCGTCGGGATCTTCGGCATGGGGCTGCTGCTGGGCCTCGACACGGTCGTGTCGCAGGCCTTCGGCGGCGGCGACGACCGCGACGGTCGCGAGTGGCTCGTGTCCGGACTGTGGCTCGCGCTCCTCGCCTGCGTGCCGCTCGCGGGTGTCCTGTTCGTCCTCGACCTGGCCCTCGGACGCTTCGGCCTGCATCCCGACGTCGAGCCGCTGGTGCGCGGCTACCTGCGCATCGTCAACCTCAGCCTCCCGCCGCTGCTGCTCTACGCGGGCTGCCGACGATACCTCCAGGGCGTGGCGCGCGTGAAGCCGATCGCCTTCGCCCTGGTGTCGGC
The DNA here is from genome assembly GCA_964430855.1 of uncultured Vicinamibacteraceae bacterium. Lineage (GTDB taxonomy): Bacteria > Acidobacteriota > Vicinamibacteria > Vicinamibacterales > Vicinamibacteraceae > JAEZDP01. Next base: position 5,080 of record CAYSHC010000045.1, read on the forward strand.
CAACCTCGTCAACGTGCTGGTCAACTGGCTGCTCATCGAGGGACGGCTCGGCTTCCCGGCGCTGGGCGTGCAGGGTGCCGCCTTTGCCACGTTCTTCTCGCGACTGTACCTCTTCGCCGTGCTGGCCGGGGCCATCGCCGTGCTCTGGCGGTCGCGCAGGCTGCCGGCGCGTGTGGCGTGGACGCCCTCGGCCGGCCGGCTTGCGCGCCTCGTGCGCCTCGGCGTGCCGGCGGCGGCGCACCTGCTGTTCGAGGTCGGCGTCTTCGCCGCCGCGACGGCGCTGGCGGGCCGCCTCACGCCCGACGCGCTCGCCGCGCACCACATCGCGCTCAGCATCGCGAGCGTGACGTTCATGGTGCCGCTCGGGGTTTCGTCGGCCGGCGCGGTGCTCGTCGGTCACGGCATCGGCCAGCGCGACCCGCATGCCGCGGCGGGCGCCGGCTGGTCGGCCATCCTGCTGGTCATCGGCCTGTCGGCCTGCGCCGCGCTGGCGTTCTGGTGGCGGCCCGCGCTCTGGATCGGCCTGTTCACGACGGACGCCGCGGTCATCGCGATCGGCCAGCGCCTGCTGCTCGTGGCGGCAGCGTTCCAGCTCTTCGACGCGGTGCAGGTGACCGCCACCGGCGTGCTGCGCGGCCTCGGCGAGACCCGGCGCCCCATGGTCGTCGGCCTCGTCGGATACTGGTGCGTCGCGCTGCCGCTCGGCTACCTGCTCTGCTTCCGCCTGAGCTACGGTGTGGTCGGCCTGTGGCTCGGGCTGTGCGCGGGCCTGATGCTCGTCGGGCTCACACTGCTGTACCTGTGGCACCGCCGCATCCGGACGGCCGTGACCGCGCGCCCCCTGGAGGCCGTGCCTGCATGATTCGCCTGAACGACGCCCACTGCCACTTCTTCTCGCCGCGATTCTTCGACGTGCTCGGCCGGCAGGCCGGCATCGAGGGGCCGACACCCGGACTCACCGTGACGCAACGCCTGGGCTGGGACCACCCCGGCACGGTGGACGGCCTCGCCGACACCTGGGTCGCCGCGCTCGACGCGCACGGCGTGTCGCGCGCGGTGCTCATCGGAAGCGTGCCTGGCGAGGAGGAGTCGGTCGCGCGGGCCGTGGCGCGCCACCCTGACCGCCTCGTGGGTGCGTTCATGCTCGACCCCACCCAGGAAGGCGCGCGCACGCGCATGGAGTGGGCGCTCAGCCAGCCGGGGATGCGCATGGTCTGCCTCTTCCCCGCCATGCACGGCTACACGATGACGGACCCGCGCGTGGAGGGCCTGGCCGACGCGCTCGCCCACTCGCCGGGGGCCGTGCTGTTTGTCCATTGCGGCGTCCTGACGGTCGGCATCCGGAAGAAGCTGGGGCTCCCGAGCACGTTCGAGACCCGGCTCGGCAACCCGCTCGATCTCCAGGGCCTCGCGCTGCGTCATCCCTCGCTGCCGATCATCGTGCCGCACTTCGGCGCCGGCTTCCTCCGCGAACTGCTGATGGTGCTCGACACCTGCCCGAACGTGCACGTGGACACGTCGAGCACCAATGCCTGGATCAAGTACAGCCCGGGGCTCTCGCTTGCCCATGTCTTCGCGCAGGCGCTCGCCGTCGCGGGCCCGGACCGGCTGCTGTTCGGCACCGACTCGAGCTTCTTCCCCCGCGGCTGGCACGAGGCCATCTGCACGCAGCAGCGCGCGCTGCTCGACGAGCTCGGCGTGGACGCCGTCGCGCAGCGGGCGATCCTGGGCGGGACGTTCGACCGCCTCTTCCCGCGCGACGTCAGCACGCGCCTGGCCTGACGCGTGACCGCCCCGCCCGCTGCTGCTCCAGCCCGCCTCCGCAGCCTCGCCGCGACGGCGTTTGCCTGTGCCGTCGCGCTGCACGTGGTGGTGGCGAGCCATCGCCCCGCCGTCCCGCCGGATGGCCTCGCGCCGACGGCACGGCTCGGGCGCGCGAACAGTCCCCTTGCGACAGTCGTCGACGTCCTGGCACCGCCGCCCGGCGTGCTGCCCGTCGACGTCCACCCTGCGCCGCTCCTGCTGCTGGCGTGCGCGGCCGCGCTCGCGGCCGTCTGGCTGCGACGGCTGGCGCTGCCGCCCGCCCTCGCCGTCATCGTGGGCGTCAGTGTGACGCTGCTGCCCCACGCGTGGACACGTCACGGCGCCGGGGTCGACCCAGTCCTGCTGATCGCGGCCCTCGCCGCGGCGGGCAGCGTCGAGCCCGGCGCGTCGCGCCGCACGCACGCGGCGGCCACGGCCGTCGCGGTGCTCCATGCGCCTGCGTCGCTCTGGCTCGCCCTTCCCCCGATCGCCGCACGCCGTCAGGCACAGCGGCGCCACGTGCGTGCCGTGGCCCTTGCCACGATCGGAACCGCGGCCGTCCTCGGCAGCGTGATGGCCGCGTGGCCCGTGGTGCACGCCGCGTGCGGCGGCGGCACCTGGGCCGGCGCGCTCCGGGCCGCCTGGCTGCCGGCACTCGACGGCCACGGAGCGAGCCTGGCGCGTCTCGGCACGCTCCTCTCGGCGCTGCGCACCGAGTGGCATCCCTTCCTGCTGCTCACCGCGATCGTCGGGGCCTGGACGCACGGCACGGGACAGGCCACGCTTCGACGCGCGTCGATCCTCACGTTCGCGGCCGCGGGCGTCGCCGCCGCCGTCGGCGCCGCGGATCCGGGCGTCGTCGTCCCCTGGCTGGACGCGTTCCTGCTGCCCTGGTACGCGCTGGGCTGCCTCGTGCTGTGGCATGCCGCGACGGGAGCGACGGCCGTTGTGGGCAGGACGGCACTGGCCTGCGCCCTCATCGGATTGCCGCTGCTGCTCCACGCCGACCGCTGGGCCGGAGCCCTCGCCAACGACGTGCCGGCGCTGCGCGCTGCCGCGTTCACCTACGCCTCGCGGCAGCCGGTCGTCGTGGACAGCGTGCAGGCGGCCCGCCTCGGCAGGCAGCACGGTGCCTGGCTCGTGGCCGGCACGCCGGCAGCCGTGACCACATGTGCTGCGGACGGCCATGCGCCGCTCGTCCTCGGTGAGGGACTGCCGGGAGAGCCGCTCGCGTACCACATTCCCCTCGGCGACCTGGCGCGAGACCTGACCCCACGGGCTGACGTCGCCCTCGCGCTCGGGGCGGATGCCGGTCCGTGGCTGCGCCCGCGCGACGCTGGCGCGGTCGAGGCGTTCGGGCTGCCTGCCGACGTCGTCCAGCGACGGGAGGCCGTGGCCGCCGTCGGCACCCGCCCGTTTGCGTCGGTCGCACGCGCGCGGCCGCCGGACGCGGCCCACCAGGTCGCAGACGCCCCGCGCTGGCTGAGGGTCGAGGCGCGCGCCGATGCCGACGGCGGCGTCGTGGCGCAGGGCACGCCCGGACGCCCGCTGGCCGTCGGCCGCCTCGGTGCCGTCGTCGTGTTCGACGAGACGGAAACGGCGGTGCTCGCCGGGCTGCCGCTCCCCGACCCGGGTCTGCCGCTCCAGGTGCACACCCGGATGCCGGCACTCCGGCTCGCCCGCGTGTCGGCCGGTGCCGTGGCGGCCGGGCCTGTCGGCCCTCGAGATCTCCTGCTGCCGCGTCGCCGCGCCCGCGCCGTCGATGCGCTCTCCGCGCACGAAGTGGACGTCCACGAGGGCGACGGCTGGCATGCCGCCGAGCCCGCCGGCGACGCGTCGTTCCGCTGGAGCGCCGCGACGCCGGCCGACGCCGTCTTCTATCTCGCGGGACCGCAGCGGTTGCGACTTCACGTCGATGCCGCGCCCGCAAGCCTGGAGGGCGCGCCCAACGCGCTCTCGCTGTCGCTGAACGGCGAGGTCATCGCGGAGGGCCTCGACGGACCGCGCGAGATCGAGGTGGACGCCCGTGTCACGCGTGCCGGCGTCAACGTGCTGACCTTCCACACGCTCCGGGTGCTGCCGCCGGGCACCGTGGCCGGCGACCCCCGCCCGCTCGCCGGTCTCGTCCGCGACGTGCGCGTCACCCGGCTGCCATGACGGGCTTCCGGCTTGCCCGCCGCCGGCCGACGCGCTAGCATCCGCGCGTCCGGCCCCTACATGTGGAAGCCCGCGCCGCTCGCGGCAGGAGACAGAACGTGACAGGAACCCGTCCAGGGCTGCTGGCAGCCGCGGCCGCCGCCTTCGTCGCGGCCGCGCCCGTGCTCACGCCCGCCCAGGATGCGCCAGCCGTGGCCATCCGCAACGCCCGCATCGTGCCCGTGTCGGGCCCGGTGATCGACAGCGGCACCATCGTCGTGTCGGGCGGCCTGATCAGGGCCGTCGGCGCACGCGTGGACGTGCCGCCGGAGGCAGCCGTCCTCGACGGCGCCGGCCTGACCGTCTATCCGGGCCTCATCGACGCGATGACCGATCGCGGCCTCGCGACACGACCGGGCTCCGGGCAGCAAGCCGGCCCCGGCGCCTCCGGGCAGCCAGGCGGCGCGTCGTCGGGCAGCCGTCCGGCGCGGGGGCCGGAGGACCGCCCGGCGTCCACGCCGTGGGTGCAGGCCGCCGACGAGTTCCGCCCCGACTCGAGGCTCGTCGAGACGTGGCGGCATGGCGGCTTCACCTCGCTCGTGTCGGTGCCCTCCAACGGCATCCTCCCGGGGCAGGCCGCCGTGGTGAACCTGTCTGGCGCCGAGCGGGGCGAAGCGGTCGTCCGGACCGGCGTCGCGTTGCCGGTCGTCCTCAGGGCGCCAGGCGGGTTCGGCAGCTTCCCCGGGTCGCTCATGGGCGTCATCGCCTATGTCCGCCAGGTGTTCAGCGACACGCGCCATTACGGCGAGCTCTCGCGGCAGTACGAGGCGAACCCGCGGGGTCGCACGAGGCCGGAGTACGACCGCACGGTGGTCGCGCTCCATGACGCGCTCACCGCGCGCATGCCGGCCCTGCTGCCCGCGAACACCACGCCCGAGGTGGACCGTGCCATTCGGCTCGGCAGCGAGATCGGGCTCCCCGTCGTGGTCTATGGCGCCCACGAGGCCGCCGACGCGGCCGCGACCCTCGCGCGCGAGAAGGTCCCCGTGCTGGTGAACGCGGACTGGCCCGACAAGCCGAAGGACGGCGATCCCGAGGCGCCGGAGCTGCTGCGGGATCTCGAGCGCCGCGAGCGGGCGCCGGCGACGCCGGCCGTCTTCGCCGAGCGGAACGTGACGTTCGCGTTCTACTCCGGCGGCCTCGACAACCCGAAGGAGGTGCTGTCGCACGTGCGGGCGGCCATCGATGCCGGCCTGTCGCGCGACGCCGCGCTCCGCGCGCTGACGCTGTCGCCCAGCCGCATTTTCGGTGTCGCCGACCGGCTCGGCACGCTGGAGCCCGGCAAGATTGCCAACCTTGTCGTCACGCGCGGCGACCTGTTCGACGAGGACGTCACGTTCGTGCACGTGTTTGTCGACGGCGTCCGCTTCGACGTTCCGCCGCGCGAGTCCACGGCCCGGCCGTCCGACCGCCCGCATGCCACGGCCGGCCCGCGCGCCGAAGGAGTCCGCTGATGCACGCCACCCGTTCCCTGCGGCTTGCCGGCCTCGTCCTGGCGTCGTCGATCGCGGCCGGTGGGCCGGCGACGGCGCAGACGACTCCGCCGGTCACCGTCATCCGCAACGCCACCGTCTTCACCGTCTCGGGCGACGTGATCGAGAACGGCTCGATCCTCATCCGCGACGGGCGCATCGCCGCCGTCGGCACGTCCATCGACGTCCCGCGCGGCGCGCGCGAGATCGACGCGACGGGCAAGTTCGTCACGCCCGGGATCATCGACGCGCACAGCCACATCGCCATCGACGGCCCGGTGAACGAGAGCAGCCTCTCGGTGACGTCGATGGTCGGCGTCGAGGACGTGCTCGACCCGCACGACATCAACATCTACCGCGGCCTGGCCGGGGGCGTGACGACGTCGAACATCCTGCACGGCAGCGCGAACCCGATCGGCGGGCAGAACGCGGTCATCAAGCTGCGCTGGGGCCGCGACGCGCGTGGCCTGCTGTTCGAGGGCGCGCCGCCAGGCATCAAGTTCGCCCTCGGCGAGAACCCCAAGCGGGCCAACCGCTTCGGCGCCGGCGGCGACGTGCGCTACCCGACCACGCGGATGGGCGTCATGGACGTCATTCGCCAGGCGTTCGTCGACGCGCGCGGGTACCAGGCGCGGCTCCGGCGATACGAGGCCGCCGTCAAGGCGGGCGACCGCAGTGCGACGCCCCCGGCCCGCGACTTGCGGCTCGAGCCGCTCGTCGAGATTCTCGAGGGACGGCGTCTCGTGCACGCCCACTGCTACCGCGCCGACGAAATCCTTCAGCTGTTGCGGCTCGCCGAGGAATTCGGCTTCCGGATCGCCACGTTCCAGCACGTGCTCGAGGGCTACAAGATCGCCGACGAGATCGCGCGCCACGGCGCGGGTGCGTCCACCTTCTCCGACTGGTGGGCCTACAAGGTCGAGGCGTACGACGCCACGCCCTACAACGCGGCCCTGATGGCGGAGCGTGGCGTGCTGGTCTCGATCAACTCCGACAGCGCCGAAGAGCATCGGCACCTGAACCAGGAGGCCGCCAAGGCGGTCAAGTACGGCGGCATGTCCGAGGCGGAGGCGTTGAAGCTGGTCACGCTCAACCCCGCGAAGCAGCTGCGCATCGACCACCGCGTCGGCTCCATCGAGGTGGGCAAGGACGCCGACCTCGTCGTGTTCTCCGCACATCCGCTGAGCGTCTACGCGGTGCCCGAGCTCGTGTTCATCGACGGACAGGTCTACTTCGACCGCCAGAAGGACCTCGCCGAGCGACGCGAGCGCGAGGAGCGCCGGCTGACGCTCCAGGGCAAGCCCGCCACGCCGGGACCGTCCATGCAGAGGACGACCGATCCGGACGGGCGCCGCGCGGCGCCGCGAACCACCCAGGCAGGTGCACGATGAGGTCACGTATCACGACCCGCGTGGCGACGCTGGCGGCCGGCCTGCTCGTCGCGGTCACGCCCGCCCGCGCCCAGTCCCCGCAGGCCGGCGCGGCGCCGGGGCTCCTGGCGATCAGGGACGCCCGCATTGTCACCGTCAGCGGCACGGTGATCGAGCGCGGCACGGTGGTCATCCAGGACGGACGCATCCTGTCGGTCGGCGCCAGCGCTCCGGTACCGGCGGGCGCGCAGGTGATCGACGGCCAGGGCCTGCACGTCTACCCGGGGTTCTTCGATGCCATGAGCCAGCTCGGGCTGACGGAGATCGGCGCGGTCGCCGCCACCAACGACATTACCGAGACGGGCGCCTACAACCCGCAGCTCACCGCCGCCACCGCCGTGCATCCCGCCAGCGAGCACCTGCCCGTCGCCCGCGCCAACGGCATCACGCATGCCGTCGCCGCGCCCGGCGTCTCGAGCAGCGCGAACGCGCCGGTGATTGCCGGGCAGGCGTCGGCCATCAGCCTCGAGGGCTGGACGATCGAGGACATGCTCATCGAGCGGTCGGTCGGCATGGTCGTCAACTGGCCGTCCCTGCGGCTCACCACCGGCACGTCGCCGCTCTCGCGCCGGCAGCGCTCCTACAAGGAGGCGCGGCAGGAGCAGGTCCGCCAGCTGCACGAGCTCACGTCGTGGATGACCAGGGCACGCGAGTATCGCGAGACGCGCGGCAAGGCGGCCGACCGCGTGCCACGCGACCTGAAGCTCGAGGCCCTCGGTCCGTACGTCGCGGGCGAGCGCCCCTGGCTGGTCAACGCGGCGTCGGCCCGCGACATCCGTGACGCCGTCGAGTACTTCGTCGACACGCACAAGCAGCGCATCGTGCTCGTCGGCGCCGCCGAGGCGTGGAAGGTGGCCGACCTGCTCGCCGAGAAGCGCGTCCCTGTCATCCTCGGCCCCACGCAGGCGCTCCCCGCCAGCGAGGACGACCCGTACGACGCGACGATGCGCGCGCCGGCGGTGCTCCACGAGGCGGGCGTGACTTTCGCGCTCTCGACCTACAGTTCCTCGGACAGCCGCAACCTGCCCTACGAGATTGGCACCGCGGTCGGCTTCGGCCTGCCGCACGACGTCGCCGTCGCGGCCATCACGCTGACGCCCGCGCGCATCCTGGGCCTCGAGGGCGAGGTCGGATCGATCGAACCCGGCAAGCGGGCGAACCTCGTGGTCGTCGACGGCGACCCGCTCGAGATCCGCACCACGGTGCGGCACGTGATCATCGACGGCGTGCCCGTGTCGCTCGACACGCGGCACTCGCGCCTGTACGAACGGTACCGGCAGCGTCCGCGCCCTGCCGCGAAGTAGGTTCTTGGGTACTATGGGACGGGCGTGCGCGCGGAGAGCTCGACCGTGCGCGCGCCTCCAACGCCCATGCCCAGAACCATCCAGATGCCGCCCCGCTCAACGTCCCAGCCCCTCGTCACGCCGGCCGCCGCCGCCAGTTCGCTCAGCGCGACGCTGCGCATCGTCGGGACGGTGACGGCCCAGGAGGATCTCGAGATCGCGGCGCGGGTCGACGGCGCGGTCAACGCGCCCAACCACTGCATCGTCGTGCAGCCAGGCGCGAAGGTCGAGGCCGACCTGCTCGGACGCGACATCACCGTGCACGGCCACGTCCGGGGGCGGCTGACGGGCACCGAGATCGTGGATGTCAGGGCCGGCGGCGCGGTGCACGGCACCATCGCGGCGCCGCGCGTCGTGCTCGAGGAAGGCGGCCTCGTGCAGGGACGCGTCGAGACGCGGCCGGTGGACGCGGCGCTGCGCGTCGCCGAGTACCGGCGGCGCCAGTCGTGAGCCTGTAGACGCCCCACGCCCAATCTGTATGATGGTGAGCGATGAGCACTGCGCCGCCTCGCGTCGTCGCTGCCGCCAACAGCGCCACTGATTCCTGGACCACGGTCGACTCGGCCGAGCTGTACGAGATCGAGCGCTGGGGCAAGGGCTACTTCTCGATCGGCGAGAACGGCCACGTCCTCGTGCACCCGACGAAGGAGCGGGAGCGGTCCATCGACCTGAAGCAGCTGGTCGACCGGCTCCAGATGCGCGGCATCAACCTGCCGATCCTGGTGCGCATCAGCGACATCCTCAAGCACCGGCTCGGCGACATCCACGACGCCTTCCAGTCGGCGATCGCGCAGCACTCCTACACGGGCCGCTACGTCTGCGTCTACCCGATCAAGGTGAACCAGCAGCGGCAGGTCGTCGAGGAGGTCATCGAGTTCGGGCGCCCGTACAACTTCGGCATCGAGGCCGGCTCGAAGCCGGAGCTGATGGCGGTGGCCGCGCTCGCCTCCAACGACACGCCGATCATCTGCAACGGCTTCAAGGACGCCGAGTTCATCGAGATGGCGATGCTCGCCCAGAAGATCGGGCGCAACATCATCCCCGTCGTCGAGAAGTACACCGAGCTCGGCCTGATCCTGGAGTACGCCGAGAAGGTGGGCGTCCGGCCGCAGATCGGCATGCGCGTCAAGCTCGCGTCGCGCGGCAGCGGGCGCTGGCAGAGCTCGGGCGGCTACCGGTCGAAGTTCGGCGTGACGGTCACCGAGATCCTGCGCGGGCTCGAGGAGCTGAAGGCACGGGGCATGGCCGACTGCTTCAAGCTCCTGCACTTCCATCTCGGCAGCCAGATCCCCAACATCCGTATCGTGAAGGGCGCGCTCGTCGAGGCGGCCCGCATCTACACGGAGCTGTACAAGGCCGGCGCCGGCCTCGAGTACATGGACGTGGGCGGCGGCCTGGGCGTCGACTACGACGGTTCGCAGACGAACTTCGAGTCGAGCATGAACTACACGCTCCAGGAGTACGCCAACGACGTCGTCTACCACATCCAGACGATCTGCGACGAGGCGCAGGTGCCGCACCCGACGATCGTGTCGGAGAGCGGCCGCGCCGTGGCGGCCTACCACAGCCTGCTGGTCTTCAACGTGCTCGGCGTGTCGGAGTTCGGCGAGGAGCAGACGCCGCTCGAGCCCTCCGACGAGTTCGAGCAGCCGGTCATCGACCTGATCGAGACGCTGAACAACCTGACCGCCCGCAACGCCGTCGAGAGCTACCACGACGCGCAGGCCGCGCTCGACATGGCGATGAACCTGTTTGCCGCCGGGTACCTGAGCCTCGAGCAGCGTGCGCACTGCGAGAACCTCTACTGGGCGATCGCGGTGAAGCTTCAGAAGTTCGTCGCGCAGATGGACGAGGTCCCCGAGGACCTGCAGTCGCTCGACGAGCTCCTGTCAGACACCTACTTCTGCAACTTCTCCCTGTTCCAGTCGATCCCCGACAGCTGGGCGATCGGGCAGCTGTTCCCGGTGATGCCCATCCACCGCCTGGACGAGCGGCCCACGCAGTACGGCGTGCTGGGCGACATCACGTGCGACTCGGACGGCAAGATCGACCAGTTCATCGACCGCCGCGACGTCAAGAAGACGCTGCCCCTCCACCCGCTCAACGAGGAGCCGTACCTGCTGGCCGTCTTCCTCATCGGCGCGTACCAGGAGATCCTCGGCGACCTGCACAACCTGTTCGGCGACACGCACGCGGTGCACGTCAGCCTGAACGACAAGCAGGACGTCGTGCTCGACGCCGTGATCAAGGGCGACACGGTGAGGGAAGTGCTCGACTACGTCGAGTTCGACGTCGAGCACCTGGTGGGCAAGCTGCGCATGGACGTGGAGTGGGCCGTCCGCGAGGGGCGCCTCGACTACCTCGAGGCCGGCCGGCTGCTGCGGTTCTACGAGGACGGCCTGCACGGCTACACCTACCTCGAAGACTCCCACGAACGGTAGGGACGGCTCTCCGAGCCGTCCTGGCTCCGAGCCGTCCTCGCGCCGATCCGTCCCGGGCCGGCCTTCCTGACGCCAGGCGAACGCGTCCGGAGGCGCAAACGTCCGCGCCCGTCGCGCCCCGCGTCAACTATCGCGCGGGCGCCTCGCGCCGCTCACGCCGCGGCGCGCGATCGGACGGCTCGAAGCGCCGGCACGCCCGCGCGAAGCGGCTCTCGAGGTCCCGCGCCTCGTCGCCGCCCAGCGGCCCGAGCTTCGCCCACGCCGCCCGTGCCGAGCGCACGGTCTCTTCCGCCGCGCGGCGACGCGCGTGGTCGTCCACGCGTCCGCCGATCGTGTTGGAGGCCAGCGCCTCCTTGAGCATGCTCGCCAGCGTCGCCCCCGGCGCCGCCTGGGCGGCCACCTGCGTCGCCTGCTGCCCGCCGAGGGCTTCCACCTGCTCGACGAGCGTCAGCATCTGCTGACGCGTCTTGTCGGGGTCGAGCAGCGACCCGCGCAGCGCGTCCGGATAGCGTTCCCAGAGGCGCGCCGCCGCCGCGGCGAACCGCTCCTGCATCGGACGCACGACGTCGCGCGGCAGCGGCGGACCGTTGCGCCACGCCAGCCAGGCCTCACGCGCCCGCTCGAGCAGCCGCTCGGGCATCGACTCGGGCGCCTCCTCGGGCGCGAGCGCCTCGAAGTCGAGCAGGGCCTGCTCGCGGCTCACTTTCCGCGACTCGAACGCGGCCTCGTGCCTGTGCTTGTACCTGTCGAAGAACCTGTCGCACGCGCCGCGGAACCGCTGCCACAGCTGCTCGGACTTCTGCCGCTTCACGGGGCCGGTGGCCTTCCATTCGGCCTGGAGCTGCTTGATGCGCTCGACGGCGGCCTCCCAGTCGGACGACTCGGCCAGCTGCTCCGCCTCGGCGATGAGGGCCTCCTTGGCGGCCTGGTTGGCCTGCCACACTTCCTTGCGCTGCTGGAGGTCGGCCTTGCGACGCGTGAAGAACTCGTCACACGCCCTGCGGAACCGCGCATTGAGCTTCTTCGCCTCGTCGCGGGGCGCGGGCCCGATCGCGTTCCACTGCTGCTGGAGCGCGCGCAGCGTGTCGGCGGTCTTCAGCCAGTCGGTCGACGAGGCCAGCGCCTCGGCCTGCTCCACCAGCGCCAGCTTCTGCGCCGCGTTGGCGGCCTCCTCGAGCGCCCGCTGGGCGAAGTACCCGTCGACGCGCGTCTGTGCCGCGTCGACAGCCGCCTTGAACCGCTGCCAGAGCGCGTCGCCCTCTGCGCCGCGCGGCCCCGCGCTGGCCTGCTTCCACTGCTGGCGCAGGGCCTTGAGGCGACTGGCCACGTCGGGCAGCGACTCGACCTCGGCAAGCGCCTCGGCCTTCTCGCACAGCTGGCGCTGCACGTCGGCGTTGGCCCACCGCTGCCAGTCGTCGGCGTGCCGCAGCTCGCGGGTCGCCTCGATCAGCCGCGCCTGCACCTTCTTCAGGCGCGAGACGATGGCCGCCTGGTCGTCGCGCGACGGAAGCGGACCAAGCTCCTCGGCCACGGTCCTGGCGTCGCGCAGCGCCTGATCGGCATCCTTCAGCGTGACGTTCTCCTGGTTGGCCACCGCCTCGAGGCGCTCACACGCCGCGATGGCACGCGCCAGGTTCTCGGCACGCTGTGCCGTCTCCTGCTCGCGCAGCGCCGCCGTCCGCTGGGCGATGGCCGTTTCGGCGGCCTTCATGCGCCCGACGAGCGCGACGTCAACGGACGCGCCGTCGCGCGCAAGCGTGGTCCATTGGCGCAGCACGCCTGCCCAGGCCTGGTGCACGGCCGCGAGGTCATCGTCGTTGGCAAGGCGCTCCGCGTCGGCGACAAGCTCCGCCAGCCGCGCATGCCGTTCCGCATCGGCGGCGCGGGCGGCCTGGCGGGCCTGCTGCGCCGCCACCGCCGCGGCAAACCGCGCGGAGAGGCCTTCGTCCTGCGCGACGCCCGCCTCATCGAGTGCGGCCCACGCCTGCTGCGCGTCCGCGATCGCGCCGTCGATGTCGTCGTCCTGGAACTGCTCGAGCCGCTCGCACACGGCGATGCGCTGGGCGTTCTGCGCCGCGCGCCGCTCCTCCTCGGCACGACGCGCCGCTTCCTCGGCCTCGCGCTGCGCCAGCTGCGCGCGAGCCGCCGCGACGGCGGCGTCAAAGCGCGTCTGGAGCACGCTGGTCGCGGTCTCCGGCGACAGCTGGCTCCAGGCCTCGAGCGCGGCCTCGAGCGGCGCCGCGATGGCGGAGGCGCGCATCTCGCTCGCCAGGCCCTCGACGAGCTCGCAGAGCCGCTCGCGCGAGAGCTCGCCCACGGGCTGGGGCTCCGGTGCCTCGGCCTGCGGCTGCTGCGCACGGAGCAGCGTGCGTGCGCGCCGCGCGACCAGCTTGTTGCGCGCCCGCGTCGCCACCTGTTCGAGCATCTCCGGTTCGGCGATCCCCTCGATCGCCGCGAGCGCGACGTCCTTGTGCTCGCTCGTCAGCGCCACCTGGAGGCGCTCTGCGGGTTCCTGGACGAGCGCCAGCGCGGCAAGGCGGATGCCGGCATCCGCGGCGCGCGCGGCGACGCTGCCGAGCAGGCGCGGCGCGGCGATGCGACGCAGCGCGGCGAGCCCGACGGCCTCGGCGCTGGTGCTCCGTGCGACGACCGCCAGGTCGCGCTCGTCGTCGAGCCCCGCCAGTGCGGCCGTCGCCGCGTCGGGGTCGTCGCCGTCGGTGGCGATGTCGATCAGGAGCTTGCGGGCCTCGGCCCGCACGCCTTCGTCCAGGTCCGTCCGCGCGACGGCCGCCAGCACGGCCGGATCCTCCACGCGCGCCACCGCACGGCGACGCACGGCCGGGTCGGCGTCCTCGCGGGCGAGGGAACCCAGCACGTCCTGCGCGTCGTCTTCCAGTTCGTTTACCGCCTCGAGGCGGACGGCAGGATCAGCATGCTTCCACTTGGGCTGCCGAAAGCGGTCGAGAAGCGACATGGTGGGCACGTCTCCGTCGAGTGAACATCCCCGGCTGCGCTGGTGGCGCCCGCGCGGAAGGGGTAGTCTACCCGCTCGACCATACCGCGCGCTACCACTGGTTCCGGCCCGTCTCGAGCATTCCCGACCACGCCCAGCCGCATGACCTCGCCCGCCACCCGCCGCTTCGACAGGACCATCATCGAAGGCTCGATCCCGCGAGCCGTCTGGAGGCTCGCCTGGCCGACGATGCTCCAGAACCTGCTGGGCGGGCTCCAGGGGATCATCGACCACGCGATGGTCGGCCACTTCGTCGGCTACGAGGCCAACGCGGCAATCGGCGTCAGCTGGCAGGTCTTCCTCGTCGTGATCGTGTTTGTCACCTCGCTCTACAGCGGCATGGGCGTGCTGGTGGCGCGCTTTGCCGGGGCCGGCGACGCCGACAAGGTCAATCGCACGGTCTACCAGGCGCTGCTCACGACGTTCGTGCTGGCCGGCGCCATCATGGCGCCCGTCGGCTATGTCGTCTCGCCGTCGCTGCTCGCCTTCGTCAACGCCACGCCGGAAGTGCAGGCCATCGCGCTCCCCTACCTGCGCACGATGTTCACCTTCGGCATCGGGCTGATGATGTTCTTCCTCCTGGGCGGGGCGTTCCGCGCCGCAGGCGACGCGCAGACACCGCTGCGGCTCGGCATCGTCCTGTCGGTGCTCAACTGCCTCTTCAACGTCGTGCTGATCCCCGGTCTTGGTCCAATCCCGGCGTTCGGGGCGCACGGCGCGGCGATGGGGACCGTGGCGGCCTCGGGCATCGTGTCGGTGCTCGGCATCGCGAGGATGTGGTTCCCCGGCGCCGTGCTGCAGCTGCCGCGATCGATCATCGGCCCGCCCGACTGGGACGTCATCCGTGCGCTCTTCCGCTTCGGGCTGCCGACAGGCCTCCAGGGCATCGCGATGAACATCGGGGGCGTCATGCTGCTGCGGTTCATCGGCGCGCTGCCGCAGAGCGCAGAAGCCCAGGCCGCCTACGCGATCGGGTACACGGAGCTGTTCTCGCTCATCACGTTCACGTCGGTGGGCCTGATGGGGGCGACGGCGGTCGTCGTCGGGCAGAACCTCGGCGCCGGTCACGTGGAGCGCGCCTGTCGCGGCGTCGTCGTCAGCGCGCGCATCGGGCTGTTTGTCGCGGTGCTCGTCGGCACGGCCTTCGTGCTCGTCCCGGGCCTCCTGCTGGGGATCTTCGGCATGGACGACCCGACGACCGTGCAGCTTGCACGCGAGCTGCTTGCCTATCTCGCCGTCTCCGGCCTCTTCGTCACCGTGGCCCTCGCCTACACGGGCGCGCTGCAGGGCACGGGCGACACGCGCAGCCCCTTCTATATCTCGATCGTCTCGCAGCTGGTCCTGCCCCTCGGCCTGTGCGTCCTCTTCCAGCGCGTGGGCGTGTTCGAGCCCGCCGACATCTGGCGCGCCATCGTCACCGGGCACGTCGCGCGGTGCCTGCTCTCGTGGGGACGCTTCCGTCAGCGGCGCTGGCAGCGTATTGTCGTGGACATCAGTCCACGCGAGCCGAGGTCAGTTCGGCCGGAGGTCTAACGAGATGAGCACGTCGTCGGGCCGCCACCTGGTGGCCATCTTCGGAGGGGCGTGTGCCGGGTCCACGGCAGCCGACATCCTCGCCAGCCACGGCATCGAAGTCGTCGTCTTCGAACAGAATCCGCGCCCGTACGGCAAGATCGAGGACGGCCTGCCACGCTGGCACCGCGACCAGCGGCGCATGGAGTATGCCCGCATCGACGCGCGGCTGAACCGGCCGGGCGTCCACTTCGTGCCGCGGACGGCGCTCGGGCGCGACATCGACTTCAACGACGTGCGGTGCTGGGGCTGGAGCGCGGTGCTGCTGGCCAATGGCGCGTGGAAGGACCGCCCGCTCGAGGTTCCCGACGCCGACCGCTGGGTGGGCCGCGGCCTCGTCTACCAGAACCCGTTCATCTACTGGTTCAACCACAAGGACGAACCGGACTACGACGGCCCGCACTACGAGGTCGCGCCGGGAGCCATCTGCATCGGCGGGGGGCTCGCGTCAATCGACGTCGTGAAGGTGTTCCAGCTCGAGCTCTATGGGCGGGCGCTTCGCGCGCGCGGCATCGACGCCGACATGTACGAGCTGGAGCACCGCGGCATCCCCGCCGTGTGCCGGGACCACGGGGTCGACGACCCGAAGGCACTCGGCGTCGAGGACGCGTGGGTCACCTACAGACGCCGCGTCGAGGACATGCCGACCGCGCCGATGCCCGAGCACCCGACGCCGGAGCAGCGTGCCAGGGTGGAGGCCGTGCGCCGGCGCATGCTGACCAAGGCCCAGGAGAAGTACCTGTTCCGGGTGCAGCCACAGGTGGTGCCGCGCGCGCTCCTCATCGAGGACGACCACGTCGCGGGGGTGCGGTTCGTGGGCACCGACGTCTCGGACGGTCGGCTGGTGGAAGTGGAGGATCGGGTCGTGGAGCTGCGAAGCCGCCTCGTCGTCAGCGCGATCGGCTCGCTGCCCGAGCCCATTCCCGGCATCGTCATGCGAGGTCCGTACTACGACTACGCCGACTGGGACACGGGCGCCTACGCCCACTGCGCGGGCGTGTTCGGCGTGGGCAACGTCGTCACGGGGCGGGGCAACATCAAGGCATCAGAGGTGCACGCCAGGACGGTGGCCACGCACCTCACGCAGAACTATCTCGGCGTGGGCGACGACGACGCGGCGCGCGACCTGGAGGGATTGACGGCCACTGCGGAGGCGGCCGGCGCCGCGCAGGCCGCGCAGGTGCTCGCGCACGTCCGGCACAAGCCGCCGGTCGATCCCGGCGTGGCCGACGCGATCCTCGCCCGCGTGCGTGCCCGGCAGGCCGAGGTCGGCTACGACGACTACGCGTCGTGGATGGCGAAGGTCAGACCGCCGGATTTGGGCTAGCGCCCCGCACCGCACGCCCGCCCGGGCGATCGGACGCGATCGTCCTGCCGAAGCCCGCGGTACGGGGCACATGATCGCCCGGGCGAAGGCGGGTAGGATCGTTCCCGCCACATGGCTACCGAACCGAACCTCTTCGATCTCCCCGAGCCCGAGGGCGGACCGCCGCCCGGCGGGCCGTCCGAAACCGTTGTCGCCCTGCACGAAGCCGCGCAGTCGCGGTACCTGAACTACGCGCTGTCGGTGATCACCTCGCGCGCGCTGCCCGACGTGCGCGACGGCCTCAAGCCGGTGCAGCGCCGCATCCTCTACACGATGTGGCAGCAGAACCTCACCGCCGACAGCCGCTACCGCAAGTGCGCGAAGGTGGTCGGCGACGTGATGGGCAATTACCACCCGCACGGCGACAGCGCGCTGTACGAGACGCTCGTGCGGATGGCACAGCCCTTCTCGCTGCGCTACCCGCTCATCGACGGGTCCGGCAACTTCGGGTCGCTCGACGGCGACGGCGCCGCCGCGATGCGCTATACCGAGTGCCGGCTCGCACGCATCGCCGACGAGCTGCTCGACGAGCTCGACCAGGACACGGTGCCCTTCCGGCCGAACTACGACGGCACCCGCACCGAGCCGGTCGTGCTGCCGGCCCGCATCCCGAACCTGCTCATCAACGGCGCGATGGGCATTGCCGTCGGGATGGCCACCAACGTCCCGCCGCACCATCTCGGCGAGGTCTGCACGGCGCTGCTCCGTCTGATCGACAACCCCGACCTGACCAGCGTGCAGCTGTGCCGCTACATCAAGGGCCCCGACTTCCCGACCGGCGGCCAGATTCTCAACACGCCGGACGAGATCAAGGAGATCTACAGGACCGGCAGCGGCACCATCCGCCTGCGCGGCACCTGGACGCCCGGCGACGTCTCGCGCAGCAGCAAGCTGGTGCACATCACGTCGATCCCGTACACGGTGGACAAGTCGGAGCTGGTGACGCGCATCGCCGACATCGTCCTGTCGCGGAAGCTGCCGGCCCTGCTCGACGTCCGCGACGTGAGCACCGACGACATCCGCATCGAGCTCGAGCTGAAGCGCGACGCCGACGAGAAGCTGGTCATGGCGTACCTGTTCAAGCACACGCCGCTCCAGCAGAACGTCAACGTCAACCTGACCTGCCTGATCCCCACCGAGCGGGAGGACGTGGGACAGCCGAAGCGTCTCGACCTGAAGGAGATGCTCTGGTACTTCCTGCACTTCAGGCTCGACGTCGTCACGCGCCGCCTCGAGCACGAGCGGCGTGCGCTCGACAGGCGCATCCACATCCTCGAGGGCTTCGAACGCGTCTTCGACGCGCTCGACGAGATCATCGCGATCATCCGCGCGTCGGACGGCAAGGCCGACGCCGCGACGAAGATCATGGCGCGCTTCGACCTCGACGCCGAGCAGGTCGACGCGATTCTCGAGCTCAAGATCTACAGGCTGGCGCGCCTCGAGATCCTCGTCGTGCAGCGCGAGCTGGCCGACAAGCGCGAGCGGCGACGCGAGATCCTGTCGCTGCTCGACGACGAGGCCGGGCGCTGGCAGGTGGTCCGCGACGAGATCGCCGAGGTGCAGAAGGTCTACAGCGATACACGCGCCGACCGCCGCCGCACGACGTTCGCGTCCGACGCCGACGAGGTCGCCTACGATCCCGAGGCGTTCATCGTCGACGAGGACAACGTCGTCATCGTCACGCGCGACGGGTGGGTAAAGCGCCAGAAGGAGGTGAAGGACCTCTCGACCACGCGGCTGCGCGAGGGCGACGAGGTGCTGACGGCCGTGGCCGGCTCGACGCGCGCGCCGGTCGTCTTCTTCACCACAACCGGCACGGCCTACACGACGCGTCTCATCGACATCCCCGCGACCACGGGCTACGGAGAGCCCATCCAGCGGTTCTTCAGGTTCAAGGACGGCGAGCGCGTGGTAGCCGCCTACTGCCTCGATCCGCGCGTCGCGCCGGGCATCACCGGCGACGACGAACAGACGGCCCCGCCGCGGCATGCGCTGGCGGTGACCAGCGACGGCTACGCGCTGCGCTTCAGCCTCGCGCCGTATGCCGAGGTCAGCACGCGCGCAGGCCGCCGTTTCGCACGCCCCGCCGAGGGCGCCGAGGTGGTGGACGTGCTGGTGGTCACGGGCACCGAGACGGTGATCGCGGCGACGCGACGCGCACGCGCGATGCTGTGCCCCGTCTCGGAGGTCAACTTCCTGGCCGGCCCGGGCAAGGGCGTCATCCTGATCAAGATCGACCCGGCCGCCGACCGCGTGCTTGGCGTCGTCGCCTCCAAGGGCGATCGCGACCTGATGACCGTGGAGACGAGCCGCGGGGCGGAGCAGACCATCAGCACGGCCAAGTACGAGGTGACGTCGCGTGGCGGCAAGGGCCGCGAACTGCTGCAGCGCGGCTCGTTCACGCGCGTGGTCCGGCCGACGCCCGAGGTGCCCTCTCTTGCCCCCCGGTAGGGACGGCTCTCCGAGCCGTCCGGCCCCGAGCCGTCCAGCCCCGAGCCGTCCTCTCTTGGACTGTCCCTTCCTGGGCCGTCGTTCGCTGGGCCGTGCCTTCCTGGGCCGACCTCGCTCCAGCCGCCGTCTCCCGCGCCGTCGCGTCCCTGACGGGTGTGCGCTCCTCGTCCTCCTCCTGTCGCTGACGGCGTGCGGGACAGGCGCACCACCAACCGACCCCTCCCCCACCGGCTGGCGCGCAGGCGCCGCCAGCCGCTCGGTGCTGCCGACGGTGAACGGGTCGCGCGAGTACGCCGACCCCGCGCGGCTGCCCTTCAACATCGACGCCACATCACCGGGCGTCTTCGTCGAGGCGTTCGACCAGGGGCCCATCCACGTGGGCAACGGCCGCCCGGACGCGCACTGGGTGCGCGACGACCTGCGCGTGCGCGCCCTCGCGCTCCAGCGTCACGGCCAGCCGCGCATCGCCGTGATCGTGACGACGGACCTCTACATGCTGTTTGCACCGGACGTCGCCGAGTTGCGCCGCCGCGTCCACGAGCGCCTGCCTGAGGCGTTGCGCGCGTCAGTCGAGATCCTCGTGGCCGCCTCGCACAACCACCACGGGCCCGATACGGCGTTCGAGGTGAACGCGGCGTGGTTCGACATGATGCTCGATCAGGCGCGCGACGCCGTCGTGGAGGCGGTGGAACGCCTCGAGCCGGCGGCGCTGCGCGCGGCAGAGGGGACGCACTACTTCGGCGCGAGCGACCTCAGCGGAGTCCGCGTCTACGACCCGACGCTCGGCGTGCTCCAGGCGCGCGCCCCGGACGGCCGCGTGATCGCCACGCTGGTGCAGTGGGCGAACCATCCGGAGAGCACGCTCAACTGGAGCCCGCCGGCGTCGCACATCGCCGACGACTGCGCGGTGCTCGGCTGGACGGGACCCTCGTGCGACGCCAGGGGCCGCTACCTCACGGCCGACTTCCCCGGCGCGCTGGCGCGTACCCTCGGCACACGGATCGGTGGTGAGGTGCTGTATGTGAACGGCGCCATCGGCGCCATGGCCTCGCCGCTCGGCGTGCCGGTCTGGGAAATCGACGTGCGGGCGCCCGTCGGCAACCACTACACGCCCCCGCCGGGCGCGCGTCCGCCCGGCGGAGAGGGTACGGACTTCACTGCGCGCAACTTCCGCAAGGCGTACCTGATTGGCGAGCAGCTCGGTCGGGCGGTGGAAGCCCTGCTGCCCGGGGCACCTCCCCTCCCGCCGACGCGCCTCGAGGTGCGCACCGAGCCGTTCCTGACGCGCCTCACCAACATCGGCTTCCGGAAGCGCGGCGTGGTCGACCCGGCGACCGGCCGCTCCGGGCTGGGGTTCATGCCGCGTCCGCTGTACACGTGTCCTGCGACGCTGCCCGCCTCGCGCGAGACCTGCCAGGACGATGGCGGCGCAACAGACATCGACCCGGTCGTGGGCAGCATCCGACGGGGCACGCACGTGGCAAGCGCGGTGACGCTGCTCGAGATCGCCGATGTCTCGCTGCTGTTCCTGCCGGGCGAGGTGCCAGGTGAGCTCGTCATCGGCCTGCCCGCCGGCATCAGACGCGAACCCGAGCGCTGGCAGGACGCCTCGCCGGAGCGGCATGTGTCGCCCGCGGCGCTCGAAATTCCCGGCTACGTCAAGCGCGTGATGCCGGGCCGGCTCCGCTGGGTCGCCGGGCTCGGCAACGACGAGCTGGGCTACGTGCTGCCGATTGCCGATGTGCGCATCCGGTGCGCCGCGGACCAGCTCGTGGCGCCCGGCGCATGCGCCCGGCTGCACGCCGCGGGACTCATCGACTTCCCCGACGCGGTGTCGGGTGCGCGCTGCAAGGCCCTGATCGACGGCAGGGACGACCCTCCGGGGCGTCCTGACGAGGCGGCGCTCGGACGGCTCGGAGAGACTGCCCCAGGACGGCGTGCAGAGACCGGCCCAGGACGGCTCGGAGGGGTCGAGCCAGGGCGGTTCGGAGAGGCGGCCAACCCGGGACGGCTCGGAGAGCCGTCCCTACCGGTCGTGTCGTGTCTCTACGGGCAGGCGCTGGGGCAGGCGGAGGGGCACTACGAGGAGACGAACTCCGCGGGCTGGGACCTGGCGCAGGACCTGTTCGACGCCGTGGTCCGCCTCACCGGGACGCGCGACACGACGCCCGTGAACCCCGCGTTCCGTGGGTTCTGGCACGGCTTCCCGCCAGAGTAGGTAGGTCCTTACGGGGGCGAGACGGACCTGGTCTGAAAGCCCGCGGCCTCGAGAGCAGCCACGATCCGGTCCATGGCCGCCTGCACGTCCGCAGGCAGCGCGTCGGCATTCAGCTTGATGAGGCGCCGCATGCTGTAGGCACGGAAGCGAATCGCCTCCATGTGAAACGCGCGGATGGCACGCTCGAGGTGGCCGCCAAGCTCGACCAGCTCGGCGACGACGCCTTCCTGCGGCAGCGCGGCCAGCTGGGCCGTCAGGCGCGCCACTTCCTGCGCGGCAACCTCTCGATGAGCAGCACGGTCGGTCATGTCGGACGCCTATTCTAAACGGTCCGACGGCGCGGCGTACCTGCTCCCCCTGTCGGCCAACAGGCTGCCCGACCAGGACAGACCAAGGGGCTGGTCGCCACGATACGGTCGAAAGCGCCAACACTCTGTACAACAGAGTAGGAATTTCGACAAACTGACACTTCTTTCTTGCACACGTTGCGGACGCGCCCGCATAATCGTTCGCGGCTCAGCCAGCTCCTGGCTGGCAGACGCCATGCGAAACCTGCTCTTCTCCGAGGATCCCACCACTATGAGCTCCGCTGCATCGCGTGAAGCGATCCGTGCCATCCGGGACTGGGCCGTCACCGAAGCCCGGCAGACCCGGCCAGCCGCCAAGGTCGTCGAGACCTTCGGCAGCCTGGTGTTCAACGACCAGGTCCAGCGCCTCAAGCTGCCCCGCGACGTCTACAAGGCCCTGCGCCGCACCATCACCCGCGGCGAGGCGCTCGACCCGTCGGTGGCCGACGCGGTCGCCGTCGCCATGAAGGACTGGGCGATCGAGCACGGCGCCACCCACTACACCCACTGGTTCCAGCCGCTCACCGGCATCACCGCCGAGAAGCACGACGCCTTCATCGCCCCGACGCCGGAGGGCAAGGCCGTCACCGAGTTCAGCGGCAAGGAACTCATCAAGGGTGAGCCCGACGCCTCGTCCTTCCCGTCGGGCGGCATGCGCTCCACGTTCGAGGCCCGCGGCTACACGGCGTGGGACCCCACGAGCCCGCCCTGGCTGTTCCGCTCCACCTCCGGCACGACGCTGGTCATCCCGAGCGCATTTGTCAGCTGGACGGGCGAGTCGCTCGACAAGAAGACCCCGCTGCTGCGCTCGATCGAGGCGCTCTCGAAGCAGGCCGTCCGCATCCTGCGGCTGTTCGGCTCCACGGCCACGCGCGTCACCACCACCTGCGGCCCCGAGCAGGAGTACTTCCTCATCGACCGCTACCTCGACCTCTCGCGCCCGGACCTTGTCGGTGCCGGCCGCACGCTCTTCGGCGCCCGTCCGCCGAAGGGCCAGGAGATGG
>CAYSHC010000046.1:0-27720 GCA_964430855.1 uncultured Vicinamibacteraceae bacterium
AGGTGGGCACGCTGTCGCCGCCGTCGCAGCCGGGCGCCGGCACCGCGCCGAGCAGGCCGACGATGAGCGGAACGATCTTCCAGCGGGGGAGGAGAGGGTTGCGCACGCCCGTCGCTGACGCAAACGGCATGCCGGCGGGTCAGCACGTCGGCACGTCGGCGTGTCGGCTCATCGATCGGTTCGCGGATGATTGCCAGCCTCTCCGCGTATCGGCACGGCAGCGGCGCAGCGAGCGTGCGTGGCCGGATGTCACGGTCGTCATGACAGCCGGCGCGCACGCCCGGCGCGAGCGCGAGGCCTGTGTCGTGAGCGGGACCGACTTACGTGGTACGTAAACGCTTACGCGTGACGTAATGTCGCGTCGGCCTGTCGGCGTGCCAGCAAGTCGGCCGTTCAGCGACGAGCCCGCCGTAGCGGGCCCGCGTGTCGGTACGTGACATCGCCGTTCGCGTCGTCCCCTGGGTTGGCGCGCGCTCGCAGTGACGTGATTGGGGACGGACCGCCGGCGGCGGCCGACTCCGGGAAGCCTGTGCGCCTTCACTTGCCTCGCAGGCGGGACACTCGCACATGTTCGAATGCGCCCAAGCGAGGGGCCGGGCTTCGAAGTGGAGGCCGACGCCGGTCCGTCCGTCGATCACACGAACCGCCAGGCGCGCCAGATGCCCGGGCGCCCGTGCGTCTGCGAGGCGACGTACGGACACGCCTGCGCGTCAGCTCAGTCGATGCTTGGCCAGGTAGTGACTCAGCGCCCGCTGGCTGATGCCGAGGATCTCGGCCGCGTCCTTCTTCACGCCACCCGCGCGCGCCAGCGCCCGCGTGATGCTTTCGCGCTCCGCCCACGCGAGGTTCTCGTGCAGCCGTTCCGA
This sequence comes from uncultured Vicinamibacteraceae bacterium, assembly GCA_964430855.1. GTDB lineage: Bacteria > Acidobacteriota > Vicinamibacteria > Vicinamibacterales > Vicinamibacteraceae > JAEZDP01. Next base: position 867 of record CAYSHC010000046.1, read on the forward strand.
CGGCAGGCCCAGGGGCGTCTGCTCGACGGCGGGCATGAGCCGCACGTCGGCCCGCGTGATGATCGGCCCGGGGCTCAGGATCACGGCGCGCTCCACCGTGTGCTCGAGTTCGCGCACGTTGCCCGGCCAGTCGTAGGCCTCGAGCGCGCGCATCGCGTCGGGCGCGATGCCCTCGACGCGCTTGCCGACCTGGCGGCTGGCGCGCTCGATGAAGTGATGGACGAGCACCGGGATGTCGTCGCGGCGCCGCCGGAGCGGCGGGATCTCGATCGGCAGCACGTTGAGCCGGTAGTACAGGTCGCTCTGGAAGCGGCCTTCGGCCACCATCGCCGCGAGGTTGCGGTTGGTCGCCGCGACGACGCGGACGTCGGTGCGGATCGTGCGTTCCGAGCCGAGCGGCTCGAACTCGCGCTCCTGGAGCACGCGCAGCAGCTTGGCCTGCACCGCCGGTCCGAGTGTGCCGATCTCGTCGAGGAAGATCGTGCCGCCGTCGGCCAGCGCGAAGCGGCCCTTCTTGGCCTGCACGGCGCCGGTGAACGCGCCGCGGACGTGCCCGAACAGCTCCGACTCGAGCAGGCCCTCCGGGATCGCCGCGCAGTTCACCTTGATGAGCGGCATCGCGCGCTCGGCGCTGCGGTTGTGGATCGCCCGTGCCACGAGTTCCTTGCCCGTGCCGGTCTCGCCCGTGAGGAGCACCGTGCTGCGGCTGCGGGCGACGAGGCCGACCAGGCGGATGACCTCCTGGATCTGCCGGCTGGTCCCGAGGATCCCGTAGTTGTCGTACTCGGCGTCGCGCTCGCTCAGCAGGTAGCGCAGCCCGTGGCGCGCGCGCTGGTCCTCGACCGAACGCCGCACGAGCGCCAGCAGCTCCTCGATGTCGAACGGCTTCTGAAGGTAGTCGCGTACGCCCAGCTTCATCGCCGCGACGGCGCTGCTGACGGTGCCGTGCGCCGTCATCATGATCATCGCGGGCCGCTCGGGCTCCGGGATTGCCTCGGCGACGGCCGTCGCCAGCTCGAGGCCGGTCATTCCGGGCATCCGGTAGTCGAGCACGAGGACGTCGAACGGGCGGCTCGTCGCCAGTCGCAGCGCCTCCTCCGGCTCGGCCACCGTGAACACCTCGTGCCCGTCGTCGACGAGCGCCCGGCCCAGCGTCTTCAGGATCTTCGCTTCGTCGTCCACGAGCAGGACGGTCCCGCGCGCCTGCGTCATGTCGCCTCCAGGGGGAGCTCGATGGTCACCACCGTGCCCTCGCGCTCGCGGCTCTGCATCGCGATGGTGCCACCGAGGGCCTGCACGATCGCCTTCGCAATGGCCAGCCCCAGCCCGGTGCCCGTGCGCCGCGTCGTGAAGTACGGGTCGAATACGTGGGCGAGATCGGCGGGGCTCACGCCCACGCCGGTATCGGCCACGACGATGCGCACGTGCCGGCCGTCGTCGGACAGCCCCGTCGACACGACGACGTCAGGCGCGCTGGCCCCGTCGGCGCTCGTCGCCTGTTGCGCGTTGCCGAGGACGTTGACGAGCACCGTCCGCAGGCGGTCCCCGTCACACGGCACGAGCGGCAGGCCAGCGTCGAGGCTCGCCGCGATCGGGACGTCGGGCCGCGCGGCCTCTGCCGCCGCCACCGCTTCGGCGGCCACGGTGTTGATGTCGGTCGGCGCGAGGTCCACGTGGATCGGCCGTGCGAAGTCGAGCACGTCGTCCACCACGCGGTTGAGCCGCTGCACCTCCTCCTCGATGTCCTGCACGGCCTCGCCGATCTCGGGCGAGCCGGCGCCGGCGCGCGTGAGCTGTCGCAGCGCGCCGCGGACGATCATCAGCGGGTTGCGGATCTCGTGCGCGATGACGGTGGAGAGGCGGCCGAGGGCCGAGAGCCTGTCGCGCTCGCGCGCCTCGCGCTGGAACGTCTCGATCGACTCGGTCAGCGCGTTGAACGTCGTCGCGAGCAGGCGCGTGTCGTCGTCGCTCCAGATGCCCCGGTCCTGCACCGTGAAGCGGCGCGTGAGATCGCCGGTGCGGGCCATGTCGCGCATCGTACCGGTGATGGCGGCGAGCGGGCGCGTGACAGTGCGCGCCACGCCGTACCCGACGACGAGGGCGAGGGCCGCGGTGACCAGCGCGATGCCGCCGAGCGCGACGCGCACGTCCCGCAGCGTCGCCTCCGACGCCGCCGTCGGCTCGAGCACGATGACGACGGGCGTGCCGGCAAGGTCGGCCTCCGTGGATGCCCCGGCAGGCCGCCGCGGCGCGGGCTCGCCCGCTGCGGCAAGCGGTTGCGATCGCCACGCGAACTCGGTGCCGCCAATCGCGAGGCGGCCGCTCGACGTCGTGGCCAGCGGCGCGGGCCAGACGTCGGGCATGGCCGGCAGCGTCGAGGCCAAAACGGCCTGCGGCGCCGGGGGCGCGAGGACGAACGCGAGGTCCACGCCGATGATCCGCTCGAGGTCGGCGGCCCGCCGGTCGTCGAGCAGGAACCCGACGCTGAGCGTGCCGAGGCGCTCGGGCGAGTCGAGGCCGAGGAGCACGGGGACGGTCACGACCTGAAGCAGGCCGTGCCGGAGCGGCTGCACCCACGTCGCCGGGGCGTCGTCGCCCGCACGCGCCTGCACGATGGGGGCTGCCACGGGCGCGGCCGTCCCCGCCGAGCCGAGCAGCCCGCCGTCGGCACCGAGGACGACCAGCAGGTCGGCGTTGAGGTCGGCGGCATACTGCGCGGCCACCGGCGCCACGGTGGGCGGGTCGTTGGTGGCCATGGCGGCCTTCAGCTTCGGCAGGTCGGCGACGAGCAGCGCCATCCGCCTGAACGTGTCGAGCAGCGCCTGCCGCTGCTGCTGCACGAGTGCCGTCGTGTCGGCGAGTCGCTGCTCGAGCGCCGCGTCCGACTCGCGCACGAGGCGCGCGTTGACGAAGAGCAGCGCCGCCGCGATCGACAGCCACGCCAGCAGCGTGGCTGCCAGGAAGATGCGGCTCGACAGCGATCCGAACACGCGCCTCATCGCAGGTCGACCTCCACGGCCGTCGTCGCGGCCGGGCGGACGCGCACGGTGCGCGTCTCGCGTACGGTCCCCTCGTGCCAGATGGCCAGCCGGTACTCGCCGGGCGGCACGCGCCCGAGGTCGAAGCGGCCGTCGGCGTCCGTGACGGCGAAGTACGGGTGGCTGAACACCAGGATGAATGCGTTCATGTGCGAGTGGATGTCGCAGAAGACGCGCACGATGCCCGGCCTGTCGAACCGCACCGCTCGCGACTCGCCGGCCGAGTAGCGCCCGAGGTCGAACCGCCGCGCCTTCGAGAGCGAGAACACGTTGTGGTAGGTCCTGTCGTTGTTCGGGAAATCCACGGTCGTGCCGGCGCGGATGGCCAGCACGTGCGGCACGAAGCGCTCCCCGCGCTGGTCGAGGCGCGCGCGGCCGGGCCGCACGTCCTCGAAGGCCAGCTGCGGCGCGACCTCGAGATAGACCACCGCCCGTGGCGGCTCCGGCGCGGTGTCGGCCTGCGGGCTCGGCGGATCGACGAGCGTCGCCCTGTGCGCGTGCGCCGCGGCCGGGGCGCCGAGCAGCACGCGGCCCCGGATGCCGCCCGGCGCGTCAGGCGCCTGCCCGTGCAGCGTCGTCGCGGCGGCGACGACGGTGGCGGCTGCCGCCGTCAGGCTCAGAACCACACGATGCACTGGAGTGCTCCCACACGGCTGTCGCGCACGTCCCCGGCGTCGCGTGTGTTGACCTGCCAGGCGCCCTTGAGGCGCAGGCCGCGGCGCGGCGACCACCCGAGTGCGATCTCGAGGCGGTCGACGTCGGCGTCCCAGGGCAGGCGTCCCTGCGATGTCGCGATCTCGCCGAAGGCCAGCCGCTCGATGCGCGAGGCCACATCCCACCCGGGCGCGAGGCGATAGCGGCCCTCGACAAACACGCTCCACGCGCGCACGGTCGGCGGCAGCCGCGGCGCGTCGATGACCGGCACGTCCCACCACGACGAGAGCGCTTCGGCGCGCACCAGCCAGCGGCCACGCGAGACCTCGACGTCGGCACCGAGCGCCCGTTGCGCGAAGCGGCGGGCGCGCGCCTCCTCCGGGACGTCCCGCAGCACGGCGTCGGCCAGGTACGGCCCCCGTGCGGCGGACAGGCCGACCCGCAGCGGCGGCCGCGGAGTGTACTCGACGCGGGCCGCGACCTGTGGCGCGCCGTTGTCGTCCGACACCCGCGGGTTGGACGGCGTCCCCGTCGTCACCGATCCCAGCACGACGAGCGGTCCGTGTGCCGCACGCACCTGCACCCCCGTGTCCCATCGCAGCGCGTTGACCATCGGCAAACCGACGTCCGGCGCGAGGTTGCCGACGGGCAACGTCGTCCGCCAGCCCTCGCCACGCATGGCCGCCAGGTCGTCGGCCGTCCGCGCGACGGCGTCGGGCCGCAGGGCGGTCAGGTACTGGTACGCGAGCGGCAGGCCGACGACGGGGTTGTCGACGCTGTACGGACGCCGCGCGAAGGCGCCGAAGGTCGGCGGCACGCGGCCCAGGTGCACATCGAAGGCCCGTTCGCGCCACGGGCGGACGCGCACAAACAGCGCGTACGCGTCCACGTGCGAGAAGTTGTCGGTGCGGACCTCGCCCACCAGCGTGACGCGGTCGTTGATCCGTGCGCTGGCGGCGAGGGCGATGCGCAGGTTGCGCAGCGTGGACAGCTCATAGGAGGCGTAGTTGAACCAGCCTTCGTCGGCGGCCGAGGACGTGGACGTCGTCGCCGAGACTTCGCCGCTGACCACGACGCGGCCGTCGGCCAGCTGCATCGGCCCGTCGAGCACCGACTGTGCGTCCGCCCGGCTGGCGGCCCCGGGAACGGCGAGCGCGGTGAGCGCGAGGCGCACGAGCGTGGCGAGCGCGGCCCGCCGCAGCCGTCGGCTGTCCCCGGCAGCGCCCGCCACGCCTGGACGACGCATGGACTCAGGGTACGCCCGCGCCGCGGCGCGGAGTGCTGATGGCCATGCCAGCATGCCGAGCGCCGATGCAAGCCGGGCGCCAGCCATGACGCGGTGCGCGAATCAGCCGGCGGCAGCCGTCTCTGTGGCGGGGGCCCGGTCGTCGGCCGTCGGCGGGATGGGCGGGGCGGCCTCGGGAACGATCTCGTCGCGGGCGATGAGGCGGTCGGCGAGCCACTCGTGCGCGGCGGCATCGGCGCGCGCGAGCAGCGCCTCGAGGGGCGATCGGGGCGCCAGGTATGCCGCCCGTTCCTGCATCGGCACGTAGCTGCCGTCCGCCTGCCGCGGGATGAAGCGGCACCAGAAGCCCAGGTGCCAGACGAGGAACGGCTTGAACTTCTGGCGGCCGCGTTCGTCATCTCCCCAGTGGGCGAGTCCCAGCTCGGCGTATCGGCGGTAGACGGCGAGGCGCGCCTCCGGCGACTCGTCGAAGGGCCGTCCCTTCAGTTCGGCGAAGATCCAGGGCTTGATGAGCGCCCCGCGCGCCACCATCACGCTGCGGCAGCCCGACGTGGCCCTGGCCCGGATGGCATCCTCGGGGTAGAGCACGTCGCCATTGCCGATGACCGGGATGCGCAGGCGGCTGGCGACCTCGCCGATGGCCGCCCAGTCGGCAGCCCTCCGGTAGCGCGCGTTGCGCGTGCGGCCGTGGATGGTCAGCGCGTCGGCCCCGCCGTCCTCCGCGGCCTTCGCGACCTCGAGCGCGTTCAGCTCGTCGTCGTGCCATCCGAGGCGGATCTTTACGGTAACGGGGACGTCCGGCGCCCCGCGCTTCATGGCCTCGACCAGCGCCCGTACCCGCGACGGACGCCGCAGCAGCGCGGCGCCGAGGCCGCGCCGTGTGAACTCGTCGATCGGGCAGCCCAGGTTGAGATCGACGACGTCGGCCCCGCGCGAGGCGACCAGCGCCGCTCCCCACGCGAGGTCGTCCGGTGCCTTCTCCGCGAGCTGCACGCCGAAGCAGCGCTCGTCGTCAGCCCGCTGGATGAGCGCGAACTCGCCCCGGCTGCGCTGTTTCAGCCGGCGCACCACCACCATCTCGCTCATCGTGACGTCGGCGCCGAGCTCCTGGCAGAGCCGCCGGTAGGGCAGGTTGGAGCCCCTCGTCATCGGCGCCATGACGTCGGCACCCCGGGCCAGCGCGTGCAGAAAGGGCATCCCGGCCCTTATGATAGCCGTCCCGAAGGTGGTCGACCCGTCGCGTTTGCGGCTACACTACGACCATTCGGACGAGGAGTCTTGATGCCTCACCCGTTCAAGGTGCACCGATCGTCGGAAGGGGACATCGTGGTGCTGCATCTCGAGGGCTTCCTCGATGCGCACACCGCGCCGATCTTCGAGCAGGCGATCCAGTCGGAGATCGACAGCGGCAACGTCCGCCTCGTGGTGTCGGGCGAGAAGCTGACCTACATCTCGTCGGCCGGCCTCGGCGTCTTCATGGGCTTCATCGAGCAGATCCGGGAGCAGGGAGGCGACCTCAAGATCTGCGGCCTCAGCCCGAAGGTTCTCCAGATTTTCGAGATCCTGGGCTTCCATGCGATCTACGACATGGTCGAGTCGCTGCCGGCCGCGATACAGCGGTTCGCGGAAGTGCCCACTCGGGAGGCCTGAAATGACCTCGCTCGAGCGGACGTTCTCCCTGCACGTGCCGTCGGCCACGGAGAACCTGGCGCTGATTCGCGACTTCGTGGCCAACATCGGCGCGCAGGCCGGGCTCCTCGAAGACGACGTGGCCAAGCTCGAGCTGGCCGTGGACGAGGCGTGCGCCAACGTGATGGAGCACGCCCACGGGTACGACAGCAACAAGGAAGTCACCATCCGCGCCACGTTCGATGCCTCGACCCTGCGCATCGAGGTCGTCGACGAAGGCGCGGGCTTCGATCCCACCCAGATTCAGAGCACGCCGGTCGAGGAGCTCATTCACGACCGCCGTACCGGGGGCCTCGGGCTCCGCGTGATGCGCTCGCTGATGGACGAGGTCTCGTACGAGATCGTCCCCGGCGAACGCAACCGCCTCCGCCTCCTCAAGCGCATCCAGCGTTAGACTCTTCCCGTGGCGCCTACCTCCGCCTCGCGCCTCGAGTCGCTGCTCGAATCCGCCCAGCTCCTCCACTCCTCCCTCGACCTCGACCACCTGCTCAGCCATCTGCTCCGCACCGTCATGGGACGGCTGCTGGTGACGCGTGCCGCAATCGTCATTGACGACGGCGACGGCCTTGCGGTCGCGATGGCGCGGGGGCTGCCGGACTGGAAGCCGGGCATGCCCTTCGACGAGGAGATGGCGCGTGCCCGCGGGCTGACCGAGCAGGTGTCCATCGGCTCCGACCCGGCGGTCGGCCGGCTCGTGTTCGCGCCCTCGACGCTGGTGGCCGTCGACGGCGACGAGCGCGACTTCCTCGACGCGCTGCTCGGCCTCGCGGCCACGGGCATCGCCAACGCGCGCGCCCACGCGGCGGCCAAGCGCGCCAACCTGGAGCTCGACCAGAAGATCCAGCAGCTCCGGACGCTCGTGGAACTCGGGCGCGCGTTCGCCCGCCTCAACGAGCCCGACGAGATCGTCCGCGTGCTGTCGCTGACCCTCGCGGGGCAGTGGCTGCTGCGCCGCTACGCAGTGGCGGCATGCCGCGACGGGCACGGCGAGGTACGGCGGCAGAGCGGCGGCGTGGTGCTGCCGCCGGTGGCCGAGCTGCGCGAGGCGCTCGCCCGCCTCCCCGACGCGAGCCGCGTGGCGGACATCGCCGACGCCGGCCTGCGCGAGGTGCTCGAGGCGCAGCGTGTTGCCGTGCTGTTCGTCCTGCGGATCGGCGACGACGTGTGCGGGTTCGTGGCGCTCGGCCAGCGCCCCGGCGCGCTGGAGTACTCGCCGGCCGACCTCGAGCTCGGCGCCGGCATGGCCGCGCAGGCGGCCGTGGCGCTCGACAACTGCTGGCTGTTCCGCGAGACGCTCGAGAAGAAGCAGATGGAGCGCGAGCTCGCCGTCGCGGCGAGCATCCAGCAGGGGCTCTTCCCGGCCACGCTGCCGGACGTGCCCGGCTTCCGCCTGGCCGCCATGAACCGCCCGGTGCAGCAGGTGGGCGGCGACTACTACGACGCGCTCGCGCTGCCGCGGGGGGATCGCCCCCCGCGCTGCCTGCTGTGCGTCGCCGACGTGTCGGGGAAGGGCCTTTCGGCGTCGCTCCTCATGAGCACGCTCCAGGCCACGCTGCGTGCGCTGTTCGACCATCACGTCTCGCTGGCCGACCTGGCGCGGTCCACCAACGAGCTGCTGTTTGCCACCACGCCGGGGAACAAGTACGCCACGGCGGCGCTCGTGCTGGTCGACAGCGTGACGGGCCGCTGCCAGTACGTCGGCGCGGGGCACACCGAGTCGCTGCTCGTGCGGGCCGACGGGCGGGTGGAGTGGCTGGGCCCGACGGGGATCCCGCTCGGCCTGTTCACCGACATGTCGTGGAACGAGCAGCAGATCACGCTGCTGCCCGGCGACACGCTGGTGCTCTACTCCGACGGCGTGTCGGAGGCGCAGACGGTGGACCACGCCGAGTTCGAACCCGAGCGCCTCGCGCAGGTCGTCCGCGCGGTGCGCCACGAGCCCCCGGATGCCGTCATCACGCACGTGCTCGACGCGGTGGACCGTTTCGTCCAGGGCGCGCCGCAGTTCGACGACATCACGCTGATGGTCCTCCAGCGCGACCCGGGGGCGGCCCCCTGAGCCGTCCTCGTTCCGAGCTGGCCCCCGGGCCGAGCCGCCCGACCACGCCGTGCTCGTCCAGGCCGGCCTGCCCGCCTCGACCTCGACGCGGCCACCCCGTGACACGGGTCGTGTCAGGGGGACGCCTCGAGGATCCTCAGCTCCGGTAGTTCCCGAACTGGAGCTCGATGCCGAAGTCGTGTGCCCGCAGCTTCTGGATGGCGGCCTGCAGGTCGTCCTTCGAGTTCGAGGTCACGCGCACCTGGTCGGCCTGGATGGTCGCCTGCACCTTCTTCAGCCCCTGGTCCTTCAGGAACTTCACGATGGCCTTGGCCGTCTCGGTGGGGATGCCCTGCTGCAGCGCGATGACGCGGCGCACGCTGCCGCCCGCGGCAGGCTCGGGGTCGCCCAGCTTCAGGTTCTTGATCGGCACGCCGCGCTTGACCAGCCGCGACTGCAGGATGTCCCACACCGCCCTCACCCTGTAGTCGTCGTCTGCGACGAGCGTGATCGAGTTGTCGGCCTTCCTGAAGGTGATCTCGACGCGGACGCCCTTGAAGTCGTATCGCTGTCCCACCTCCTTGATGGCCTGGTTCACGGCGTTGTCGACCTCCTGGAGGTCGACGCTGGAGGTGATGTCGAAGGAGGCGCTTGCTGCCATGAAGGGAATTCTAGATGAGGAGGAGCGGAGGAAAGGGACGGACGGCCCGGAGAGCCGTCCCTGCCGCTACCGTCCCTGCCGCTTGAGGAGCCACACCTCGTGCAGCCGGGAATACTGGCGCCAGTTGCGGTCGCTCTCGTCGATGTCGTCGAACGTCACGACGAGTTCGCCGTCGGCGACGGCAGACGGCGGCACGGCCACCTCGCGCAGCATCGGGACGAAGGCGCCGGGATCGACGACCCTGGCGGGCACGCCGTCGAGACGGGGACGGATGTCGCCGGTGACGCTCAGGCGCAGCGTGTAGGTGGCGGCCGGGTCGAGGTTCGTGTAGCGCAGCGCGCGCGGCCAGCGCAGGCTGGTGAGCCACGCGAGCCGCTTGCGGCTGCGGCCCTGGTCCTCCCACGAGAAGTGCGGCGTCTGCGGGCGGGCGGGCGGCGTGTCGCCGTCGAGCGTCTCGACGACGTGCGGTGACGCGGCGATGTTGCCGATGTCGTCGTACGTGCTGCCGGGGCCCGGGTGCGTCCACGCGCCGAGCGCCACGAGGCGCTCGACGCGCGCGGCCTCGTCGGGCAGCGCGTCGGCGTCGGCCAGCTGGTCTTCGAGCCACCACCGGTTGTTGAGCGGGTGGTCGAGGAAGTCGAGCACCGCGCCCCGTTCGGCGCCGCTCGCGCCGTACCGCTCGACGCTCGTCTGGAGCCGCACCGACGCGAAGAGCGCCGCGGCGAGCTGCTCGATGTCGCGGCGCAGCTCGACGCAGCACGGCTCGGTGTCCTGCCGCCTGAGCGCCGCGCGTGCCGCTGCCGACGCCACGGCAGCCCCCGTCCTCGGCGCGGCGCGCAAGGCCGCCGTCGCCTCGTCCTCGAGCGCGAGTGCCTGCGCCTGGCGCTGCTGGACGTAGGCGTCGTACGACGCGCGGAAGGCCAGCATCTGCCAGCGCCAGTTGCCCGCCAGGTACGGGTGCGCACGGCGCAGCCCCTGCCAGTGCGCCAGCGTGGCCGGCACGCGCGCGTTGCCCTGGAGCGGGCCCTCCCAGTTGCGCTCGAGCGCCACGATGCCCTCCGCGGCGGCGTCGGCAACGTCGGCGCCGAAGAAGAGCCGGGTGTAGTCGCGCAGCACGGCCATCGGCTCGCGAGTTGCCGACCACGCGCGCTGCGTCCAGATCACCTTGTTGACGTCGTCGTGCGCGCCGTCGGAGTAGGTGATCGCGCCGGCCGTCGCGCCCGCGATGCGGTCGTGGAGCGCGGCGTAGAACGCCGGGCGCGGGTTGATCGGCTCGCGGCCGAGCGTGAAGGCGAACGCCGGGTCCCACACGAGCGGGTACTGCGCGCGGACGACATGCGTGATGTCCGGGTAGTCGCGCAGCGGGTAGGCACGCGGCAGGCGGGCACGCAGCATGTCGAGCGGCGGGCTGCTCGGACCGCCGACCAGTCCGCCGAACCACTCGAGGAAGGGGCCCTCGAGCGTCTCGAACACCCAGTCCACGTCCGCCTTGCCGAACTGCTGGAGCGACATCCACACGCGCGCCTCCGGGTGGTGCGTGCGGATGCGGGTGGCGATGTCGCGCAGGTAGGGGAAGACGAGCGGGGCGGGGTTGTGGCCCGGGTCGCCGCCGGGCACGAAGATGGCGTCGAGGCGCGGCAGGTCGCGGGCAAGGGCCTCGATGCGCGCGAGCGCCTCGTGCCGGCGCGCTTCGTCGTTCAGGTCGAAGTCGGCCGGCACCCACAGCCAGTACTCGAGCCCGTACCGCGCGCAGATCTCGCTGACGGCTCGCGTCATCACCTCGCGCGGGACGGTGAAGTGCGGGCTCTCGCGCGTGTCCTGGAACGGGATGTTCTCGATCGCGTTCACGCCGAAGAGCGCGAGCTCGCGGATGTACTGGTCGTACTGGGCAACCGTCCAGCCGTCGTAGGAGTTGGCCGTCGCGCGGTAGCCGAGCTGGTGGCCGCGGAGTGCGTAAGCGGGCGCCGTCGCGACGTCGAGCGTGGCCGGCACCCCCTGCGCGAGGCGGCTGCCCGGATCGGCGGACCAGCGCAGCGCGCGCAGCAGCTCGCCGACGCCGTACAGCGTGCCCCGCGGATCGGCGCCGGTGACAAACACCACCGTCTGCGGCCCGCCGCGCTCCACCGCCACGCGGTAGCCGTCCGGACGCCGCCACGTCGTCGCGTCGTCGGGCAGCGGCCACGTCGTCGGCCAGATGCCGTCGGGCAGGCCGTCACGCGCGTTGGAGACAGCGATGACAACGGGGGCGTCCTGGGGGGTGGGCCAGGTGTGCTGCGTGCGCAGGCGCCGCCCGGTGCGGCGCTCCACCTCCTCCTGGAGGACCTGCACCGCCGTGCGCTCCACCGGGTCGCGCTCGCCCGGGCGGACAACGATCACGGCGTCGCGCAGGTCGACGAGGCTCTCCGCACCGGCAGGTCCGGGCAGCGCCAGGCCGGTGAGGACGATGAGCGGCAGCAACAAGCGAGACACGCAGGCGGGGGAGGCGATGTACACGTCGCGCAGTACACCGCAGCCCTGGTGCGGAGTCAAACAGCCGCGGTGGCAGGGTAGGATGTGCGCGATGACTGACGCCACTGGCCGGACCGGACCGCTGACGGGGCTGCGCGTGCTCGAGATCGGCCAGCTGATCGCGGGGCCGTTCTCCACCATGATGCTGGCCTGGTTCGGCGCCGACGTGATCAAGGTCGAGCCGCCCGAGGGCGGCGACGGGCTGCGCACGTTCCGTCACGTCCACGAGGGCACGGCGCTGTGGTGGTACGCGATGGCGCGCAACAAGCGCTGCGTCACTGCCGACCTGCGCGTCGAGGAGGGGCGCGACCTCGTGCGCCGGCTCGTCGAGCACTGCGACGTGGTCGTCGAGAACTTCAGGCCGGGCCGGCTCGAGGCGTGGGGGCTCGGCTACGAGGCGCTCAAGGCGATCAACCCGCGGCTCATCATGGTGCGGATCTCCGGCTTCGGGCAGACGGGGCCGTATGCCTCGCGCCCGGGATTCGCCTCCGTGGCCGAGGGCGTCGGCGGCCTGCGCTACGTGACCGGCTATCCCGATCGCCCGCCCGCCCGCGCCAACCTCAGTCTCGGCGACAGCATCGGCGGCCTGCACGCCGTCATCGGCCTGCTGCTCGCGCTCTACCATCGCGACGCGAAGGGCACCGGCGAAGGACAGGTCGTCGACGTCGCGCTCTGCGAGGCCATCTTCAACCTCATGGAGTCGACGGTGCCCGAGTACGTCAAGGCCGGCGTCGTGCGCGAGCGGCAGGGAGCGACGGTGAGCGGCATCGTGCCGACCAACGTCTATCCGTGCGCCGACGGCCGCGACATCATCATCGGCGGCAACACCGACAGCATCTTCAAGCGGCTGATGCGCGTGGTGGAACGTCCCGACATGGCCGGCGACCCCGCGCTGGCGACCAACACCGATCGCGTGCCGCACGCCGCGCGCATCGACGAGGCCATCGCGGCGTGGACGTCCCAGCGGCCGTTCGAGGAGGCCTTCGCGGCCCTCGACGCCGCGGGCGTGCCGTGCGGCCCGATCAACTCGGTGGCCGATCAACTGCGCGACCCGCACTTCGCGGCGCGTGGCATGATCGAAACCGTGAGCTTGCCGGACGGCGACGAGGTGACGCTGCCTGCCGTCGCCCCGCAGCTGTCGGCGACGCCCGGCGGGACGGCCTGGCCCGGGCCGCCGCTTGGCGCGCACAACGACGAGGTCTACGGCGGGCTGCTCGGCATCGACGCCGATCGACTCGCCGACCTGCGGCGGCGCGGCGTCATCTGACACGGGCCGGCCGCCCGTCACCTCCTGCTACAATCGCACGTCGATCGAGGCGTCGCCTGCTGCATGCGCGTGCCGGCCGCTCTTCGGGGCATCGAGGTTGGAGGTAACTGGTTGGCGACACGCGACACGCGAAGCAACGGCACTGCCACCGACGTCCAGTACGCACGCCTTGTCATCGACGGCCGGCGCATCAAGCTGCTGACGCGCCAGGCCGGCCACATCGTGAAGCTGCCCGAGACGCTGCCGCTGCCGGCGATCGAACGCCGGCGCTCGCCCGTGCACGGCTGGGGCGTGTTCGCGCTCGAACGCATCCCGAAGAACAGGCGGATCATCTACTACTCGGGCCAGCTCGTGCCGGCGAAGGAGAGCCACGAGCGCGAGGCCGCCTACCTCGAGCAGGGCTGCATCTGGTGCTTCGAGCTGAGCACGCGATGGGCCGTGGACGCCAACGTCGGCGGCAACATCGCGCGCTTCGTCAACCACGCCTGCAAGCCGAACTGCTACAGCCAGATCATCGACGGCATCATCTGGATCCGCGCATCGCGCACCATCGAGCCGGGCGAGGAGCTCACCTACAACTACAACACCGGCGGGACGGCCGAGATCCCGTGCCGGTGCCGGCCGGGCTGCACGAGCATGCTCTGAGGAACGCGAGGCCTCCGCATGACCACGCCGCCGCTGCACGTCGTCTACCTGCACGGGTTCGCCTCGTCGGCGCAGTCGTCGAAGGCGCAGTACTTCACGGCGAAGTTCGCCGGCCTCGGCATCACCGTGCACACGCCCGACCTCAACGAGCCGTCGTTCGAGACGCTCACCGTCACGCGCATGATCGGGCAGGTCGGCGATCTCGTCGCGGCGCTGCCGGCCGGACGCGTCGTGCTGATGGGGTCGAGCATGGGCGCGTTTGTCGCGTGGCACGCGGCCCACGACCTCGTGCCGCGCCTCCCGCATCACACGCTGTCGCACATGGTGCTGCTCGCGCCGGCCGTCATGTTCGGGCGCGACCGCGAGCACGACTTCGGTCCCGGCGTTGTCGACGCCTGGGAGCGCGCGGGCGTCCACGAGTTCTTCCACTACGGCTACAACGAGCCGCGCACGCTGCGCTACGACTTCTATGCCGACGCCGTGGCGCTCCAGCAGCGCGACGTCCACGTGGACGTGCCGACGCTCGTCTTCCAGGGCACGCACGACGAGGTGGTGCCGGCCGAGGGCGTGCAGGCGTTCTTCGCGAACCGGCCATCGGCCACCGTCCGCCTGCTCGAGGACGGGCACCAGCTGCTGGCCCATCTGGACCTGATGTGGGAGGAGACGCGCGCGTTCCTCGGCGTCTAGTCGCGGCAGCGCTCCACGCCGCGTGGCTGGCGTCGGTCGCCGCCTGCGGATGCGGTGGCGGCGCGCACGGCGCCGGCGACGCAGGCGAGCCAGCGAGCCGTCAGGACGCGCACCCGTCCGACACGTCGAGCCCGGACGCGCGCGCGGGCGACCTGGCCCCGCCCGGCCTCGATGTCGACACGCATCATCCCGGAGCCGCCTGGCAGCTCCGCGTGACGTCCACCGGCGCCGTCGTCGCCGAGCACCTGCCCGAGCGGCTCGCGTCGCCGATACTGCCTGGCTCGGTCGCGAAGGTCGTCACCGCGCTTGCGGCGCTCGACCAGGGCCGCGACGGGTTGCGGGTCGCATGCCCGCGCCGGCTGACGATCCAGGGCCGACAGCTCGACTGCGTCCACCCGCCACGTGCCGAGCCGTTCACGCTCGCCGACGCGCTTGCGCATTCGTGCAACACGTACTTCACGCGCCTCGCCGACACGCTCGATTTCACCGCGTGGCAGCGCCTGGCGGAGCGCCTCGGCGTGCCCGCCGCGACACGTGCCGTTCATCCGTCGCTGCTGGCCATCGGCCTCGAGGGGCCGATGGCGCCGGCGACGACCTGGCGGCGCGTCCTGCTGCGGGCGGTTGCCGACGACCGCGTGCCCCCGGCGCATCGACGGCTGCTGGCGTCCGGCCTCAGAAACGCCGCCCGCGTCGGCACCGCCGACGTCCTGGCCAGCGACTGGCACGACACGCTCGCGAAGACGGGGTCGGCGGTTGGCACCGCGGGGCCGGATGGCCTGATCGTCGCCTGGCGTCCCGACGAGGACCTCGATCTCGTGGTGCGGGTGCGCGGCGCCGGGCGAGACGCCGCTGCCGTGGCCGCCGCCGTGTTCGAGCGCGAGGGATCCCTGGCCCGGGTCGTCCGCGTCGGACGCCGTGACGGCACCATCGACGTCATGCCCATGGAGCGGTACGTCGCGCTCGTCGTCGCGGCGGAAGCGGAGGGCGATACGCCGCCCGCCGCGCTGCGCGCGCTCGCCGTCGCGTCGCGGACCTTCGCGGTGGCCGCGCGCGGCCGTCATCCGGAGGATGCCGTGGACGTCTGCGACAGCACGCACTGCCAGGCGCTGGCGGCGCGTCCGTCGGCCGAGGCGCTCGCGGCGGCGGAGGCGACACGAGCGCTCGTCCTTGCCGACGGGCAGGCTCTGCCACCGGTCTACTACAGCGCGTCCTGTGACGGCACGCTTGCCAACGTCGGGCAGACGTGGGGCGGCGACGAGCCCACGTGGTCGCACGTCGGCGCCGAGCCGTTCCCGCACCCCGTCGTCACGTGGGAGGCCGAGTTGCCGGCGGCCGCGCTGGCTGACGCTTTGCGCCATGAAGGATTGCGCGGTGAGGTGTTGCGCAACGTCGTCACCGGTCCGTCGGCGGACGGACGCCCGTCGGTGGTCCACCTCGACGGCCTCAGCCCCTCGCGGATTTCGGCCGACAGGTTCAGGACGATCGTCGGCCGGCACCTCGGGTGGCAGGTCATGAAGGGCCACACGTGGCGGCTCACGCGGACCTCGGCAGGCTATCGCGTGCACGGGCGTGGCAAGGGGCACGGCGTCGGCCTGTGCCTTGCCGGGGCAGGCGTCGCCGCCACGGACCGCGGTCTCGACGCGCAGGGCATCCTTGCCGCCTACTACCCGCGGCTGCACCTGCGCTCGCTCGGCGATGCCGTCACGCTCCGCGTCAGCGCCGCGACGCAGGCGCGGGCGCCGCACCTGCTGCGCGAGGTGTACGCGCACCTGGCCAGCCTCCGGCAACTGCTGTCCACGGCCGCGCCGCGCCGCATCACCGTCGTCGAACACCCGACCGTCGAGGCTTACCAGCGTGCCACCGGACGTGCGTGGTGGACGGGCGGCAGCACGCGGCACACGGGCGGCGTGACGTACCGCATCGACCTGCCGCCGCTCGCGCGGCTCGAGGCGGCCGGGGACGTCGGCCGGCTGCTGCGCCACGAGCTGACGCACGTGCTCACGTCGGCGGCCCTCCACGAGGCGCCGCTCTGGGCGCACGAGGGCCTGGCGACGCTGCTGGCTGGCCCGGCGACACCGTCGCCCCGGAGCGTCGCGACGGCATGCCCGTCCGACGACGTGGTGGCCCGGCCCGGCGGCGCCGCGCGGATGCGCGAGGTGTACGCGGCCGCCGCGCGCTGCGTCAGCGACGGGTGGCGGGACGGCGGCTGGCGGGCGCTGGCCGACCGCGTCGCGGACGAGCCGTCGAGCTGACGCGCTCACGTCGCCCGCACCCGTTGCGCCCGGTTCTCTCGTATACAACTCTCAGATGGCCGCTCCTGCTCCCGTGCTCGCCGTGCCCGCGCCGACCGAGGCGCGCGACGACCGCGACGAGCGGCTGCTCGAGGCGGCCAGGGGCGGCGACCTCGACGCCTTCGAGTCGCTCGTGCGCCGCCACCAGCGCCGCGTCTACGGCCTGGCCGTGCACGCGGTTCACGACGAGGGGCTCGCCGAGGAGATCGCGCAGGACGTGTTCGTGCAGTTGCACGCGAACCTGGCGCACATCGAGTCGCCGCGGCATCTCGCCGCCTGGCTGCGGCGCGTGACGAGTCACCGCGTGATCGACGCGCTGCGCAGCCGCCGGACGCCGGTGGCGCTCGAATGCGTCGCCGAGCCGTCGGTGGACGGCCACGCGGCCGACCCGCTCGCGAGCCGCCTCATCCGGCGGGCGTTGCACCGGCTGACGCCGCAGGCGCGGCTGGTCGTCGTCATGCGCTATATGGAAGATCTGGCGCCGACCGAGATTGCCGAGGCGCTCGGGATGTCGATCAACACCGTCAAGAGTCACCTTCGGCGGAGCCTCGCATTGCTGCGGGCCCGCCTCACCGAGTCGAGACGCTCATGAACCTTGATGCCCGTCTCCGTCGTGCCCTCCAGCCGGTCGACCCGCCGGCCGGCTTCGCGCGGCGCGTGCGGCAGCGCATCGAAGCGGACGGACACGGTGCGCGGGCGCACGAGGCCGTCGCCGGTGGCGGCTGGCGGTCCTGGCTGGCCACGGCCGCGGCCGTGGCGGCCATCGCCGCCGGCACCTACGCCTACCAGGAATACGAGCAGCGGCGCGAGGCGCTCGCGGCGCGCGCCCAGATCCTACTTGGGCTGCAGATCGCGAGCCGCGAGCTCAACGCCGTGCAGCGCGTGGTCGCGCCGCCCAGACACGAGAGCGAGGCGTCCGCCACGACGGACGCAGGAGAAGATCAATGACCCGGCCCGGGTTCCGTCCGTTCCGAACCGTCCTGCTCACTGCGGCGGCAGCGCTGCTGGCGCTCGGGGCCCGTCCTGCGGGCGCGCAGCAGCTGCAGCTGCCCGACCTGTCGAAGCTCACGCCGCTGGCCGCCGACGTCGTGGACGTGTCGGTGGACCAGGCCCTGCTGAACCTCGCGGGCGGCTTCCTCGCCGGCGAGGGCGACGACAAGGAAATGCGAGAGCTGCTCAGCGGGCTGCGCGGCATTTACGTCAAGAGCCTCCAGTTCGACCGCGACGGCGTCGTCGACGAGGCGATGCTGGAGCAGCTGCGCAGCCAGCTCAGCACCGGCCGCTGGTCGCGGCTCGTGTCGGCGCGCTCGTCGGCCGACAGGAGCGACGTCGGCGTCTACCTGTGGCGCGACAACGGCAAGGCCGGCGGCCTTGCCGTGCTGAGCTCGGGGCCGCGCGAGCTGACCATCGTCAACATCGTCGGCAACATCGACCTCGAGCAGCTCCAGAAGCTCCAGGGCAAGTTCGGCGTGCCCGGCGACCTCGGCCTCGAGAAGCAGCACCGCGGGAAGAAGTGAGGCCCGCTACGCCCACTCGAAGCCGACGGCGGTGAGCACGGCCCGGGCGAGGACGGCGGCGCCGATGTGATTGAGGTGCACCCGGTCGCCGTTGATGGCCTGCGAGGGCAGCCGTTTCATCACGTCGTCGAACGCGGCCTGGCTGTCGACGAGCACCGCGCCGTGCCGCTGGGCCAGCCGCTTCACGATGGCCCCGTACTCGTCCATGCGCGCGCGCATCGGGTCGTCGCGCCGCGGCTCCAGGAAGAACGGCGTAATCAGGATCACGCCGCCGGCGAGCAGCGGGCGCGTCCGTGCGACCAGCTGGTCGTAGGTCGCCTCGTACTCGTCGGGCAGGACGTGCCGCTCGGGCTGGGCCGGCCTGTCGAACTGCCGCCAGACGTCGTTGGCCCCGATCATGATCGAGAGCCAGTCCGGCTTCAGGTCGATGACGTCGGTCTGCCAGCGGTTCGCCAGGTCACGCACCGTGTTGCCGCTGATTCCCGTGTTGAACAGGCGGATGCGGCGTTCCGGGTACCACGCGCCGAGCCACGCGTCGATCTGCCGGACGTAGCCGTCGCCGAGGCCGCCGGGCGCCTCGCCGACGGGACGTGCCCGCCCGGTGTCGGTGATCGAGTCGCCGATCAGCACCCACCGGCTGTTGGGCGCGATCCGCAGCCCGCCCGCGGCTCCGGCCGGGGCCTGCGCCGCCGCGGCAGCGCGGGGCGTCGTGGTCAGGGTCGAGGCGGCCGCCGCTCCGGCGATCCAGCCGAACATCTCTCGTCGCGTAGGCATCGGGTGACCTGTCATTGCAAGGGCGTGCGCAGTATGCCACGAGTACTCCTCGCCGCGGCGTCGAGCACGGCGACCCAGGCCAGGTTGGCGGCCAGGTACAGGAGTGCGAGCTTGACGGCGGTGAACGCCATCTCGACCTGGGGTGACGTGATGGCCGCGGGGCGCCAGTAGACGGTGCGCCACGGCAGCCACACCAGGACGACCACCGCCACCAGCGCCGTCAGCAGCGTGCGGAGCGAGAGCCCGGCGACGAGCCACTTGCCCGACAGCACGTCGCGCACCCCGTACGCCACGGCCCAGGCGAGGCCTGCCGCGATCCAGCAGGGCACGAGCACCCACTGCACCAGCGCCACCGTCCACCGCACGAGGCCGTGCAGCCAGGCGGTGTCGGTCACGCCGCCGACGGCGATCGCCGTCGCGTCCACCTCGCCGGCCCGCGACGTCCACCACGCCTCGACGCCGCCGGCGAGCCAGCAGAACAGCCCTGCCACGGCGATCACGAGAAATGCGGAGGGCAGCAGGCGCAGCGCCGCGGGCCATCCCAGCCACGCGCGCGGTCCAGCCTGGAGGGCGCGTGCCGCCAGGACCGACGTCAGCACGGCGATGAGGGCGCCGCCGGCAAGGAGCAGCGCCGACAGCACCAGCATCAGGGCGTTCGAGTCGGGCGTGTTGATCAGCCCGAGGTAGGCGCCGAAGGCGAGCGCGTGGCCCAGGGCGACGGCGAGCGTGGCGAGCGCGATGCGCGTCACGGTTCCGTCTCCCCGTCCGCGGCGGGCCGCGCCACCTCCACGGTCAGCGTCGAGCTCGTGGCGATCTCGTCGGGCACGTACATCGGCAGCGCGCGTGCCGGCATCGCGCGGAAGCGGCCCGGCGTCGTCGCACGCAGCAGGTACGCGAACTCGGCTCTGCCGTCGAACTCCCTGAGAAACAGCGCCACGCGGTCGTCACGATACTCGCGGTGGCTGCCGAACGTCCACGGCGGCGGCTTGGCCAGGGTGAGCGTCTCGGGGGCGGTGACCGCCTCGGTGCCGGCCGGCAGCGGGTCCTCGACCATCAGGTACTGCCAGTCACTGCTGCCCGCCACCACGAGCCGGACGAGGATCAGGTCGCCCGGAGCGACGGTGCCGCCGAACGGACGCTCCTCGTACACGATCGCCCCCGACTTGCGCACCGGCGCGAGCGAGAAGTATTGCCGGCTCACGGCGAGCCGGCGTCCGCCGCTCCGCTCGAGGCCCTCGCTCGTGTCGTGATAGCTCGCCGAGACGGTCCAGTAGACGGCCCCGCCGGTGGCGCGGATCGACACGCCGTTGGTGCCGACATCGGCCGGCAGCGTCACGCGCCGCGGCGTGGCGCTGGTCCAGTCGGCGGCCGTCAGCGTCACCGACTCCCGCGCGCCGCCCGGGCCTTCCACGACGACGGTCGCGTTGTCCGGCGTCTGCGGCCGGTGCTCGAGCACCGCCAGCAGGCCGTCGAGCGCCATGGCGGTCTGCTTGGTGGACCGCCACGACCGGCCGTGACGACGGTTCGCGAGCAGCCAGCGGAGCGCGCGATCGAGCAGCGGGTCGTCCGGCCGCACGGCGGCGAGCGCCTGGACGGCCGTGGCCGTCGCGTCGACGCTGGCGTCGCCCCAGTCGCCGAGCAGCGGGTCGTCGCCGCTCGACCACCATGCCAGGTCGCCTTGCGTCTCGGCACGGCTGGCGAGCGTGGCCGCCAGCTCGCCGCGCCTGTCGTCGCCGCGCGCGGCGAGCGTCAGCAGCAGCCAGGCCTGGCCATACGGCGACATGTCGGCGCGCCGCGCCCACAACGACTCGACGGCCGCGTCGAGATCGAAGCCGTCGGCGCGCGGCTCGAGGCCGGCGCCCGCCGCGCGGCTCAGCACGTAGGCGAGGTACGCGCGCAGCTCGGGCACCATGCGCGGCTCGTCCGCGAGGTGGCGCGCGGTGGCGTTCACGCCGTTGGCGAGCGCCGCGTCCGGCACCGCGACGTCAGCACCCCTGGCTTCCAGCAGCCCGTACACCGCGTACGCCGTCATGAACGGGTGGGCATCGTCGGTCTTCCACCAGCCCCACGCGCCGTCGTCGTGCTGGAGCGCGAGCAGGCGCGACACGCCGTCGCGCGTCAGGCGCGGCAGCGCCGCCATGCGCTCGGTCGGCGACAGCTGGAGCGACGCGAGCGCCCGGAGCACGCGAAGGTTGGGCACGAAGCTCGACACCGTCTGCTCGGTGCAGCCGTAGGGGTACGAGATCAGGGCGTCGAGCGCGCCGAGCATCGAGCCGGCGAGCGACGGCATGAGCTGCACCTCGATGCGGCGCGACGCCGGGTTGGACGTGGCCGGCAGCTCGACGTCGAGCGTGGCCGTGGCGCCGTCCGCGACGACGCCCGACCTGCCGATCTCGCGCTCCACGCCGTAGGGCAGCACCGGGATCCGTACCTGCATCGCGTCGGTCTCGTCGCCGGCGGTCACGCGCCCGGTGAAGGTGGCGGTGCCAGGCGCGGGCGCCGTGAACGGCCACTCGTGCCGTGCCTCGCCGTCGTGCGGGACCTCCACGGTGACCGGTGCCAGCGGCGTGTCCGGCGTCACGCCGGTCGCGCTCATCTCGACGGTCACCGTCGCCGCCGCGCCCGGCAGGTAGTTGTGCGCCACCGTCGGCAGGCGGACCGCATCGCGCTCCGTCAGGAAGCGCGGCGGGACGACGCGAATCAGCAGGTCGCGCGTTGTCGTCGTGTGCAGCGTGGCGTGGCCAAGCCGCGTGTCGCGCGTGACAGCCCGGGCGGTGAGCCGCCAGGTCGTCAGCGAATCCGGGTAGGTCACCCGCACCTGCGCCAGGCCGTCGGTACCCGTGACGACGGCCGGCTGCCAGTGGATGGCGTCGGGGAAGTCCTTGCGGACGTCCGGCCGCTCGGGCGCATCGGCCTTGAAGTCGGCCAGCGAGAGCGGCCGCCGGCGCGCGGCCAGCCGGAGCCGCTGCGTGCCGGCGTAGCCGACGAAGTAGTACTGCCGCGAGTAATCCGTCGAGACGCGGCTGTACTCGGTGCGATAGAAGACCCGCAGGCCGTCCGGCGTCGTGTCGGGCCTGACGCCATACACGGCCTCGTCCACCACGCCGACGCTGACCTGCGCGGGGATCGGCCGTCCCGATGCGTCGAGCGTGCGGATCGTGTAGAGCGCCGGCTGCCCCGGGCGATAGACGTCACGGTCGGCTGTCAGCTCCACCTGCACCGCGCGCGTCGCCGGCGGCACGCGGAGGCGGCGCTCCGCGTGGTGCACCTTGTCGTCGTGCAGGTACAGCACGTGCACCCAGGTGTCGCCGATGTCCTCGTCGGTGATGGGCACGTCGAACGTGCCGTCGGCGTCGGCCTCGCGCACCGTGTACCAGCTGAGCGTGCGGGCCTCCTTGGTCACGAGGATCCGCGCCGGCGGACGGTCGCCGCGGACGGCGAGGCGCGCCACGTCGCCCGGCGCGTACGTCGTGCGGTCGGCGACCAGCTCGACGGCCTGCTCGTTGCTCTCGTAGGTGAACTGGTCCTCGCCGGGCACCCACAGCCACTGCTCGTCGGTGACGGTGCGGCCGCCGGAGGCGGCGCTGGTCACCACCCTGTAGCTGCCGGGACGTGAAGGCGCCGTCACCTCGGACGTCGCGCGGCCATCGGTGCCGGTGACGGCCTGGGTGGACGAGACGACCTCGCGGTCGAGCCGTCCCGCGTCGCTGTTCCACTCCGTGCGGACGAGCTCGATGGTCAGCGGGATCTGTGCCACGGGCACGCCGCGATAGTCCACGGCGCGCACACGCACCGGCACCGTGGTCCCGGGACGTGCGATCGACTGGCCCAGCCGGCCGGCGATCAGGAAGTCGCCGTAGGTGCCCACGAAGGTGGCCGCCTGCGTCACGACAAGGTCGCTCGCATCGCGCACCCGCGCGTCCACGCGCAGCGTGATGTCGCCGCCCGTGCGGCTGACGGGTACGGGCACCCGCAGCGTGGCCTCCCCGTGCTCGTCCAGGGTGGCCGTCAGCGTGGCCTGCTCGTCGCCGCCGTAGAAGTACGGCGTCTGCTCCTCGACCTCCTCGCCTTCGTCCACCCACCGCAGTGGCGAATAGTAGGGGGCCTCCTGGACGACCAGCGCGACGGCGGCGTGGCGCACCGGCTGGCCGAAGTAGTAGCGGGCCCTGACGACGACGTCTACCGTCTCGCCCTGCCGCGCGAAGCGTCGGGTGGGTGTGACGCTGACCTCGTACTCGGGCTTCCGGTACTCCTGCACGTCGAACGCGCCGCTCGCGCGCGCGTCCTCGACGTTGACCGCCACCGTGTACTGGCCGAGCGCGGCGCCCTCGGGCAGGGTCAGGGACGCGTCGAGCGCACCGAAGGCGTCCACCTGCCGCCGTGTGCGAAGGAGCACGTCGCCGCCGGCGTCGGTGACGGTCACCTCCGCCTCCGCCGCGTCGAACGGGACGATGGCCTGGCCTTCGCGCCACCGCAGCACGGCCTTCAGGTGCACGGTGTGGCCGGGGCGGTAGACGGGACGGTCCGTGTAGACGTGGCCCACGAGCTCACGGTGAGGCTGCCGCAGGGTGTAGGTGGGCGGCGCGCTGGCGACGGGCTGCGTGCCGCACTGCGCGACGGCGATGACGTCGTCGGCCTCCAGGCCGTGGTCGACGGGCACCCGCACGATGCCGTCGGCCGCGGTGCGGCCGCTGCCGATAGGCTGCTGGTCGGCCAGCAGGCGGACGTCGCAGCCGGCGACAGGGTCGCCCGTGAAGCGGTCGGCGAGGAACGCGAGGATGACGCCTGGTGCGGTCTTGCTGACCAGCGCCACGTCCGAGACGATCACCACCGTCGAGGCCATCCGCGTGCCCGCGACCGCCTCGACCACGTAGACGCCGGGCTCGCTGACCTCGATGGGCAGGCGGCGCACGTCCGTGTCGCGCAGGTTCGGCAGCAGCTCGCGCCACGAGGTCACCACCTGCTGGTCGTTGAGCAGCGGCACCTGGGCGAAGGCGTTGACGCCGAGCTGGACGCGGCGCTGAAGCGTCGCGGCGCGCGTGGTCTCGCGCCGATGCTCGCGCAGCCGCGGACTTGTCTGGCGCCGCAGGAACGCGCGCAGCGCGGCGCGGCGTCCGGCCTTCCAGGCCGCGATGCGTTCGATGAGCGTCCGCTCGCGCGGAACGGTGTAGTCGGGACTGCCGAGCACGTGCGGGTCCTTCAGCCCCGCGAAGAAGGCGAACGGGTCGCGCACCTTGTAGACGCGGAAGTCGAGGGCGTCGAGGCGCTCGAAGGTCAGCGTCACCTCGGGCGTGCTGCGCGTGCTGAAGATCTCGCTGCTCGAGAGCGAGAAGGCCGGCTCGGCGGGCGCCTCAGGCTCGGCGGGCTGCGCCACGCCCGCGGCGGCACACAGCGCGAGCATCGACGACAGCAGCAGGACGTGACGGAGGACGGCGGTCGCGGTCATGGGATCGTGAGGCGGTAGACGCCAAGGAAGGCGGCGTTGGCGGCTACGGGGCGCCACCGCGGGGAGGGGTGCCGGCGCAGATCGGCAAGTCGTACCTTGCGCATTTCGCCGGGCGTGCCGGCGGCGGTGTCGGGGCCGGTGTGGTAGACGACCCAGTCGTCGTGGTCGCGCTCGAAGTGCGACCGGCCGACAAACACCATCAGGTGCTGCGGCAGCCGCTGGCCCGGCTGGTGGAAGGCCAGCAGGTCGCCGGGCCGCGCCGCCGCCGCGTCGCGGCTGACGTGGACGGCGTTGAGGCGCAGGATCGTGGCGGCGTCGGCGAACTCGGCATGGCGCGCCTCGTCCGCGTCCACGCGGAAGATGGGGAGGTGCCCGTCGGTGGCCGCCAGGCGCGCGCGGACGTCGGGCAGCACGAGGGTCAGGGGCAGCCCGAAGCGGCGCAGCCACTCGGGCGTGTGCTCGCGCAGCGCCTCGCGGGCGGCGTGGCGCACGAGTGCCGCGCAGTCGACGACGTCGTCGGTGGGACGGTAGAACTGCGCGTCGGCCAGCAGCGTGAACCACGCGCGGAAGGCGGCCCGGTCCTGCGCGTCGAGCACGGGACGTCCCGCGGCGAGCGAGATCAGCACGGCCACGGCAGCGACGGCCCGGAGGGCCGTCCGGCGCCATCCGCGCAGTCTGGCCCTGCCGCGCACGACGGCCGTCTTCCCCAGGGAGCGGACGGCTCGGAGAGCCGTCCCGGCCACGCTATCCATGGCGGGAAGGATAGCGGAAGGCCGGCGCCGCACACGCGGCGTAGGCGCGGGCATCGGCCGGACGGCCACGCACGAGCGAGGCGGCGACGCGCAGCGCGACGCCCACGACGAGGAGCAGGCGATAGGTGATCCGTGCGGGCCCGCTGAAGTGCCTGTCCACGTAGCGCGTCATGTTCCGGTACCACACCGGCGCGAACGTGGTGAGGCCGAGCGAGCGCATCGCCACGCCGCCCTCGTGGCGCGGTCGCGCCGCGGCGACGTAGCGAATGCGCCACCCGGCCACGTGCAGCCGCCGGCAGAAGTCCACGTCCTCGAACCAGGCCGGATGGAAGCCTTCGTCGAAGCCAGCGACGGCGTCGAAGGCCTCGCGGCGCACGAGCAGGCAGGCGGCCGCGGGCTGCTCCACGTCCTGATCGACGGTCAGGTCGAGGTCGGCGGCCAGGTAGCGTCGCGTCACCGGATTGGCCGGCCACACCTTGTCGACGAGCAGGAGGTCCACGGCAAACGTCGCCAGCGTCGGGAAGCGCCGCACCGCGAAGCCTGCCTGCGGGCGCCCGTCTTCACCGATGAGGCAGCCGCCCGCCGCCCCGATCGGCGGGCCCGCCGCGGCAGCGGCAGACGCGCCCTCGAGCAGGCGTGCCACCGACCCATCGTCGACGATGACATCCGGGTTGAGCACGAGCACCCAGGGCGTCGCCGTGGCACGCATGCCGGCGTTGACGCCGCCGGCAAAGCCGAGGTTCGTGCGTGAGGCGATGAGCTCGACGGTGGGGAAGTCGCGCGCCACCATCGCCGCGCTGCCATCGCCGGAGGCGTTGTCCACGACGACGACGGGGCGGCCGAGCGGCACGGCGGCCCGCAGGCACGCCCGCAGGTGCGCGCAGGCGTTCCAGTTGACGATGACGATGGCGAGCGGCTCGGTCACGGACGCGGCCGCCAGTGTGCCACGCCCCGCACGGTACAATCACCCTTTACAGGGGCTGACGCGATGCTGATTCGCACGACCGTACCGATCCCGTCCCGGGAGATCACCGACGAGCGGCTGTACCACGGTCGCCGCGCGTTCATGCGGCAGGCCGCGGCGGCCGTGGCCGGCGGCGCCGCGGCGGGCCTGTGGCTGCCGGGCGACCCGCTCCACGCGCAGGAGCCCATCCCGGACGTGCAGAAGAGCCCGCTGACGACCACGGGCGAGCCGCTCACCGACTTCGACGCGATCACCAGCTACAACAACTTCTACGAGTTCGGCCCCGACAAGGGCGACCCCAGGGCCAACAGCGGCCGCTTCAAGCCGCGTCCGTGGACGGTGAAGGTCGACGGCGAGGTCCACAAGCCGGGCGAGTTCGACCTCGAGGACATCCTGAAGTGGTTCCCGCTCGAGGAGCGCGTCTACCGGCTGCGCTGCGTCGAGGCGTGGTCGATGGTCATCCCCTGGGTGGGCTTCCCGCTTGCGAAGCTCATCGACCGCGTCGAGCCGACGTCACGCGCGAAGTACGTCGCGTTCACCTCGGTCCAGCGCCCGAGCGAGATGCCCGGGCTGCGGTACCCCACGATCGAGTGGCCGTATCGCGAGGGCCTGCGGCTCGACGAGGCGCGGCACCCGCTGACGCTGATGGCGGTGGGGCTGTACGGCAAGACGCTGCT
>CAYSHC010000047.1:0-18603 GCA_964430855.1 uncultured Vicinamibacteraceae bacterium
GAACCACTGGTCCCAGCAGACCAGGACGCCGCAGCTGCCCTGCGCCGTCTGGTGCGTCTGGAAGCCGAGGTCACCTGGCGTGAAGTAGAACTTCTCGTAGTACAGCGGATCGTCGGGGATGTGCATCTTGCGGTACTTGCCGACGATGCTGCCGTCCTTGTCGAAGATGACGGCGGTGTTGTGGTAGAGCCCGGCGGTCCGCCGCTCGAACAGCGACGCCACCAGCACCACGCCGTGCGTCCGCGCCGCCTCGGCGAGCCTGTCGGTCGTGGGCCCGGGGATGGGCTCGGCCAGGTCGAACATCGCCGTGTCTTCGGTCTGGCAGAAATACCGCGACCGGAACAGCTCCTGGAGGCACACGATCGTGGCGCCCTGCCGGGCCGCGTCGCCGATGCGCGCGAGGGCCTTTTCGAGGTTCTTGCCGGGGTCGACGTCGCAGGTCATCTGGACGAGACCGACAACGGGATGGGATGGCGTGTGCGTGCTGGCCATAACCTCCGAGTGTAGCAAGCCGGCGCCGGACCCGGGGCGCGCCAGCGGCGGCGTCCGGCCCGCTGCCCGCGGCCCCGCCGATCCGCTACACTGCCCCCGCCATGGCCCTCCCGCGGATCTCGCTCTTTCCCAAGTGCTACTTCGACGACCTGTGCAGCGGCCGGATGGACTACCTTCAGTGGCTGCGCGATGCCGTGGCCCTCGGCGGCGAGGGCATCGAGCACTACGACGGCTTCCTCGCGCCGCTCGGGCCCGACGCCGCCAGGCGGGTGCGCGACGTCATGGAGGACACCGGCCAGGTGTCGTCGATGCTGTGCTTCTCGCCCGACTTCACGCATCCCGACCCCGACGAGCGGCGGCGCCAGGTGCAGCGCCAGCGCGAGGCGATCGACACGTGCGTGGCGCTCGGCATCCGCTACTGCCGGACGCTCAGCGGCCAGCGCTATCCCGGCATGACGCGGGCGGAAGGCATCGCCCGCACGGTCGAGGGCATCACGGCGTCGCTCGAGTACGCCGCGCGGCACGACGTGGTGCTGTGCATGGAGAACCACTACAAGGACGGGCTCTGGCAGTATCCGGAGTTCGCCCAGCCCGAGGACATCTTCCTCGAGATCATCGAGCAGATCGACTCGCCGCACTTCGGCGTGCAGTACGACCCCTCCAACGCCCTCGTGGGCGGCTACGAGCCGATCGCGTTCCTCGAGAAGGTCAAGCACCGCGTCGTGACGATGCACGCGTCGGACCGGTACCTGGCCGAGGGCGCGACGCTCGACGACCTGAAGCAGGCCGACGGCAGCACGGGCTACAGCGACGCGCTGAAGCACGGCGAGACGGGCAAGGGCCTCAACGACTACGACGCCATCTTCCGCATCCTCTCCGGCGTCGGCTACGGCGGCTGGATCTCGATCGAGGACGGCATGAACGGTCTCGACGAGCTCGCGCGGTCGGCGGCGTTCCTGAAGCGCAAGCGGGAGGAATACTACTGAGCGCGTCGCCGGGCTACCACGCGGGCGGCGCGCCGATCGGGTACTGCTCGAGGTCGAGCACCGACCCGGTGATGCAGGCGCTGGCGTCGCTGGCGAAGTAGGCGACGGCGTACGCGATGTCCATCGGGTCGAGGAGACGCCCGAACGGACGCGTCCTGACGGCTTCCTCGAGCCAGTCGTCACCCTTGCCCTCGTCCTCGCGCTTCACCCTGTCCTCGCCCTCGGTGAGCGTCCAGCCCGCGTTGATCTGGTTGACGCGGATGCGTGCCGCGTTCAGCTGGGCCGCGGCGTTCTTCGTGAGCGTCATCAGGCCGCCCTTCGCCGCCGAGTACGCGGTGAGCTTCGGCTCGCCGATGTAGGCGTTGACCGACCCGATGTTGATGATGCTGCCTCCGCCGCCCTGCCTGTCGAACACCTCGACGGCCGCCTGGAGGAGGATGAACGGGGCGCGCAGGTTGATCGCATGAATGCGGTCCCAGTCGTCGATGCGCGTCGAGCGGACGTCGCCGCGCGAGGTGTCGGCCGCGTTGTTGACGAGGACGTCCAGCCGCCCGAAGGCCCCGGTGGCCGCAGCGACGAGGCGCCGGCAGCTGTCCGCGTCGCGCAGGTCGGCCTCGACAAACGCCGCCTGCCCGCCCGCGGCCGCGATGGCCTCGACGACTTCGCTGCCCCGCTCGCGGCTGCGCCCGTTGACGACAACGCGCGCGCCGAGGCGGGCAAGCAACTGCGCCACGGCCTTGCCGATGCCCGAGGTCGAGCCGGTGACGATGGCCACGCGGCCGTTCAGATCGTAGGGACCACTCAGGGGATGAGACACGGGTGCTCCGATGATTCAGGCCGCGGACCTGGGGCGCCGCGGACCGCGGACAGCTGACCGCTGCCCGCTGTTCGCTGACCGCTTTCCGCTTTCCGCTTTCCGCTTTCCACCAGTGTACGTGTGACAGTGCGGCAGGCGGCTCGTCGAGCCGAGCTGAACCGCGGCGACGGGCAGGCTTGTCGGTTCGGTGCCGACGCGTGGGTTGAGCCTGCGGCGGTTCGCGGACCGGCCCTATCCGTTCGGCAGCAGCACCGACTTGATCACCTGGCCCGAGTGCATCCCCTCGAACGCGGCGTGCCAGTCTTCGAGCCGGTCGCGGCGGCCGACGATCAGCTCGGCACCGGTACGGCCGGCGGCCAGCAGGCTGATGACGCGCTCCCACACCGGGTAGTTGTGGCTGAACGAACCCTGGAGGCGGACGTTCTTCTGCACGAGCGGGTTCAGGTTGACGGGCACGAGGTCCGGTGACCAGCCGACCTTCACGACCTGCCCGTCGGGCTTCGCCAGCGCGAGGGCCACGTCGAGCGGCCGGCTCGCGCCAGAGGCGTCGCACACGACGTCTGCGCCCAGCGGGTCGAGGCTGCGCACGACCTCCTCGAGCGGCTCCGACTCGACGTCCACGACATGCGTCGCGCCGAGCGCGCGGGCCACCTCGAGCCGCTCCCGATCCACGGACCGGCCGGCGACGACCAGCGGATAGGCCCCGCCGAGCGCGGCCATCTTCGCGCAGAGCAGCCCGATGGGCCCGGGGCCGAGGACCACCACCAGGTCGCCCGGCCTGACGTCGGCGTTCACGCACATCGACTGGTACGCGACGCAGTGCGGCTCGGTGAGGCACGCGATGTCGAACGGCAGCTCGTCGGGGATGCGGTGCAGGCAGCGCGCCGGCACGCGCACGTACTGCGCCATGCCGCCGTCGATCCCGTAGCCGAACCCCTTGCGTGACGGGCACAGGTTGTAGCGCCCGGTCCGGCACAGCAGGCACTCGCCGCAGATGAACGCCGCCGTCTCGCTGACCACGCGATCGCCCTCGCGGAAGGCCCTGACGTTGGCGCCCGCCTGCGCGACGATGCCGCCGAACTCGTGGCCAAGTGTCACCGGCGTGTTCACCGGCCAGGAATGGGTGAGGTACGCCTGGTGCACGTCGGAGCCGCAGACCGACGCCGCCCCCACGGCCAGCAGGACATCGTCGGGCCCGATCTCCGGGATCGGCACCTCGCGCAGCGCCACCTGGAGTGGCGCCTCGAGCCCGTACTGCACGACGGCCGGCTGCGTGGCGCTCACTGGGCCACCTCCGTCGGCGGCAGGCGGCGCCCGTCCGGGGTCCAGCCCTTGAGCGGCGTCTTGCGGATCTCGGTGGCAATCTCGCGCAGCACCGTGTGGAGGTCGTTGCTCGACGTCCTGAACTCGTGCGCGTCGATGACGAGCGGCGCGCCGAGCACGACGAGCGGTGCGCCGTGCGCCGGGCACGAGATCGCCTGCGGGATCGTCAGGCCGCCGACGGCCTGCACCGGCACGTCCACGGCGGCGACGACAGCGTCGAGTTCGTCCATCGGGCTGAGCCCCTGCACCATCCCGCGTTCGTCGTAGCCGATGTGGTGGATGATGTAGTCGCACCCGAGCGAGGCCAGCCACTTCGCGTTGGCGACGCGGTCCTCGGCCACCATGTTGTCGCCCATCACCCTGATGTCGTACTTGCGCGCCGCGTCCACGACACGGCGGACGGTCGCCTCGTGCGCGCGCCCCATCACCACCACGAGGTCGGCGCCGGCTTTGGCCATCATCTCGGCCTCGAGGTAGCCGCCGTCCATCGTCTTGAGGTCGGCAACGATCGGATGATCGGGAAAGCACGCGCGGAGCTTCTCGACGGCGTGCAGGCCCTCGGCCAGCAGCAGCGGCGTGCCCGCCTCGAGCCAGTCGACGCCGGCCTCGACGGCGATGGCGGCCGTCTCGAGGGCTTCGTCGATGCTGGTGAGGTCGAGCGAGATCTGGACGATGGGAAAGGTGGAATGGGCGAGGCGATTCACGCGCCCAATTCTACCCGCTACGCGCCCCCGCCCCCGATCCGCTCGATGCGATACCCGCCGCGCGCCCTGTCGGCCAGGTAGATGGCGCCGAAGATGACGATGAGCACGACCGGCAGCGCCGACCAGATCGGCAGCACCTGGTCGGTGCCGTAACGTTCGCTCAGCCAGCCCATGACGGGCCCGGAGATGGCGGTGGCGAAGCTCCCCGTCGCGCCGATCACCGCGAGGCCCAGCGCGCCGGACCTCGGGAACCGCTCCGACGTGATGCCGAGCATCGTCGGCCACCAGAACGCGATGCCCATGGCGAAGACGGCCGCCCAGAGGAACGCCGACGCGGCGGTCGTGGCGTGGCTGAACATGTACAACCCGATGGCGGCGACGACGGCGGTCACCGCGATGAGCGCGGTGGGCGCCACCCTGTGCGACACGCCGTGGCCGAACTGCCGCATCAGGTACATCACCATGTTGATCCAGACGACCTGGAGGATGCCGGCCTGCAGCTCGCTCTGCGTCACGCGGTTGAAGATCGTGGGAATCCAGCTGTTGGCGCCGAGCTCGGTGGCTGCCGTCAGGATCATGCAGCACCACAGCACGATGAACAGCGGCCGGAGCAGCTCCTTGAACATGTGGCCGAACGGCACGCCGGCGGCCGCGCGCTCGGTGGCCGGGAACTGCTGCCCCATGAACATCAGGAAGTAGATCACCGACGGCACGAGCAGCAGCAGCGTCTTGGCGACCCACCCGAGCCCGAGCTGCGTGAAGAGGAACGCGAGCACGCCGCCAATGACGATCCCGCCCGGGAACCACGCGTGCAGCGTCGTCAGCCTGGCCGTCTTGTTCTCGGCGTAGATGGTGGCCACCAGCGGGTTGATGGCCGCCTCGACGAAGCCGTTGGCGATGCCGACGACGACGGTCGAGACGAAGAACACGGTGAAGTTGGTGGACATCACCGTCAGCAGCGCGCCGGCGATGTGCCCGACGGCGGCGAGGCGCATGATGGTGCCCATCCCGAGCAGGTCGCACAGCGGGCCACCGAAGAGGATCGAGAGGCCGAAGCCCCAGAAGGCCGCGCCGAGGATCCATCCCACCTGGACGTCGGTGAGGTTCAACTGTCCCTGCACCTCGCCCATGATGTCGCCGCGGATGGCAAAGGACATGGCCGTCGCGATCAGGGCGAGGCAGCTGGCAAGGTAGAGTCGCCGTGGGTTCATCGGGCCGCAATCCTCTCGTGACGCGAGGGCCGACGGGGCCCGCACGGCCCGGCCGCCCTCGCGCGCAGTGATCCTGGATGTGCGGCAAAGGATAGCAAGAAACGCCTGCGCCTTCCGCGCTTCCTACCTGCGGGGATACAGCAGGACGGCCCCGAGGTAGCAGGCAGCGACGACGAGCAGGAGCGCCTGGTAGCCGGTGACGAGCGCCATGTACTCGGTGAGCCCGCCGAGCATCGACCCGAGCAGGTTGGCGCCGTAGGCGAACGCGACGTCGCCCGTCTGCTTGAGGCTGCCGCTGAAGAGCAGGCCCGCGAAGAAGATGGGGCTGAACGTAAGCACCGAGTAGAACACCGTCTCGGCCGTCTGCGTGGGGAACGCGACGCTGCCCACGGGCAGCAGGTAGGCGAGCGCCAGCAGCGCGAAGAGTGGCACCGCCGCCATCCACGGCCGAATCACGCTGACGCGCTGCGCGACGACGGCGCTCAGCACGGCCATGAGCAGCACCGCGCCGATCGTGAACGAGGCCACGACCCACGTCGATCCCCAGATCAGCGCGAACTGCGTGATCCCCTTGGTCTCGAGGATCATGAAGCCGGCACCGAGCAGGAAGAACAGCAGGAACCGCCCCGCCGACGGCATGCCCCCGGACGCGGCGCCGACGCCTGCCAGCGTGCCGGCAATCGTCAGCGCGGAGACGACCAGCACGCCGAGCAGCGCCCAGCCGTAGTGCGCCGGCAGGTGCGGCGTCCGCATGTACAGGAACGGCCAGTCGTCGGTCGCGGGATCGACGGTCGGGTCACGCTCCAGCAGCCGGCCGGGGCTGACGACGTCGGGGTGGTTGTAGGCCGCGACGCGATCGGGCGGCGCGGGCCAGTCGGCCACGCGCGACAGGCCGGGCCCTGCCACCATGACGCCGAGGTGCGCGTGCTCCTGGTGCGTGTGCACGCGCGGCTCGCCGAAGACGCGGGCCGCCGTGTTGGCGAGGCGATCCACCAGCCACCGCTCGCGGAAGTAGTTGTAGATGACGAGCACGCCGCCCGGCTTGAGCCGCGCCTGCACGGCGCGGAACGCCTGCTCGGTGAACATGAAGCTTTCCAGCCTGACGGCCGAGAAGCTCGATTGCAGCGTCAGCGAGTCGATGAGCGCGAAGACGACGAGGTCGTACTGCCTGTCGGTGGTGCGGAGGAAGTGCCGCGCGTCGTCGGTCACCACCGTGACACGCGGGTCGTCATAGGGCCGGTTCGGGTGGAGGCGCCGTCCGAGCTCCACGATGACCGGGTCGATCTCGACCGCGTCGACGCGCGCCGCGCCGTGCATCAGCGCCGCCGCGACGTCGGTGCCCGAGCCCGCGCCGAGGATGAGCACGTCCTCGAACGTGTCGCCGAAGACCGTGTACGGCCACTGGTAGAAGTACTCCTTCTGCTCCACCGGCGCCATCGACTGGTGGAAGATGTTGTTCACCTCCACCACGGTCTCGCCGTTCTCGGCGTACGTCGTGATCTTGTAGTAGGGCGACCACAGCGTGTCGCCGGCCAGCCTGTGGACGACGCCGAGCGAGACGACGAGCAGCGCGAGGTTCACGACGGCGACGATCCGGCGCTCCTCGAGGAGGAACGGCACGGCGGCCGCGGCGGCGATGGCGAACCACACGGTCGGCGGCAACTGGAACGCCGACATCAGGCCGAAGCCCGCGACGCCGAGCAGGCTGCCCGCGAGGTTCCAGAGGTAGGCCCGCAGCGGCGCCGGCTGCGCCGCCATCTCCCGTCCGAGCCGCTGCGACAGCAGGACGAACAGCAGGGCGACGGCCCCGAACAGCAGCGGCAGGAACCACGTGCTCTCGACGGCCACCACCTGCTCCGCGGTGCCGCTGGAGAAGTAGATGCTCGTGGACGTCTGCGGGATGGCGATGTCGAGCCGCGCCCACGCGACGACGCCCACCACGCCGGCCAGCACGATCGGGAACCAGCGGAACAGCCTGGCGCGCACGGGCGCCAGCAGGCAGCCGACGCCGATGCCGAGGAAGCTGGCCAGCAGGATGAAGTTCGAGAAGTAGGCCAGCAGGCGCACGTACGCCGGCATCCAGCGGATGAGCGCCACCTCGAGGAACAGGACGAGGAACGAGATCAGGAAGAGGCGGGCGGCCGATGACCGCAGCACCGGGGCCGGACGTTCGTGCACGCGCCGCCTCACCAGCCGAGGATGCGGGCAAACATCAGCGGCGCCACAATCGTCGCGTCGGATTCGATGATGAACTTCGGCGTGTCGACGCCGAGCTTGCCCCAGGTGATCTTCTCGTTGGGCACCGCGCCCGAGTAGGAGCCGTAGCTCGTCGTGGAGTCGCTGATCTGGCAGAAGTACCCCCACAGCGGCACCTGGGTGCGCTGCAGGTCCTGGTGCAGCATCGGCACGACGCAGATC
This sequence comes from uncultured Vicinamibacteraceae bacterium, assembly GCA_964430855.1. GTDB lineage: Bacteria > Acidobacteriota > Vicinamibacteria > Vicinamibacterales > Vicinamibacteraceae > JAEZDP01. The sequence goes on from CAYSHC010000047.1 coordinate 7,952, forward strand.
GGGAAGTCGCCCGCGATGCCGCCGCCGATCTGGAAGAAGCCGACCGACGAGGTCGGGCTCACCGCCTGGTACCACTCGGCGAGCACCATCATGTACTCGATGCCCGTGCGCACGGTGTGGACGTTGCGGATGCGTCCCTCGATGCAGTGGGCGGCGTACATGTTGCCCAGCGTGGAATCCTCCCAGCCCGGCACGAATATCGGCAGGTTGCGCTCCGCAGCCGCGACGAGCCAGCTGTCGCCCGGGTCGATCTGGTACGACTCGCGAAGCCGGCCGCTCCGCAGCAGCTCGTAGAGGAACTCGTGCGGGAACTGCCGCGTGCCCGCGGCGTCGTGCGCCTGCCACAGCTCGAGGACCGCGGCCTCGATCCGCCGCATCGCCTCGCCCTCGGGGATGCAGGTGTCGGTCACGCGGTTCATGTGGCGCTCGAGCAGCGCCTGCTCGTCCTGCGGCGTCAGATCGCGGTAGTGCGGCACGCGCTCGTAGTGGTCGTGCGCGACGAGGTTGAAGACGTCCTCCTCGAGGTTGGCGCCGGTGCAGCAGATCGCGTGCACCTGCCCCTGGCGGATCATCTCGGCGAGCGACCTGCCAAGCTCCGCCGTGCTCATCGCCCCGGCCAGGGTGACGAGCATGGAGCCGCCGCCCGCGACGTGCCGCTGGTAGGCATCGGCGGCATCCTTCAACGTCGCGGCGTTGAAGTGCAGGAAATGACGATCGATGAACTGCGAGATGGGTCCTGCCGGCATCCGGATGGTCCTCCCTGGGGCACTCGTCGCACGGCGGGACATCCGCCGGCCAGGCGCCGCCGCCTGACCGGCGAGTGTAGCGTACCCGGCTGCTAGGTGAGCTTCTGGGTCTTCGGGTCCATGTGCATGACCCGGTCCTCGCGGTACGCGGTCACGCCCATGCCGATGGCGGCCATCGCCTTGTAGCCGAGCTCGGCGTCGAGGTTCGGCCTGGTGCGGGCGCGCACGGCCTCGAGGAAGTTGTCCATGTGCGGATGCTCCCCGCGCACGAACGGCCGCACCTCGATGCGCAGTTCCTCCTTGCCGGTCTTCTTGACGAAGTCGTCCCTGTAGTCGCGGTCGGGGATGACCACCATCTCGGTGTTCGAGAACGCCTCGCTGTCCTCGGCCACGATGAGCGTGCCCTGCGACCCGTGGAAGACCAGCGGCGCACCCTTGCCGCTCGTGACCGAGCAGGCCAGCTGCATCGTCCAGGACTGGTAGTCGACATTCATGAAGAACGTGTCGGGCACCTCGCGGTCCTTCTGGACGTAGATGCCGCCGCCGGCGACCACGCGCAGCGGGAACTCGGGTCCGGCCGCCATGAGGATCGGCGCGACCGTGTGGTAGAAGAGGTCGGTCGCGATGCCGCCCGAGTAATCCCAGTACTTGCGCCAGCGGAAGTACCGGGCCGGGTCGAAGGGACGCTTCGGCGCCGTGCCGAGGAACGCGTTCCAGTCGAGGTTCGACTCGTTCGCGTCAGGATCGATACGGTAGTTCCACTCGCCGCCCCGCTTGGTGCTGTTGCGGCCGAAGCCGCCCGACGCCCAGACCACCTCGCCGATCAGCCCGTCCTGGATGACCTTTCGCGCCTGGTGGAAGTGGTCGAGCGAGGTGTACTGGCTGCCCACCTGGAGGACGCGCCCGTTGGCGGCCACGTACTCGGCGATCTTCTTCGCCTCGTCGACCGTGTAGGTCATCGGCTTCTCGAGGTACACGTCCTTGCCGGCCTCGAGCGCCGCCATCGTGTGCGCGAAGTGCCAGTGATCTGGCGACGAGATCACCACGACGTCGACGTCGGGGCGCGCCACCAGCTCGCGGTAGTCGTGGTAGACCGAGCGCTCGTCAACGCCGGTGCGCTCGCGCGCGGCGGCCTTCCGCTTGTCCCAGATGTCGTTGACGGCGACGGCCTGCACGTCGCCCTTCTCCTTCGCCCGTTCGACGATGCGGGTGATGTGCGCGTTCATGCGCCCGCCGCAGCCGACAAAGCCGACGTTGATGCGGTCGTTGGCCCCGAGGATGCGGCTCTTCGCTGTGTAGGGCACGGTGCGGAACGCGGCCTCGGCCGACGACGCGGCGGCAAGCGTGGAGGCGGCGGCCACGGCACCGGCGCCCACTTGTCGGATGAAATCGCGGCGACTGGTGTCTTCAGCCATGTCTGGTCCGGTCCTTTCGCGAGTGCAGGTTCAGGGAACCGCGACAATATATCAGGGTCGGCGCGCCGCGGTTGCGCCGCCCCCCGCCCCGTGGCATCGTCGTCGGCACGGGCGCTGCGGGCGGTCCGCGCCCGGGCGCGGACGGATCGACGATGCCGACCGCGCGGCCCGGAAGCACCAATGAATCCTGACGCACGACACGACGCCGCCGCACGCCTGGTGACGGCCGCCTGCGTCGCCATGGCCGCCGGCGTGGCCCTTGGCGCCTTCGGGGCGCACGGCCTGTCGGGGCACCTGGCGTCCGACCTGCTCGCCACCTACGAGACGGCCGTCCGGTACCACCTGGTGCACGGCCTCGCCGCGCTGGTTGCCGGCATCGTCGCCAGGCTGGGCGCGCCGAGGGCTGCCGTGGCGGGCTGGATGTTCCTGGGAGGTCTCGTCCTCTTCTCGGGCAGCCTGTACGTGCTGGCCGTGACGGGCACCCGGTGGCTTGGGGCCATCACGCCCGTCGGCGGCGTGCTGTGGATCGCCGCCTGGCTGGTCCTGGCCGCGGCCGCCTTTTCTTCGCCGCGCACGGCGGGCCGCTGACAGCCGTCCCCGCTACGGACAGACCCACCACGCCTCTACCTGTCGCCCCGCTTCGCAGGGCTCGTGACCGACCGTGACGGCCGCGTCGCCTGCGTGCGTCGCCTCGCGGGCATAGTCGGCTATGCGGATGGCACCCGTCGGCGACAGCCGGACGCGCTCCCGCGACAGGAAGTCGACGTGATAGGCGACCCAGTACGACGCCCACCCGACGGCATCGCCGTGGAGGACGAGGTCGTCGGCGAGCACGCGGAACGGGTCCCCGGGCGGACGCGTGCGGTATTCGTGCACGAGCGCGGCGCTTCCGGCGGTCATGGCCGACGCCCACACGAGCGTCGCCGTTACGGCAGCGGCGAGCGTGCCGCGCCGCGCCGATGCCGACAGCGCGCCCCCGTAGGCAAATGCCAGCGCCGTCAGGCCCACGGGCGCGAGCGCGAGCATCAGGTGGTACCGCACGGTCATGAGGCTGCGCACGTTGCAGCCCGCGGCCACGCCCGCGAGCGAGAGCAACCCCGTCGCGAGCAGGAACCAGCCGAAGAGCGGGCGCATCGGCGCCTCGTCGCGCCCCGCGCCGTGCCACGCGGCGGACGGGTCGCGCCACCAGTACGGCGCCGCGCGTGCGACGACAGCCGTCGACAGGCCCAACGCCACGACGACGAAGACGGCGGCCCAGGGGGCACCCGTCGGCCGCGCCGAGACGATGTACATGCCCGCGGGCTGCTGCCTGACACCGAAGAACGTCGGCACGTTCTCGCGCATCAGCCAGGCGAGGTTGCCGGCCACGTGCAAGGGAGCGGGACACACGCTGCCCGCCACGACGTCCACATTGGTCACCCGCTGGTCGAGTCGCACGGGCGCCGTCTGCGGCCCGAACATCGACGCGTGACCGCGCAGCAGGCCGACGCCCTCGCGCGCGCCGAGGAACACCAGCGCCACGACCGCCCAGTGCGCGACGCGCCGCCTGTCAAACAGCGTGCGCGTCCAGGCCTCGAGCGCCAGGATGGCGAGCACCGCAAACAGCGTGAACTCGCGCTGGAGGAACCCGAACGCGAACACCAGCCCGAAAATCACGGGACGCCGGCGCGAGATCCAGAGCACGAGCGCGTACAACAGCGGCTCGATCGTGCCGCCCTGCGCCTGCACCAGCCGGCTGGCGGTGAGCGGCGGCAGCGCGGCGAACCACACCGTGGCCACGCCTGCCTGCCAGGGCCGCATTCCCGTCTCGCGCACGAGCAGCCATACGAGCCCCAGCCCGGTCAGGACGTTGACAACGAGCAACGGCAGCTTGAGCGCGAACACCGTCGGGCCGAGCCAGAGGAAGACGGGCGCGGCCATCCAGGCCTGCACGCCCATCATGTACAGCTGCCCGTAGAAGAAGAGCGGCCACGCGCGGCCTTCGCTCAGGTGCTTGGCCATCAGGCCGACAATGGCCTGGTCCGCGTCGAAGTCTGCCTGTTCGTACTGGAGAAAGACCCACGAACGAAGGACAATCAGCGCGCCGATGCCGAGCATCACGGCAGGCAGCGACAGACGGGAACGGGAAGCGCGAGGAGTGGACACCGACAACGAGCAGGAGTCGCCGCGCAGCGCCGGCGGCACGTCCCCTGGCATTGTACGCGGGGGATCGACACACCCCGTTCCCGCCTGGCAGCGCGCGCTCACCCCCACGGTGACCGGCGTGCTGGTCGCGGCAGCCCACGCCAGCACGACGCGTCTCGACGGCTGGCCGGCATCCGGCGGCGCAGGCGACACGCCGCTGCCCGACATTGTCCTGGATTCGGCGGCGAACCTCCTGGTCGGCGTGCCGTGGCCGTGGCGGCATGGCGTGCTCACGCTGACAGGCGCGGCGCTCGCCATGGCGTGCCTGGCCGCGGCAACCCGACGCCGCGGCCTGCCGCCTGTGGCCGCCATGCTCGTCGCGCTCGTCGCGGCGACGGCGCCGTTTGCGTGGACGCACGCCGTGGCGACGTCGGGCAGCGTCCTGATCCTGCCGGCGTCTGCCCTGCTCGCGCTGATCGCCACGCGGCGCGACGCGACGGCGCATCCCCTGACGGTCGCAACGGCGCTCGCCGCCGCGGTGAGCGCGCTCGCCGTCACCGCGGCCCTCGACGTGCCGTCGCCGTGGGCGACGTTCCGCGGCGTCGCTGCCGAACTCGGGGGCCCGGGCCTCGTGCTGTTCGCGGTGGCGTTCACGACGCGCGCCGCGCTGCTGCCGGCCGCCGCCCTCGTCACGGCCGGAGCCGTGACGGCGTGGCTCGGGCCCGGCGCGCAGATGGCGGCCATGGTGCCCTGGGCGTGGATGCTCGTCGCCGACGGCATGAGCGTGCTGCGCGACTGGCGCGCCGTGGGCGCGCGCGGCGCGGATCGCGTGCGTCCGGCGTGGCTCGTCGCGGGCCTTGCGGCATGGCTGGTCGTGAGCGCCGCAAGCCGCGACTGGCGCGTGCGCGCCGACGTCGCCGATACGCAGCACTCCTGGGCCCGGGCGACGGCTGCGGCCGCAGGTGACTTGCCGCTCGTGGCGGCGGGACGCTCGCCGGCGGCCGTACACATTGGCGCCTGGCAGCGGCATCTGGCCGGGACGGCCGACAACCACGACGTGCGTGATGGCGCGCTGGTGCTGCCGGATGCCGCCGCCGACGCCCGGTGGACCGGCGCGGCGCTCGCGACGACGCCTGCGGCGCTGGCGACGGTCGCCGACGTGCTGACAGGGCTGCCACGCGATGCCATCGTCGTCGTCGCCGTCGCGGGCGATGCCGTCAAGGCGCTCGCCCCGGAAGACTGGCAGGCCCTCGGGCGGATCGGCGCACGGCCCTCGACGGGCCGGCCGCAGCCGCGTGTCATCGCCGGGGTCACCGGCGGACGGCTCCTCGGCCAGGAACGCACCGGCGAGGATGAGGCGTCGCTCGTGCTGTTGCCCGGTGACCTCGTGGTGCCCACCGACATCCCGTCGCCAGCGGAGCTGCACGTCGAGGCCGGTCCCCGCCACGTGGTCCTGCGCGAGCGGGGCCGCATCCGCGCGACGGGAGAGGACCTGCTCGTTGCCGCCTACCGCCGCGACGGCCGGTTGCTGGCGACCTGGACCGGTGCGGGCGGGCGCTGGCTGGGGGCCGGGCTGCCCGGCGAGGCGGGCCCGCCTGTCGCGCGCCTCGTCGGCACGCTGCCCTGTCGGGACGTGGAGGCGCATCGCCCGATGCCGCTCGACGGCCTCTCCGAGGGCGGCGCCCTCGGCCTCACCGCCCCTGTGGGCACGCGCATGACGATCGAAACCGCGTGGGCCACGACGCGCCGGCCAGCACCGCCGCGCGTCGTCGCGGGAGATGCCCATCTCGATGAGGCGAGCGGGTCTCAGGTGGAGCTGGTCGCCACGGGGCGCTCGCCGCTGGGCATCGATCTGCGAGGGCGGCCGGATGGCGTCAGGTTGCGCGCCTCGGCCACTGTGCGCGCCTGCGCCGCCGCGCCCGTGGACGCGCTGCCTCGCGTCGCGGCGGGGCGTCCTGCCACGCTCGACCCTGCCGACGACACGGCCTTCGCGCGCGGCTGGCACGCGAGCGAACCCGGCGCCGGCGGTCGCGCCTTCCGCTGGACGGACGGCCCCCGCGCCGTGCTGCTCGTCCACGTCGTCGAGCCGCCGGATCAGGGAACGTTCGCGCTGTCGCTCGATGCTCTCTCGGCGGGCGAGCCAGGGCCCGCCGACGAGATCCGCTTATTCGTCAACGGGCAGCCCGCCGGGACACGTCGCCTCCTGAAGGGCCCGGTCACGTACCGGTGGGATCTCCCGCGTGCCCTCCTGACACCCGGCCTCAACGAGCTCTCACTCGAGACGACGCTTGCCGTGCGCCCTGCGGACGTCACACCCGGCGCCGACGGCCGGCTCTTGGGACTGGCGGTGCATAGGGCGCGCATGCACCAGCACTAGCCCTTTTTCCTTCCCCCGATCCCTGGCTCGGGCTATAGTGCACGCGCATCGTACAGGGCGTCTCCCAGCCGCCGGCAGGTGTGGTGCGACTCGTTCCCTCTCTGCATGAGGTTCACTTGATGTTGAAAGCATTGCCCCTCCACGTGGCGGCAGGTGTGTGCGCGATGGTCGTGGCGACCGCGGCCCCCCTGTACGCGCAGACAGACCTGAAGCGGTGGTACTTCGCCGAGGGCTCGACGAACCCGGGCTTCGGATTCGAGCAGGAGATCCTGATCGGCAACCCCACGTCGCAGGTCGCCAAGGTCACGCTCCGGTTCCTGCCCGAGGACGGCAGCGCCCCGAGCGTGCACAAGGTCGATGTGCTGCCGTTTACGCGGCATGGGCTGCTGGCGCGGCAGTTCGTCGGGAATACCTACGGTGTCGCCCTCGAGGTGACGTCGAACGTGGACATCGTCGTCGAGCGCTCGATGTACTGGGGCGGCGGCCTGTTCAATGGCGGCCCGAACTACCCCCTGCCGGGCGCGCCCGCGCCGATCACCGACATGCGCGGCGGCCACAACGCGATGGGCGTGAACGCGCCGGCGCTGTCATGGAGCTTCGCGGAGGGCGCCGCCGGCGGGCCGCTCAATTTCCACACGTACGTGCTCGTCAGCAACCCGTCGCCCACCGAGTCGGCGAGCGTGAAGGTCACCTACTTCACGAGCCGTGGCGAGCAGGTGCTCGACCTCGGGTCGGGCCTGCTCGGTCCCGGCCAGCGACGCACCTACTACGCCAATCTCTCGCTGGACGCGACGCTCACGGCGCGGCCGCAGTACGACTTCGCCATCGAGGTCACGTCGGAGAACGGCGTGCCCGTGGTCGCCGAGCGCGCGATGTACTGGGGCCCGAATCTCCAGGGCGGCCATGCCGCCGCCGGCGTGCAGCCCGACAGCGTGTGGTACTTCGCCGAGGGCGTGCAGGGTGCGCCGCCCGTGAACTTCGACACGTTCCTCCTGCTCTTCAACCCGAGCCCCACCGAGACGATCGACGTCGAGGTGGACTTCTTCGGCAAGTCGGGCCTCGCTGCCTCGCGTACGGTGCAGTTGAATCCGCGCACCCGCGAGAACGTCTGGGCGGCGGAGTTCCCCGCGCTGGCCGGCGCCGAGAACGCGTTCTCGGTCCGCGCCGTCAACACGCTCGGCAAGCCGTTCGTCGCCGAGCGCGCCGTGTACTGGAAGGGCATGCGGGAAGGCACGGTCTCGGCAGGTACGCCGCAGGCCGCGCGCAAGTGGGGATTTGCCGAGGGTCAGGAGGGTGGCTTCCTGCAGTTCCAGCATCCGGCCGACCCCGACCCGAGGCATTTCTCGACGTACTACCTCGTGCTGAACAACACGCCGAACCCGGTCACGGTACGTGGTGTGTTCTACATCGAAGGCCAGTCGGGCGTCGGGCAGCAGACCACCATCACGGTGCCCGCCCTCTCGCGCGGCACCATCGCCCCGGCCACGCTCCCGGGGCTGCACAACCAGAAGTTCGCGGCCTTCTTCGAGGCCTCTGACGCCGTCATCGTCGAGCGGGCGCTGTACTGGGGCCGCGACTTCGTGGGCGGCCACGGCAGCGCCGGAGCGGTCCTGCCAGACAGCCTGCCGACGCTGCCGGCCCCCGCGCCTCCCGGGCCGCCGTCGCTGACGTCGGTCACGCCCGCGCGCGGGACACCCGGCGGCGGCACCTCGGTGATCATCAGCGGCTTCGGCTTCGGCCTGACCGATTCAGGTGCCGGACCGACGACGGTGCAGTTCGGCGCCGCACCCGTCGCGCCGCAGAACATCACGGTGCTCAACGCCAACCAGATCCGCGTGGTCACGCCGCCCAGCGTGAAGGGACACGCCAACGTCGTCGTCACGACGCGGGGCACGTCGGTCGAACTGCCGAACGCGTTCGAGTACTTCGATCCGTTCGCGGCTACCGGCGCGCCGCGAGGCAGCATGCCGTCGCGGTACGGCGATGTCGCGGCCGTGGCGGCGGCCAACCCGTTCTACCTGATCACCTCGTGCCAGAACCACAACTTCATGTACGAGGTGGTGGCCGAACTCCGGCGCCGCGACGGCACCAATCGCTGGGGCCTCAACTGGAAGCGCGGCAATGTCGGCGACCTGTCGCACGACATCGTCAACTACTACTACGGACCGGAAGGCGGCGACATGCGCAACAGCACGCAGGTCTGGATCTTCGACATCATCGGAGGCCACTGCGGCCCGAATCCGACGCCGTTCTGGGTCGACCAGACCGGCGCGACGCGCCAGGCCGGCACGATCGGGCGCTGGACGACCGAGCCGCTGTGCAGCCGGTACCGCGACGCGATGCACAACGGGCAGTATCTCTTCCCCGAGTGCCGCCAGTGACGAGAGCGGGGGCGCCGCCTGAGGGCGGCGTTCCCGCGCTCACCGCGGACCGCGAAGCGCTCACCGCGCACCCGCACCGCCTTCCGCGCGCCGGCAGCTGCTACGCTGATCTCCTGTGATCGTCCGCCGCGCGCCGGAGCACTTCGTCCTCATCCCCCAGCACGACCATGCCGCGCTCGCGGCGCGGTTCCTCGACGCCTGGCGCGCCGACGGGCTTCCTGCCCACCCGATGCGCGCGCGCATCATCGAGGCCACACGGCTGCACGACATCGGGTGGCAGGTCGAGGACGCAGCGCCGCGTGTCGACCCGGCGACGGGCGAGCCGTTCGACTTCATCACCATGCCGGCCGCGCACCGGCAGGCCGTCTGGCCGCGCGCCGTCGATCGGCTCGAGCACACGCCGTACGAAGCCGCGCTGATCGCGCAGCACGCGCTGACCATCTACAGGCGCTATGAGGGTGACACCGCCTTTGCGGCGTTCTTCCACGACATGGCCGCACGTCGCGACGCGCTGTACCAGCGCTGCGAGGCGACCGTCCCGGCCGACGTGCTCGTGACGTTCATGCAGGCCTACGCCTGGGTGAGCATCGCCGACCTGCTGTCACTGGTCGCCTGCCACGGCTGGACCGAGACGTTCGACGCGGACCATTACCGCCTCACGCTGACGGGCACGTGCCTGCACGTTGACCCCGACCCGTTCGACGGCCGCGAGATCCCCTGGCGCATCGCCGGCCGCCGGCTGGAGGCGCGCCGCTACGTCTCGGACGCCGACCTCAGAGCCGCCTACGCCGCTGCGCCCGTCGCCTGGATCGAAGGCACGATCACATCCAGGTAGGGACGGTTCTCCGAGCCGTCCGGGGCGAGCGACCAAGTCAGAAGGACGAAGGAGAATTCGAGCCGCCCGCGCTCCGGCGCCCGTGAGCGGTGCGCGGCGAGCGGTGCGCGGTCCGCGAGTTCCGGTTAGACTGTCGCGAGGTGAAACAGCAGATCCTCGTCGTCGAGGACGACCCTGACATCGCTGACCTCCTGCGGCACTACCTCGAACGTGCCGACTACGACGTGCACACCGTCGGCCACGGCGCCCACGCGCTGCCGCGGATGCATGCGCACCGCCCCGACCTCGTCATCCTCGACCGCATGCTGCCCGGCATGGACGGGCTCGAAATCTGCCGTCACGTCCGCAACGACGACAGGCTCGCCGACCTGCCCGTGATCATGGTCACCGCCCGCGCCGACGAGATGGACCGCATCGTCGGGCTGGAGCTCGGCGCCGACGACTACATCACCAAGCCCTTCAGCGCGAAGGAGGTGGTGGCCCGTGTCAACGCGCTGCTGCGCCGGTCGCAGCGCGCGCGTGCCGAGTCGCCGGGGCAGGCGCCGCTCACCTACGGTCCGATCACCATGCATCTGGATCGCCACGTCGTCACCGACAACGGCAGGCCGGTGCGGCTGACGGCCAAGGAGTTCCTGCTGCTGCGCTACTTCCTCGAGCACCGGGGCCGCGTACTCTCGCGCGACCTGATGCTCAGCGACGTCTGGGGCTACCAGTACACGGGCGGCTCCCGGACGGTGGACGTGCACGTCCGCCGGCTGCGCGAGAAGCTGCCCT
>CAYSHC010000047.1:18703-27649 GCA_964430855.1 uncultured Vicinamibacteraceae bacterium
GCCGTGCTGAGCGGCATGGTCGAAGGCGTCCTCGTCGTGAACGAGCACGGCGAGGTACAGATTGCCAACGAGGCGGCACGCCGGCTGCTGCGGCTCGAGCCGTCGCCGCTCGGCCGCCGGTACGTGGACCTCATCCGCCATCCCGACATCGCCGAGCAGATCGCGCAGGCCCTCGCGGGCAGCACGCCAGGCGGCCTCGAGCTGTCGCTCGGGCGCGACCCGGGCCACACGTTCATCGCGCGCTGTTCGCCGGCGAACACGCCCGCGAGCCGCGGTGCCGTCCTCGTGCTCCACGACATCACCGACGTGCGACGCACCGACCGCATCCGGCGAGACTTCGTCGCCAACGTCTCGCACGAGTTGCGCACGCCGCTGACGGCCATCCGCGGCTACGTCGAGGCGCTGCTCGACGGCCCGGACAACCCGGACGACACGCGGCGCTTCCTCGAGATCATCGCGCGGCACTCGGCGCGAATGGAGCGGCTGGTAAAGGACCTGCTGCGCCTCGCACGCCTCGACGCCAGGCAGGAGTCGCTGGACCTGGCCGAGACGTCCATCGAGGGCCTGTTCACGAGCGTGCTGGCCGACCTCCAGCCGGCCATCGACCAGCGACGGCAGCACGTCTCGGTCCGCATCCAGCCCGGGCTCACGACCGTGCAGGCCGACCCCGCCAAGCTGCACGACGTGCTGCGCAACCTCGTCGAGAACGCCTCGGCCTACTCGCCGGAGGAGAGCCACATCATGCTCAACGCCGAGGCCACCTCGAGCGAGGTGCGCCTGACCGTGGCCGACACCGGACAGGGCATCCCGGAAGAAGACCTGTCGCGCGTCTTCGAGCGCTTCTACCGCGTCGACAAGGCACGGTCGCGCGAGTCGGGCGGCACCGGCCTCGGGCTGTCGATCGTGCGGCACCTCGTCGAGCTGCACGGCGGCCAGGTGGCGGTGGCCAACCGGCCGGAGGGCGGCGCGCAGTTCACCGTGTCGCTACCGCGCGCGGGACAGCGGGCCGGCGGCGCGCACGGGCTGACGGGTCATGCCTAGCAGGCTGATGAGGAAGCTCGAAAGTACCGACTGCGTGCCGAGCGCGGCAACGGTCGCCCCGAGGACGCTCCACCGGAAGGCCGCATCCGGCGCCGTCTGCGGCAGCCTGTCGTCGAGGAGCAGGACGGCGATGCCCGCGGCGGTGATCGTCGCGGCGATGACGAGCCCGCGCTCGAGGTTGATGATGCGGAAGAGCCGCGCGAGCCTCGGGTCGTCGGGCAGCAAGCCCTCGACGATGGCGAAGAGCTTCGCGAACACGCCGAACACGAGCGCCTGATAGCCGACGAGCGTCGCGAGGCTGGCGTGCACGACCGTCCGCGTGCCGAGCGGGGCGCCGCTCCACTCGACTCCCAGCACCGCGGCGAACATCCCGGCCAGCCCGGCGCCGAGCATCACCAGCCCCGGCACGACGAACAGCCATCGCGGGCTCACCGTGAGGAAGAGGCGCAGCGTGCGCCAGCCGTCACGGAACGAGCGCAGGTGCGGACGCCGGAGCCGCCGTCCGTCGGGATGCAGCGTGATGGGGATCTCGGCGATGCGGCCGCCATACAGGCTCGACCGGATGATCATCTCGGTGGCGAACTCCATGCCCACGCACCGCTGGTCGAGCTGCTCGTAGAACGCCTTGGTGAACCCCCGCATCCCGCAGTAGATGTCGTTGACCGGCGCCTTGAACCACCACTTCGCCAGGAACGAGAACATCGGGTTGCCCCACCAGCGATGCAGGAAGGGCATCGCCCCCGGCATCACGGTGCCGCCCCCGGACGGCAGGCGGCAGCCCTGCACGAGGTCGTAGCCGTCGCGCAGCCGCTCGACAAACCGCGGCACCTCGAGGAAGTCGTAGCTGTCGTCGGCATCGCCCATGACGACGTAGCGGCCGCGGGCCGCGCTGATGCCGGCCATGAGCGCGTAGCCGTACCCCTTGCGCTCGACGTGCACGACACGCGCGCCATGACGCTCGGCAATCTCGACCGAGCCGTCCTCGCTGCCGTTGTCGGCCACGATGACCTCGCCGACGATGCCGGACGTCTCGAGCGCGCGCCGGCACTTCTCGAGGCACGTCCCGAGGGTTTCCGCCTCGTTGAGGCAGGGGATCACGATGGAGAGCTCGGGCGCGTCCTGCGGGCTCAAGGTATCGCCTGCCACTGCGTCCCGTCGTCTATACTGGCCGCCGAAGATCGATGCACGAGGAACTGGCGTCCCGACACGCCGCTGAACGTTCGCACCACGACGCATTCTATACGCAGGCGGTCCGGGCGGGTTTCTTCGATCGCGTCGGCTTCCGGCACCTCGTCGCCTGGAACCTCGCGGCGCTCGAGCGTGCCGTGCCCGTCACGCCGCGGACACGCGTGCTGTCCATCGGGTGCGGCCTCGGTGACTACGAGGTGCGGCTCGCCCCTCGCGTCGCCCACGTCACCGGCATCGACCTGTCACCCGTCGCCATCGACGTCGCGACCCGCCGCGCCGCCGAGGCCGGGCTCGCCAACGTCACGTTCCGGTGCACGGCCGGCATCGACAACGTCGTCGAGCCGGGTTCGGTCGACCTGGTCATCGCCTTTGGCGTCTTTCACCATCTGTCCGAAGAGGAGCGCCGCGCCGTCCTGCGGCAGGCGCGCACGTGGCTTGCGCCCGGCGGGTGGATCTACGTCCGCGATCCGAGCGCACGCGGCATCCTCCGCCGCACGCTCGGCCCGCTGCTGCGCTGGTGGAGCGGCGTACACACCGAGGACGAAGCGGCGCTCGACCCATACCTCATTGCCGCCGAGATGCGCGACGCGGGCTTCGCTGCCCCGACCGTCGACTACATCGACGTCATCGGCGGGCCGCTGCCGTGGCTCGTCGCGTCACGGTCGACGCTGTTCTGGCGTGCGGTGTTCGGGTTCGACCGCCTGTGGCTGGCGTCGCCGCTGCGCCGGTGGGCGTCGCAGTTTGCCGCCTTCGCGCAGCGGGACCCGCGCTGATGCACGACCGCCGTCGAAGTTTACGGTCCTGAAACACCCTCGTCGCCTGCAGGTCACGACACGTCCCTAGGCTTCCCCACAGGACGGCCGCATGGCACGGCACGTGTGCCACCGCGGCCCCTTCCGATGGGGACCTGCATGACCTTTCGAAACCCTGCTCTACCTGCCACGTGCGTCGCGATCCTGCTGGCCGTGGCCACGGTCGCGCTGGCGCCGCCGCCCGCCGCCGCGCAGGCGCCGGTGCGTGTCACCGGACGCGTCCTCGACAGGCAGAACGCCGTCCCGCTGCCGGGCGTCCCGGTCGAGCGCGTCGGCACCGACAACGTCGTCTACACGGACGTGGACGGTCGATATACGTTGCTCGTCCCTCGAGGCCGTCACCGCGTCAAGGTATCGCTCGGCGGCTACGACGACCGCATCGTCGAGGTGGACGTGACCGATGGCGGTGCCGTGACGCTGGACGTCGGCCTGAGCATGACGGGCTTCGAGGAAGCGGTGACGGTGCGCGCCGAAGGGGTCGACGCGGCAAGTGCGACGGCGGAGGCGCAGCTCATCGCGCGCAAGCATGCGGCCGTGGTGGCCGACAACATCGGCGCGGCGGAGATGCGCGCCAACAACGACGGCAGCGCCGCCGCCGGCATGCAGCGCGTCACGGGCGTCTCGGTGGTGGGCGACGGGTTCGTGTTCGTGCGCGGGCTCGGCGAGCGCTACTCGAGCACGACGCTCGGCGGCGTCAGCCTGCCGACCACCGAACCCGAGCGCCGGGTGGTGCCGCTGGACCTCTTTCCTGCCGGCCTCCTCGACAGCGTCCAGGTTGCCAAGAGCTACCTGCCCGATCAGTCGGCCGAGTTCGCCGGCGGCCAGGTGCAGATCGAGCCGCTCGCGTTCCCCCGCCAGCAGGTGCTCGACGTGTCCTTCGGACTGGGCGTGAACGGGATCACGACCGGCAGGAGCATCCCCGGCTCACGCGGCGGCAGCCGTGACTATCTGGGGTTCGGGCGCGGCGCACGGCAGATGCCCGACATCGTACCCGGGAGCAAGGTGATCCGCGGCGGCGGGCGCTTCACGCCCGATGTCGGGTTCTCGCGTGCGCAGCTCGAACGGTTCGGCGAGGCGTTCGACAACGAGTGGTCGCCCACCACGCGCACGGGCGCACCGAACCAGAACGTCGGCCTGGTCTACGGAGGCCGCGCCGGCAAGCTCGGGCTGGTGGCCAGCGTCACGCAGGTGCACCGTGAGCAGTACCACATCGATCGCCAGGTGACCTACACGATTGGCGACGACGGCCGGCTCGAGGAGTTCGTCGACTACGACTTCGCGTACGCGACGACGTCCGGCACGCTGGCTGGCGTGGCCAACCTGGCCTACCAGTTCTCACCCGCGCATCGCCTGTCGCTCGAGAACTTCGTGACACACGACGGCGAGAACGAGGCCCGCACCTACGAGGGCTTCAACGGCGAGGCGGGGCGCAACCAGCGTGCCGCGCGGCTCTTCTGGGTGGAGGAGCAGATCGCAAGCCACAACGTCAGTGGCGAGCACTTCTTCCAGGGCCTGCGCAACAGCAGCGTCGAATGGCGCGTCGGCTACGGCGGCGCGACGCGCGACGAGCCCGACCTGCGCGAGACCGTCTACCAGCAGATTCCCGGGCAGACCTTCCAGTTCGCCGACGTCTCGCAGAGCGGCTTCCGGATGTTCAACGCACTCGACGACAGGACGATCGACGGCTCTGCGAGCTGGTCGCTGCTGACGGCCGTGGCGGGCCGACCCGCCCGCTTCAAGTTCGGCGGCTCGTACCTGCAGCGGGAGCGCGACTTCCAGTCGCGCCGCTTCCGTCTGGTGCCCCTGAGCGTGACGGGCCTGGACCTCACGCAGACGCCCGAGCGGCTGTTCACGCCGGAGCACATCGGGCCGCACTTCGAGCTGAAGGAGGAAACGCGCCCCACGGACTTCTACGACGCCGAGCAGAAGGTGGCCGCCGGCTTCGGCATGGCGGACCTCGCGGTCTCGGCGCGCCTGCGCGTCATCGGCGGCCTCCGCGTCGAGCAGTTCCGGCAGGACGTGGACACGCGCGACCTGTTCAGCCTGGCTTTCGAACCGGAGGTCATCCGGTCGCGGCTCGACGAGACCAACCTGTTCCCCGCCGTCAGTCTCGTCTACGCGGCACGGCCGAACACGAACATCCGTCTGAGCGTCAGCCAGACGGCCAACCGCCCCGAGTTCCGCGAGCTGGCGCCGTTCGAGTTCACCGATGTCGTGGGCGGGCGCAGCTCGGTGGGCAACCCCGACCTGCAGCAGGCCATCATCCGCAACTACGACGTGCGCTACGAGATCTTCCCGCGCGCGGAGGAGGTACTGGCCGTCAGCCTCTTCTACAAGCAGTTCGACAGGCCGATCGAACGCGTGCTCCAGCCGACCGCGAACATCCGGACGTCGTATGCGAATGCCGAGCGTGCCGACAATTTCGGGATCGAGCTCGAGGCGCGCAAGCGCCTGAACGGCTACCTGTTCGTGGGTGCCAACTACGCGTTCATCGACTCCGAGGTGACGCTGTCGCCCGCCGCGGCGCAGGTACAGACCTCGCTGAGCCGCCCGCTCGCGGGCCAGTCGCGGCACCTGGCCAACGTGCTCGCGGAGCTGCGGCTCGGCCCGGGCGCCGTACGAGCGCTCTACAACGTCGTCGGCGAGCGCATCACCGACGTCGGCGCGTCGGGCCTGCCCGACATCCTGCAGAAGGGGCGCCAGCAGCTGGATCTCGTCTACACGCATCGCCTGTTCGACAAGCTGACGTTCCGCGCGAACGTCGACAACCTCACCAACGCGGCCTACGAGTTCACGCAGGGCGGCCTGCAGCAGCGCTACTTCGAGTACGGACGCACGTACGGCGTGTCGCTCAGCGTCAACGCCTTCTGAACCAACGAGTCAGCCATGCACAACACGAGCACCTTCCCGACATCGTCGCGCGCCGCGCGCGCTCTCCTCGTCGGCCTCGCGGCGGTGGCGCTGTCGCTGACGCAGACCCTGCCGATGCAGGGACAGGCCAACATCGGGCCGCCGTTCACCGTGCCCGGCGAGCCGCTCCCCGTGCGGGTGATCCAGGGCCGCATCCACGGCACCGTCACGCTGACGGCCGATACGGTATACGTGCTGCGCGGCGCGGTCTTCGTCGCCGACGGCGGGGTCATGAACATCGCGCCGGGGACGACCATCGCGGGCGAACTGGCGACGCTCGGCACGCTGATCGTCGAGCGCGGCGGCCGCATCAACGCCGTCGGCACGCCCGACGCGCCGATCGTCTTCACGTCGGACCAACCCATCGGCATGCGCAACCGCGGCGACTGGGGCGGCCTGATCATCAACGGCCGGGCGCCCCTGAACGTCCCCGGCGGCGTCGCCATCGGCGAGGGCGACACCGGCGAGTACGGGGGCGACGATCCCGACGACGACAGCGGCATCCTGCGCTACGTGCGCGTGGAGTTTGCCGGCATCGAGTTCAGCCCCGACAACGAGCTGAACGGCATCGCCTTCCAGGGCGTCGGGCGGGGCACGGAGGTCGACTACGTCCAGGTGAAGATGAATCGCGACGACGGCGTCGAGTTCTTCGGCGGCACGGTGGACGTGCGGCACGTGGTGCTCACGGCCATCCGCGACGACAGCCTCGACTGGACGTTCGGCTGGACGGGTCGCGTGCAGTACCTCATCGCGCAGCAGCGCGGCGACGATGCCGACATGGGCATCGAGGCCGACAACAACGACATCAACAACAACCTGCTGCCCCGCGCGAACCCGACGATCTACAACATGACCCTCATCGGCGATCCGACGCACCGCTTCGGCACCGAGAGCAACATCGGGATGGTCCTGCGTCGTGGAACGGCGGCCACCATCCGCAACGCCATCGTGATGGGGTTCAAGAGCTGGGGGCTCGACATCAACGGCTCGGCCTCGGCTGCGCAGGCCGGCAACGGCGCGCTCACGGTACGCAACAGCATCTTCTTCGGGAACGGCCAGACGCAGGGCGGCGCGCAGTTCTCGCCGGCCGCGGCGCCGTTCATGGCCGATTCGTCGATCCTCGTGGCAGACCCGGGCCTCATCGCGCCTTTCGACCTCGAGGCGCCCAACTTCAGGCCCGCCGGCCTCGCGACGCCCGCGGGCGGCCAGCACGCACCCGCGCTTCCGCCCAACGACGGCTTCTTCGAGGTCGCGCCGTTCATCGGCGCGTTGAGCCCCGATCCGGCACTCGACTGGACGCAGGGCTGGACCGACTACGCGCTGCAGTGATGGACGTCCTCTCGACGCGACGTCTCCGCGCGGGCGCCGGCGTCATCGCGCTCGCCCTGACGAGCGCGGCGGCCATGTGTGGCGATGCACGGCCCGCACGCCCCGCACACCTGGCGCACGCGATGGAGTCGCCGGAAGCGCTGGCGGCGGCGATCCTCGATCGCCTCGCAGCCGCCGACCGCCCCGGCCTCGAGCGCCTGATGCTGACCCGCGACGAGTTCGAGCTGCTCGTCTGGCCGCACCTGCCGGTCAGCCGCCCCGGGACGAACATGCCGCTCTCGTTCGTCTGGAACCGCCTGCGGCAGCAGAGCGACGGCCGCCTGTCGCAGGTGATGGCCATGCACGGCGGCACGTCCTACGCGCTGGTCCGGCTGGAGTTTGCCGGTGAGCGCTCCCGCTACGGCGGGGCGACGGTGGCCCGCGATTCGGTCATGACCGTCCGCACGCCGGCAGGGGAGATCGCGCGTCTCGAGTTGTTCGGCTCGATGATCGAACAGGACGGACGCTATAAGGTGTTCAGCTTCGTCACCGATTGAGGCGGCTCCAGCGCGGACGGATGCGGCCCGTCCGTCGGAGCATCTGCCGCCGTGCCGGGCGTCACGACGGGCGGCGTCTCGTCCGGTGCCGGACCGGCGGCAGGCATGGGACGCGGCCAGAGGTCGCCGAACGCCGTGTCCATGAGATCCCACACGGTCTGGAAGAGCGCGGCGATGATCGGGCCGAGGATGAAGCCCACGGCGCCGAACGCGATGATGCCGCCCAGCGTCGAGAACAGGATCATCAGGTCGTGCATCTCCGTGTCGCGGCCGACGAGGCGCGGACGCAGGATGTTGTCGACCGAGCCGACGACGAGCGAGCAGAACGCCACCAGAATCAGCGCCTTCATGAACTGACCGGTGAGCGCCAGGATGATCGCGGCGGGTACCCACACCAGCGCGCCGCCGATGACGGGCAGCACCGAGAGCACCACCATCACGACGCCCCAGAAGATGGCGCCCTGGATGCCCAGCACCGCGAACGCCAGCCCGGAGAGCGTGCCCTGCACCAGCCCGATGACGATCGTGCCCTTGAGCGTCGCGCGCGTCACCGACAGGAACTTGTCGAACAGCAGGTCGCGGTCGTCGTGGGCCATGGGGACGAAGCGCTTGATCCGCGCGATCATCGCCGGCCCGTCCATCAGCAGGAAGAAGAGCGTGTACAGGAAGATGAAGAAGTTGACGACGGCGCCGACCGTGCCGACGGTGGTCGCCGACAGCGCGCCGACAATCAGGCCGCCGAGGCTGCTGGCCAGCTCGCCCGCCTTCTGGAGGAGCGTGTCCCTGTAGGGTTCGAGGTAATGGATGTACGGAATGCGCTCGAGGTACGGCGTCAGTGCGGTCGGCTCCCGGGCGAACCGCTGCACCGACGGCGTGATGCTCTGCGTGACCTTGATCGCCTCACCCGTCGCCAGGCCCACGACGATGCCGAGCGGCACGCCCACGAGCACCAGCCCGCCCACCATGGTGAGGAGCGAAGCCAGCGGGCGGCTGCGAACGTACCGCAGCACCGCCAGGTACCACGGGTAGGCGATGCCGGCAGCCAGGGCCGCCAGCAGGATGGTCACCAGGAAGCTCCTGATGAGCCACAGGAAGATCGCCGTCAGCGCGACGACGAGCACGAGCAGGAA
>CAYSHC010000048.1:0-26825 GCA_964430855.1 uncultured Vicinamibacteraceae bacterium
GTCCCTACCAGGCCCGACACGCTGACAGGCTGACGCGCCGACAGGCTGACTCGCCGATCCGCCGAGGACGGCTCAGAGAGCCGTCCCTACCGAGCCGTCCCTGCCGCGCCGTCCGTACCTGAACGCAAAAAGGGCCGGTGCAGGTACTCCTGCACCGGCCCTTCGTATTCCGACGACGAGCGCTCAGTTACCTGCGCCGCTCCCCTGTCGCATGCCTTCGGTGACGATGCCGACCTTGTCGACCCCCGCGCCGCGCGCGGCGTCGATCACGGCCACCACGCTGCCGTAGGGCAGCGTCGGCGCGCCGATGATGAACATCGTCTTCTCCTTGCGCGTCGAGAAGATCTCGGTCAGCCGCGCCTCCAGCTCCGGCATCGTGACGTCCTGGTTGTTGATGGCGATGGAGCGATCGGCGTTGATGTTGAGCACGATCTGGGTGCTGTCGCTCACCTGCTCGGCGCCACGCGTCTCGAGCGGCAGGTTGATGTCGGTGCCCTTCTGCGTCATGGGCAGGGCGGCCATGAAGATGACCAGCAGCACGAGCAGAACGTCGATGAGCGGCGTGACGTTCATGTCCGCACTGGCATGCATCTCCTCCGGCTTGACGAAGGTTTCAGCGCCGTGATGCTTGTGTGCCGACATCTCAGTCGCCTCCCCCGGCTTCGCCCTCGGTCTTGCGCGTCTCGGTGATGAGCGCGACGTTCTCGATGCCGGCCTCGCGCAGCTTGTCCATCATCTTCATGATGGCGCCATACGGTGCGTCGGTGTCGCCCTTGAGGTAGACGACGCGCTCGGCGCGCTCCTCGAGCGCGTAGCGGATCCGGTCGACGATCTCGGCTTCCGTGTACGGCAGGTTGTTGACGTACAGGTTCTGCTGCGCGTCGACGTGGACGACCGTCTGCTCCTGCGTGTCCGGCTTCTCGACCGTGTTGTCCGCGATCGGCAGGTTGACGTTGACGCCCTTCTGCAGCAGCGGCGCGATGAGCATCATGATGATGAGCAGCACCAGCATGATGTCGACCAGCGGCGTGACGTTGATGTCAGCCTTGATGGCACTGCCGCTGCCACCGACGTTCATTGCCATGGTAACGGTTCTCCTTGAGGCGGGGCGCGCCGGGGCGCGCCCCCTCCATCCTGCAGCAGGCCCCTGGGGGCCGCCGCGTCAACCTACGCGCTCTTCTTGACGAAGTAGTCGACCATCTCCGACGAGCTGTTGTCCATCTCGACGTTCAGGTACTCGAGACGGCCGGTGAGGTAGTTGTAGAACCACACCGCCGGGATGGCCACGAGCAGCCCGAGCGCGGTCTCGACGAGCGCCTCGGAAATACCGGCCGACACCGAGCCGATACCGCCCGAGCCGGTGGCCGCGATGCCCTGGAACGCCGAGATGACGCCGACGACCGTGCCGAGCAGCCCCACGAACGGCGCGGTCGAGCCGATCGTCGCGAGCGAGTTGACGCCCTTCTTCAGGTCGTTGCTCGTGAGGGCCGTCGCACGCTGAATGGCGCGGCGGACCGTGTCGAGCAGGTCGTCACGGGTGAGCTGCTGACCGCTCTCGGTCTGGAACTGGTACTCCTGCAGCCCGGCCAGCACGACCTTGGCGAGGTGGCTGTAGCGGAAGTTCTTCGACTGCGACACCGCGATGGCGTCCTTCAGCCGCCCTTCCTTGAGGTGCTTGGCCACCTGCGGCGCGTACAGCTTCGACTGCTTGCGCGCCTGCTGGAACGTGTACCACCGCTCCACGAACACGCCGACCGACCAGAACGACATGAAGAAGAGGACGTACGCCACCGCCTTGGCGACCCAGCCCATCTGCTCCCACATGTGAATTAGATCGAGATCACCCATGTCTTTGCCACCCCTCCGGGATGAATGGCGGACGCGGCCCGTTCGGGGCCACACCCTTCGAGGTCGTTCCTATCGAGTCGACCTGTTCGTTGATTGTTGAACTTACACAGGAGCACGGGACACGCGGTGGCCCCGTGGAACCCGTGCCCTTACTGCAACGTAAAGTTCACCGTGACGGTCATGATGACAGGCACGGGAACGCCGTTGAGGAGCGTGGGCGTGTATTCCCACTGCTTCACCGCATCGAGCGCCGCCTGGTCGAGCAGCGGGATGCTCCGCAACACGCGCGTGTTGGTCACCTTGCCGTCAGGCCCGATGGTCGCCTCGATGATCACGACGCCGGAGACGCGTGCCGACTGCGCGATCTGCGGGTACACCGGATTGACGTGGCGCACCTTCGTCGGCGCCTTGATGTTGCCACCCACCCGCACCGGCTGCTGCGGCGGCGGCGGCGGCGGCGGCGGCGGCGCTGACGGCAGGCCGCCAACCACGCCTCCGAGCGATCCGCCAGGGATCCCGCCCTCGACGCCACCAGGCACGCCGACCCCGACGTTGGTCGCCGGCGGCGCCGGTGCCTCGGGCTTGATCTCCTTCGGCGGCTCGATCGGCGCCGCGTTCGGATTGGCCACCGGCGTCGGATCCGGCGCAGGGGCCGCAGCGGCTGGCGGAGGCGGCGGAGGCGGCGGCGGAGGCGGCGGCGGGGGTGGAGCCCCCACAAACGCCATCATGCTCGGCGTTTCCGGCAACGCGTCCATGGCCATCAACGGGATGATCACCACCGCGCCGACGATCACCACGTGCACGAGGATGGAGAGCGGCACCGTGTACCACTTCTGCGACCCGAGCTTTATCGATGACTCGACGACGTCGCCAAACATGTCCTTTGGCACTGCTCTGTCCTCCTAACCTCCGTGAGCCTGTTGATGGGCAGCCGCTGTGAGGCGGCGATTATAGCGACAGCAAAAAAACACTGTCAAACACGCGCGATGTACCTTTAGACACCGCCGCGCGCCGTTTGGCACATGCGTCGCCCGACTTTTTTCACCGGGCGTGCCCACCACGGCCACCGCACATCGGGACGGCGGCCCTACAGCAGCCAGCGCACCACCAGCGGCGCGAAAATCACGGCCACAATCGACATCAGCTTGATGAGGATGTTCAGGCTCGGCCCCGAGGTGTCCTTGAACGGATCACCGACAGTGTCGCCGATCACCGCGGCCTTGTGGGTGTCCGACCCCTTGCCGCCGAGGTGGCCGTCCTCGATGTACTTCTTTGCATTATCCCAAGCTCCGCCCGAGTTGGCCATCATCAGCGCGAGCACGACGCCGGTGACCAGCGAGCCCGCCAGCAGGCCGCCCAGCCCCGACACGCCCAGGATGTAGCCCGTCAGTACGGGTGCTGCCACCGCGAGGAGCCCCGGCAGCAGCATCTCCCGAATCGCCGCCTGGGTCGAAATCGCCACGCACCGCGCCGAATCGGGCTCGGCCGTGCCCTCGAGCAGCCCGGCGATCGACCGGAACTGCCGCCGGACCTCCTCGATCATGAGGTTGGCCGACCGTCCCACGGCGTCCATCGTCAGGGCCGCGAAGATGAAGGGCAGCATGCCGCCGATGAGCATCCCGAGCAGGACGTTCGGGTTGTCGAGCGAGAGCGAGAGATAGCTGGCGTCGAAGGCCGACGGCCCGCCGAGCTGTGCCACCGCCGCGTCGGCGGCCGACCGGAACGTGCTGAAGAGCGCGAGCGCCGTCAGCGCGGCCGAGCCGATCGCGAAGCCCTTGCCGATGGCCGCCGTGGTGTTGCCCACCGAGTCGAGCGCGTCGGTGCGCGTCCGCGTCTCGGGCTCGCAGTGGCTCATCTCGGCGATGCCGCCGGCGTTGTCGGCCACCGGGCCGTACGCGTCCACCCCCAGGCTGATCCCGAGCGTCGAGAGCATGCCCACGGCGGCGATCGCGATGCCGTAGAGCCCTGCCCACGCGTACGAGAAATAGATGCCCAGCGCGATGACCAGCACCGGCAGGCCCACCGACATCATCCCCACGCTCATGCCGGCGATGATCGTCGTGGCGGGGCCGGTCTGCGACTGCTCGGCGATCCGCCGCACCGGCGACGACTCCTTGGCCGTGTAGTACTCGGTGAGCTTGCCGATCGCCACGCCGGCGACGAGGCCCGCCAGGACCGCGTAGAACACGGGCATCGGCACGCCGAGCGCGCGCGTGAGCACCCAGCCGCCCACGAGCACCAGCACCGAGGCCACGATCATCCCGCGAAAGAGCGCGCCGTGGATCTTCGTCTCGTCGTTGGTCCGCACGGCGAACGTGCCGAGGATCGAGCTGATGATGCCGAGCCCCGCGAGCAGAACGGGATACAGGACGAGCACGCTCTGGAGCGCCGGGAACTCCGCCTCGCCCGTCTGCCAGAGCGCCGCCGCGGCCGCCGCGGTCATCCCCCAGCCGAGCGCGATTGCCGAGATGATGCTGCCGACGTAGCTTTCGAACAGGTCGGCGCCCATGCCGGCCACGTCGCCCACGTTGTCGCCGACGCTGTCGGCAATCGTCGCCGGGTTGCGCGCGTCGTCCTCGGGGATGCCCGCCTCCACCTTGCCCGACAGGTCGCCGGCCACGTCGGCCGCCTTGGTGAAGATGCCCCCGCCTACGCGGGCAAAGAGCGCGATCGACGAAGCGCCGAGCGAGAACCCGAAGAGGTACTCGGCCGCCACCGGCCCGTTCCCGCCGAGGCCGTCGTAGGCCAGGTACAGGCCGGCGATGCCGAGCGTGCCGAGGGCCACCACCGTCAGGCCCATCACCGCCCCGCTCGAGAACGCCACGCCGAGGGCGCCCGACAGGCTCGTGCGGGCCGCCTGCGCGGTGCGGACAGCGGCTGTCGTCGCCGTGCGCATGCCCACAAACCCGGCGAGGGCAGACAGGCCGGCACCTACGAGGAAGCTGATCGCGGTGTAGAGCCCGTTGGCCGGGAGAAAGACCGCCAGGATGACGAACATCACGGCGGCGAACACGGCGAGCACCGAGTACTCGACCTTCAGGAAGGCCATGGCCCCCGCGCGGATCAGCGCCGCGATGCGCACCATGCGCTCGGTGCCGGGGTCCTTGGCGGCAATGCGGGTGGCCAGGAAATAGGCAAAGGCGGCAGCTGCCACCGGGGCGCCCAGGCCGAGCGCCAGGAACAGTTGTCGAGTCATGGGAAGACGCGAGTTCCTTTCGTCGACGCGGCACGCCACGGTCCCGCGTCTCTCATGAGGGACGCCATCCTAGCGGGCGCCCCAACCCCTGTCAAACTGTCGGGTAATCCCTTCCGGGCTGCCTCGGCCCGTCGCGAGCCCCGAGGTGATCGGGCAGGGCCATGCCTCCGGTGAGGACGATCCGTACGCCCTCCTCCACCGTCAGGTCGGGAAACCTCACGGCCTCGGGAGGGTAGAGAAAGACGTCACCGAGATAGAGGTGATTGGTCGGCACGTACACGGCGAGGAACGGCTCGCGCCGCCCGTCACGCTCGACGAGGAGCTCGCGCGTGAGGAAGCCGAGGACCATCCGCCCGTGGGGGTCCGCCACCATGACCACCCGCTTGAAGCCCGACTCGTTCTGCGGGTTGAACGCCCAGATCAGCTGCTTGACCGGCGCGTACACCGACCGGAACAGCGGCACCTGCATCAGGTAGTACTCGGCGCGCTGAAGGAGCCGGCGGCCGATCACGTTGGCCGCGAAGATCCCCACCAGCAGGATGGCCAGCGAGGTCAGGACGAGCCCGACGCCGGGAATCCGGTGGCCGATCAGCCGCTGGACGAGCGGCGCGGTGAGCCCGTCCACGGTCTGGAACGCCCACACGAGCGCCAGGACGCTGACAACCAGCGGAACCGCGACGAAGAACCCGGCAATGAAGCGGCGTCGCAGGTAATTGAGCATCGGCGCGCCTCAGACAGTCAGCAGCCACACCACGACGGCGGCCGAAAGCAGCAGGCGGTAGGCCGCGAAGACGTCGAGCCGCGCCCGCCCGAGGAAGCGCATGAAGAAGGCCACCGTCAGGTAACCCACCACGAACGACGTGACGATGCCGACGGCAAAGACCGGCACGTCGATGGGTGTCCCGTCCTGGAAGACGTCGAGCGCGGCCTTCGCGGCGGCGGCCAGGATCGCGGGGATGCCCAGCAGGAACCCGAAGCGTGCCGCGGCGGCCCTGGTGAATCCCATCGACATCCCGGCGATGATCGTCGCGCCCGATCGCGACACCCCCGGCACCAGCGCGCACGACTGCGCGATGCCGAAGACGACGGCCTCGAGCGGGTTGAGGTCGGCATCCGACGCCCGCCGGTGCGACCCGAGCCGCTCGACGATCAGGAACAGCACGGCGCCGACAGCCAGCGTGACGGCCGCCACCTGCGGCGTCCGCGTCGTGGCCTCGAGCCAGTCGCCCCCCAGCCCGCCGATGATGACGACAGGGACGGTGCCGAGCGCGATCAGCCGGAGCCGGCGGGCGCTGGTGTCACCGGCCGCGAGCACGCGCGGAAGCGCGCGCGCCATGCCGAGCACGTCGTCGCGGAAGTACACGAGGATGGCGCCGAGCGTGCCGACGTGCGTCGCGACGTCGAAGGCGAGGCCGAAGGCCTCACCGTCCCAGCCGAAGAAGGCCCGGGCGAGGATGAGGTGTGCCGAGCTCGAGATCGGCAGGAATTCGGTGATGCCCTGCACGACGCCGAGCAGCGCCGCGTGCCACAGCGTCGTCACGGGCAGCGGCTCCGTCGCCCGGCGTCAGGCGTTGCGGCGTTCACGGCGACGCGCGCGGGTCTCCGGGTCGACGGCGCGGCTCGGCGCCGCCGAGGCCTGCACCGTGCCCTTGCTCAGGGCGATGGCCAGCGACGAGGCGATGAACACGGTCGAGTACGTCCCGGCCGCGACGCCGACGAGCATGGTGAACGCGAAGCCCTCGAGCGCGTCGCCGCCGTAGAGGTAGAGGCCGAACACGGCAAGGAACGTCGTCCCGGCCGTGATGACCGTGCGCGACAGCGTCTGATTGACGGCGCGGTTCACCTGCTCGGACAGCGACAGCGACTTCATCGTGCGGGCGTTCTCGCGCACGCGGTCGAAGATGACGATCGTGTCGTTGGACGAGTAGCCGGCAATCGTGAGGATGGCCGCGATGATGTTCAGCGACAGCTCGTAGCCGACGGCGCACACCACGATCAGCGAGATGACGATGTCGTGCACCGAGGCGGCGATCGCGCCGAGCGCAAACGACGGGCGGAACCTGAGCGCGATGTAGGCGGCGATGCCGAGCAGCGACGTGATGGTGGCAAACAGCCCCTTGCGCTGGAGGTCGCGGCCGACGGCCGGGCCGACGAGTTCGGTCTTGGTGACCTCGAACTCCCCGAGGCCCGCGGCCTCCACGGCCTCCTGGACGCGCCGGGCGTCCTGCTCGAGCGCGACGCCCTCCTCGACGTCGAGCGATTGCGCCAGGCGGACCATGATCTCGTGGTCCCCGGGATCGCCGTACAGCTGGACCACCGCTTCACCGGGCAGCTCCGCGACGGCGTTGCGGACCGCCTCCTCGGTCGTCGCCTGCTGGAACTTCAGGACGATGAGGGTGCCGCCCGAGAAGTCGATGCCGAGGGGGATGCCCGTGCGCGCCAGCTGCGCCACGCCCACCACGACCACGAGCACCGAGAAGACGATGGCGTGCCAGCGCCACCGCAGGAAGTCGTAGTTGCCTGAGAAGAAGGACGACATGGTGGGCTAGATGCTCAGGCGCGCAGCCTGGGGCCGCCGCGCGAGGACGATCTCGAACAACGTCCGCGAGACGAACACGGCGGTGAACACGTTGGCGAGCAGACCGAAGAACAGGGTGGTCGCGAACCCGCGGATCGGGCCCGTGCCGAACTGGAACAGGAAGGCCGCGGCGATGAGCGAGGCCACGTGCGTGTCGAGAATCGTCAGGAAGACGCGGTCGAAGCCCGCGGCGACGGCCGCCCGGGCGTTCCTGCCCGCGGCCAGCTCCTCCTTGATGCGCTCGAAGATCAGCACGTTCGAGTCGACGCCCATGCCGATCGTCAGGATGAAGCCGGCGATGCCGGGCAGCGTCATCACCGCGCCGATGTAGGCCATGAAGCCGAGCAGGATGACGAGGTTCAGCGCGATCGAGACGACGGCGTTGATGCCCGACAGCTTGTAGTAGGCCAGCATGAAGAGCGTCACGAGCAGCAGGCCGGCCAGCGACGCGGCGACGCCGGCGCGGACGGAGTCGGCGCCGAGGCTCGGCCCGATCGTCCGTTCCTCGAGGTACGTGAGGCTCGCGGGCAACGCGCCGGACCGGAGTGTCAGCGACAGGTCCTGCACCTCCTGCTGGGTGAACGACCCGGAGATGCGGCCCTCGTCGTAGATGCGGCTCTCGATGACGGGCGCCGACTGCACACGGCCATCGAGTACGATGGCCAGCTGCCGGCCGATGTTCTGTGCCGTGAGGCGCCCGAACTTCTCGGCGCCCTGGGCGTTGAGCGAGAAGCTGACGGCGGGCTGGTTGTTTTCGTCGAGCGTCGGGCGCGCGTTGCGGAGGTCGCGGCCGGTGATGCCGGCCACGCGGCGGACGAGGTAGTAGACGGGGCCGGAGCCACCGGGGGGCGGGACGCCCTGCACCACCTCCATGTCGGGAGGCTCGACGCCGCCGCGCGCGGCCAGCAGCGCCTCGCGGCTCGGAGCCGGGCCGTCCTCGACGATCTTGAGCTCGAGGAGCGCGGTCGACCGGATGATCTCCTTCGCGCGCGCGACGTCGGTCACGCCCGGCAGCTGCACGAGAATCTGGTCGCCGCCGCCGTGCTCGGCAATCGTCGGCTCGGCGACGCCGAGCTCGTTGACGCGGCGCTCGATCGTCTGGAGCGCCTGCGCGACCGAGTCCTTCCGGAGCCGGTTCGCCTCGGCGGGACGCATCGTGAAGGTGTAGGTGCCGCCCGCGCCCGACCGCTCGTAGACCGCGCCCACCCAGTCGTCGGCGATGCGGCGGAACTCCTGGTCGCGGTCGGCGGGCACGCCCTCGACGCGAAACGCGGTGATCCCGTCCACCACGATGCTGCCGACCTCGAGGCCCTGCCGCGACAGCTCCTCGCGGAGCCGCTCCGACGTGGTCTCGGTCTCGACGCGCAGCGCATCGTCGGTCTGGACGCGCAGGACGAGGTGCACGCCGCCCTTGAGATCGAGGCCCAGCTTGACCTTCTCCGACGGCGGATAGAAGGCGAGGACCGACAGGGCCACGACCCCGAGGATGGTCAGCAGCTTCCAGCGAAAGTTCTTGCTCATGGCACTCAGGTGGTTCCCGACTCGGGAACGACGGGCTCCTGTCCCTGGTAGCCGCCGATGGCGGCGCGGGCCACCTCGATGCGCACCTGCGGGGCCACCTGCAGGTGGACGGTCCCCTCACTCAGCTTCGCGATGGAGCCGTAGATGCCGCCGGTCGTGACGACACGGTCGCCGACCTTCAGATTGGCCTGAAACTCGGCCACCTTCTTCTGGCGCCGCCGCATGGGCAGCAGCACCATGAAATAGAAGATGCCCAGGATGATCGCGAACGGCAGGAGCGACAGCCATGGACTGGCGTTCGGATCGGCAGGGCCGGCCATGGCCAGCAGTGGAGCGACGGGCAGGGTGGACATCATGCGGCAGGAGGTCGGCGTGAGAAGCGACGATGGAAGTCCTGTCGGAACTTCTCGAACATCCCGAAATCGATAGCCTGTCGGATTCGCGACAGGGTGTCAAGGTAAAAGACCAGGTTGTGCAGGCTGGCGAGGGTGCCCGCGTTCATCTCGCCCGCGACGAAGAGATGGCGCAGGTAGGCGCGCGAGTGCTGGCGACAGGTGTAGCACCGGCAGTCCGGGTCGATCGGGCGGTCGTCGCGCGCAAAGCGCGCGTTGCGCAGGTTGACGGGGCCGTCCGGCGTGAAGACCTGCCCGTTGCGCGCATTGCGCGTGGGGAGCACGCAGTCGAACAGGTCGATGCCGCGCGCGACGCACTCGACGAGGTCGTCGGGCATGCCGGTGCCCATGAGGTACCGGGGCCTGTCGTCGGGCAGCAGGGGCGCCGTCCGGCCCACGACCTCGTACATCACCTCGACGGGTTCGCCCACCGACAGCCCGCCGATGGCGTACGACTCGAAGCCGATGGCCTGCATGGCCTCGGCGCTCCGCGCGCGCAGGTCGGGAAAGATGCCGCCCTGGATGATGCCAAACTGCGCCTGGCCCGGGTTGGTGACAGCCACGTCGGCCACCGCCCCCTCGCGGACGGCGAGGAAGCGCTCGCGCGCCCGCCGGGCCCACCGCAGCGTCAGCTCGAGCGAGCGCGCCGTCGCCTCGGCCCCGGCCGGCGCGGGCAGGCACTCGTCGAGCACCATCGCGATGTCGGACCCGAGGCGGGCCTGGATGTCGACGACGCCCTCGGGCGTGAGGTGATGCAGCGTGCCGTCGAGATGCGACCTGAAGCGTGCGCCGTCCTCGGTGATGCGCACCAGCGGTCCGAGGCTGAAGATCTGGTAGCCGCCGCTGTCGGTCAGGATCGGCCGGTCCCAGCCGATGAAGCGGTGCAGGCCGCCGCGCTCGGCGATGAGCCTGTCGCCGGGACGCAGGTGCAGGTGGTACGTGTTGGCCAGCTGGATGTCCGCCCCGGCGTCGCGCAGGTCGCGCTGCGTGACGCCCCGGATGGCGCCGCGGGTGCCGACGGGCATGAAGGCGGGCGTCGGCACGACACCGTGCGCCGTGCGCATGATGCCGCGCCTGGCCTGGCCGTCGCGGGCCACCACGGTGAAGGCGAAGGGCCGCCTGGACATTCGGCTATACTACGGCACGTTTCCGCGGTCCCTGTGCCCACCTCCTCCTCCGGACGTCTCTCGTGAAAAGGCTGCGTGTCGGTGTCGTGTACGGTGGCCGCTCGGGCGAGCACGAGGTATCGATCGCCTCGGCGGCGTCGGTCATGGCCCACCTGGACCGCACCCGCTACGAGCCCGTGCCGATCCGCATCGAGCGTGACGGCCGCTGGGTGCTGGCCGACAAGCCGCCCACCGCCGGCTCCGCCGCCGAGATCATCGAGCAGACGCGGCGCGAGGCGCGGACGCTGCGGCCCGGCCGCGAGGTCCACCTGATCGCACACCCCACCGAGGAGCACCTGCTGGCCATCGACAGGCGTCCCGGCCGCCGCGGCGGCGACGACGACGACGCGCGGGCCGTCGTGACGGGCCTCGGACTCGACGTGCTGTTCCCGGTGCTGCACGGCCCGTACGGCGAGGACGGCACGGTGCAGGGGCTGATGGAGCTCGGCAACATCCCCTACGTCGGGTGCGGTGTGCTCGCCTCGGCGCTCGGCATGGACAAGGTCGCGATGAAGGTCGTCTTCACGGCGCACGGGCTGCCTGTCTGCCCGTGGCGCGCCGTGACGCGGCGGCGTGTGCTCGCCGACACCGACGACGTGGCGCGCGAGCTGGCCGAGAGCCTGGGCTTTCCCGTGTTTGTCAAGCCGGCCAACCTCGGGTCGAGCGTCGGGATCTCGAAGGCCGGCGACATGGCGTCGCTGCGCGCGGCGCTCCAGCTGGCCGCCGAGTTCGACCGCAAGATCGTCGTCGAGGCGGCGGTGCCGCAGGCACGGGAGATCGAGGTCGCGGTCCTCGGCAACGACGAGGCCGAGGCGTCGGTGCCCGGCGAGATCGTGCCGGCCGGCGAGTTCTACGACTACGACGCGAAGTACCTCGACACCGGGAGCGAGCTGCGCATCCCGGCCCCCCTCGACGATGCGGTGTCGAGCCGCATCCGCCAGCTGGCCATCGAGGCGTTCCGCGCGATCGACGGCGCGGGGCTGAGCCGTGTGGACTTTCTCATCGACGGCACGACGGGCGCCGTGTGGCTCAACGAGATCAACACGATGCCCGGGTTCACCTCGATCAGCATGTACGCCAAGCTGTGGGGCGCGACCGGGCTGGACTACCCGTCGCTCATCGATCGCCTGATCGCGCTCGCGCTCGAGCGGCACGCCGAGAAGCAGGCATTGCGCGTCTCGGCGTTCGCGTCCGCGGACGACGGCGCCGCCCGATAGCCCCTCCGCGTACCACGCACCGCGGACCGCCCACCGCCGCTGCGCACGGCGCCGCACCTGCCATCTCGCCCATCTGCCTGCGTACCCGCGCGTCAGCAGGCCGGCACATCGCGACACCAGCGCCCTGAAACGCCGACGGGGCCGGGTGCAAGCCCGGCCCCGTCGGATGCCGCCGGTGCGCTGGCGGCATGTCGGAGGTCCTGTTGGTGGCTGCGACTAGGTCGCCGCCCTGTTCGCAACTGTCCTGGCCACTGACACGCATCCCCCCTTTCACGGGTGGTCTACGAGGCCGGTCGCTCGCGCGGGGCCCGCGCTCGCAACGCTGTGTGTCGGACGTCCGCTTCGGCCCGTCCGAGACCGACAGCCGTTCGTTGCGACCGGAGGGGCCGGCGGCCACCGTACGGGACGGTGGCCGCGGCTGGGACCAACAGACGCACGCCGCGGGGCGGCGTGCGTGCGCGGCTTTACGGCAGGGCCGTCTTACCGCTTCTTCGCGGCCGTCTTCTTCGCGGCCGTCTTCTTCGCGGTCTTCTTCACGGCCGTCT
Organism: uncultured Vicinamibacteraceae bacterium; assembly: GCA_964430855.1. Lineage (GTDB taxonomy): Bacteria > Acidobacteriota > Vicinamibacteria > Vicinamibacterales > Vicinamibacteraceae > JAEZDP01. The sequence goes on from CAYSHC010000048.1 coordinate 12,464, forward strand.
TCTTCGCGGCAGGAGCCTTCTTCGCTGCCTTCTTGGCTGCCTTCTTCGCCATTCTTCCTCCTTGGGGGCGACCTCAATCTTGGCGTGCCGACATTGGCATCACTACAGGTGGATTGAGTTAAGTCGCCTCACGCAAGATGTAGATTATGGATGAGAAAAAGTGCTTGTCAAGCACAAATCCACACGTTTTGTCAAAAATTTTGCGCGGCACTCGGCCGGGCTGGCTAGCGCATCGGTAGCGCGTTGTCAAACTTGACAAACAAACGCCTTCTTACCTTTCGGATCACCCGGCTGAATCGCCGCGACGCCAGCAATTGCACGCCTTCGCGCGGACGGCGTGGCCATTGCAGTAAGTAACCACTAACGTGATTGGCGCGCGCCGCCATCGTCGACGAGAGACCCGGGCGTGGCCATTGACCTGGGCTGCACCCGTCAGGACGACGGGTGGATGGACGGACGGGTGCCGCCTCGTCGAGGGCGGCGCTGTCGCAGTGGTGAAGTTGGGGTTCGGCAAGCAGGCGTGGGCGCCGTCGCGGCACCGACGCCTGCAGGGTTAGTCTTCGCTTACAGAAACAACGCGGCGGCGCGGCGATGCGCGCCCGTCACCGCATCTCCACGCCGTCCCAGATCCGGATGCGCGTGATGGTATCGCCTGCCTGGAGCGCGTCCACGACCTCCATCCCCGCGACGACGCGGCCGAAAATGGTGTAGCGCCCGTCGAGGTGCGGTTGCGGCGAGTGCGTGATGAACCACTGGCTGCCGCCGGTGTCGGGCCCCGCAAGCGCCATCCCGACCGTGCCGCGCGCATACGTCTGGTCGTGCAGCTCGTCGCGGATCGAGTACCCCGGGCCGCCCGTGCCATCGCCGCGCGGGTCGCCGTCCTGCACGACGAAGTTCGGGACCACGCGGTGCACGAGCAGGCCGTTGTAGAAGCCATTGCGCGCGAGCGTGACGAAGTTGTCGACGGTGAGCGGCGCGTCGAGCACCGACAGCTGCACCTCGATCGTGCCGCGCGGCGTGTCGATGTAGGCAATCGGCGACACGGCGGGCGAGACGAGGTGGGGCGACGCGTAGTAGTCGGGCGCGTGACGGCTCGGCGCCGGGCGGATGTCGGCCGCGAGCGACTCGCCCGGCTGTCGCGCCTCGAGCCACCGGGCCGCGCGCAGCCGTACCGACCAGTCGCTGTCGTTGAGCGCGGCGCGCATCCGCGGCTCCGCGGCCGCGGAGTCGATGTCGCCGAGCGCCGCAAGCAGGGTCCAGCGGACGTCGGCCTGCGCAGGGTCGGAGCCCGTCCGCTGCAGCGCGGCCTCCAGCGCCTGTCGCGCGGCGCCCATCTTCTGCTCCCTCGCCACCGTGGCCGCCGCCGTGCGCACCGCGGCGTCGTCGCTGGCCAGCCGCTCGGTCACCTCGCGTTCGAGGCCCGGCATCTTCGACGTGGCCATCGCGCGCAGCACGGCCGGCAGCACGCGCTGGTCGCTGTCCTGGAGCAGCCTGGCGAGCGTCGGGTGCGCGACCTCGGCCGGCAGCTCGGCCACGGCGTCGGCCAGCGCGGCGCGGACGCGCCAGTCGGGGTCGGGATCGAGCGCGGAGAGCACCGTGGTGAAGGTCGTCGCGTCGACCCGCGCCAAGGCGCGCAGCACCGCCGCGCGCAACGGCGGCCAGCGCGCCGCGATGCGGTCGATAAGGGCCTCCTCCGCTTCGCGGGCTCGCAGGGTGCCGAGCGCCGTCACGACCTCGAGCGTGAGCCCGTCCGGTTCGCGGGTCGCCTCGAGCAGCGCGAGGAGCGGCGCGATCGCCCGCGCGTCGCCGAGCTGGGCGAGGGCGCGCACGGCGTTGACGCGCACGTGCGGGTGCACGTCGTCGCCGGGCCGCACGAACCGCAGCAGGTCGTCGACCGCCCCGACGGCCTTCCGCTCCCCGAGTCCGCGAATCGCGCTGGCCACCGTCGTCGGATCGGCCGCCGACAGCAACCCGCGCAACGCCGGCACCGTCCGCTCGTCGTCCACGCGCGACAGCGCGAATGCGATGGGCCACCAGGAACTGCGGGGCTGCCCCTGTGCGTCGAGCACGGCGCTGGCCAGGCCGTCGTAGCTGCCAAGATGCGCGAGCGCGGTCAGGCCGCGCAGCACGGCGTCGGCCTCGACGGGAAGGGGCGCCGCGGCATCGGGGGGCGTCGACAGCGCGCCGGCGTCCACCAGGGCGGCCACCATGCGGCCAATGGCTGGCGCTGCCGGCGCCGCGTGGTCGCGGCCGACGAGCCCCAGCGCCTGCGCGGCCCGGCCGCGCACGACGGGCGCCGGGTCGTCGAGCGCCGCGGTCAGGGGCGTCACGACATCGGCGCCGCCGATGAGTCCCAGCGCGAAGGCCGCCATCGCGCGCACCTCGGGGTCGGGGTCGGACAGCGTCTCGGTCAGCGGCGCGATGCCGTCGGGCAGGCCGACGCGACCGATCGCCAGGGCCGCACGCCGGCGCACGCGCGGCGACTCGTCGCGCACGAGCGTCAGCAGGTCGGTGGGCGGCGCAGGCGGCGGCGCGGGCAGCGCCCGTCCGCGCTCGTCCACCGCGGGAGCCGGCGGCGGCGGCGTCGCGCGCGCGTCGGTCAGGACGCGGTGGTCCTCGAGGCGCAACATGCTGGCGACTTTCGCCTCGTAGGGCACGACGACGGGAGGAGGCGGAGGTGGGGTCGAGGCACAGGCCGCAGCGAGCGCCAGCGTCGCAAGCGGGAACAATGGGCGTCGCATCAATGGCGAATGCTAGCACGCGGTCCCTTGCTGCCCCGCTGACGCGCTCGCTATACTGCGCGCGATCTTGGACGTCCGCTATCTCGCCATCGAGGGCCCGCCAGGGCTCGGCAAGGCCATCCTGGCCGAACGGCTGAGTGCAAGGCTCGACGCGGCGCTCGTCCTCGACGACATCGACAACCCGTTCAGCGCCGACGACCGGCGCGCCGGGGCCGCCTTCCAGGCCCAGCTGTTCCACCTCCTGGCGCGCCACCGGCAGCAGGACGCGCTCAGGCAGGCCGACCTGTTCACGCAGGTCACCGTCTGCGACTATCTGTTCGACAAGGACAAGATCTTCGCGTACCTGCACCTCGACGACAACGAGCTGTTCATCTATCAGCGCCTGTACGACCTGCTCGCCGCCGACCTGCCGACGCCCGACCTCGTGATCTACCTTCAGGCGCCGACCGAGATGCTCCGGCGGCGCGCGAAGGAACGCGCGCGCCGTGACCCGTCGGCGCGCCGCCACGAGGTCGACATCGCCGAGCTGAACGACGCGTTCAACCACTTCTTCTTCCACTACACCGCCGCGCCGCTGCTCGTCGTGGAAACCTCGCAGCTCGACCTCGACTGGACCGACGAGGACGTGGACGACCTCCTGAAGCAGGTCGAGCACAAGCAGCCAGGCACGCAGTACTACGTCCCGCGCCGCACCTGACACCGCGGGGCGCGATGCCGTATCCTTGAGTGCTTGCCGCCGCGCCGCCCTCGGCGCGCGGCCCGACACCCTGCTCCCGGCGTCTCCTATGGTCTGGTTCAAGCGCGTCCCGAAGCCCATCACGCCGTCCGACACCGGCAGCCGCATCCCGGAAGGCCTCTGGGTGAAGTGCCCCGGGTGCTCCAAGGCGCTCTACAGGAAGGACCTGGACGAGAACCTCCAGGTGTGTCCGCAGTGCGGGCATCACTTCCGGCTCGGCGCGCGCGAGCGGCTGGCGATGCTCTTCGACGGCGAGTGGCAGGAGCACGACGCCGACCTCGCGTCCACCGACCCGCTGGGGTTCATCGACACCAAGCCCTACTCGCAGCGGCTGCGGAGCGCGCAGGTCTCGACCGGCGTGAAGGACGCGATCATCTGCGGCACCGGGCAGATCGAGGGCATCACCACGGAAGTGGCCGCGATGGAGTACCGGTTCATCGGCGGCAGCATGGGCGTGGTGGTGGGCGAGAAGATCACGCGGGCGATCGAGCGCGCCCTCGAGCACCGGCGTCCCCTCGTCATCGTGTCGAGCTCCGGCGGCGCGCGGATGATGGAGGGCACGTTCTCGCTGATGCAGATGGCCAAGGTCAGCGCCGCGCTGGCCCGCCTCGACCGCGCCGGCCTTCCCTACATCTCGGTGCTGACCGATCCGACGACCGGCGGCGTGACGGCGAGCTTCGCGATGCTCGGCGACCTGAACATCGCCGAGCCGAAGGCGCTCATCGGCTTTGCCGGCCCCCGCGTGATCGAGCAGACCATCCGCCAGAAGCTCCCCGAGGGGTTCCAGCGTTCGGAGTTCCTCCTCGAGCACGGCATGATCGACTGCATCGTCGATCGCCGTTCGCTCAAGAAGCACATCGCCGGCGCCCTCCGCTTCATGCACGCCGCGCGGTGACCCCCTTCGAGCGGCTCGCCGAGCGCGAGTTCTTCGGCGTCAAGCTCGGCCTCGACAACGTCCGTGCGCTGACGTCGGCGATCGACCATCCCGAGCGGGCCTGCCCGCGCGTCATCATCGCCGGCACCAATGGCAAGGGATCGGTGGCCGCGATGGTCTCGCGGGCGCTGCATGCCGCCGGGCGGCGTGTCGGCCTCTACACCTCGCCGCACCTCGTCCATCTGACCGAGCGGTTCCGGATCGCGGAGCGTGACGTCAGGCAGGAGACGCTCGCCGACGTCCTCGCCGCGCTGTTCGAGACCGAGGAGGCCCTTCGGGCAGGCGGCCGGCTGCCCGGCCCGTGCACCTACTTCGAGCTGACCACCGTGGCCGCCTTCGAGCTGTTCCGCCGGGAGGGCGTCGACGCGGCCGTGCTGGAGGTGGGCCTGGGCGGCCGCTTCGACGCGACCAACGTCGCGGCAGCGCCGCTGGCGGGCATCACCTCCGTCGGGCTCGACCACGTGGCCCAGCTCGGCGCGACGGTCGAGGCCATCGCGGCCGAGAAGGCCGGCGTCATCCAGCCGCACGCCACTGTCGTGTCCGGCGTGCGGCACGGCAGGGCCCGCGAGGTCATCGCGCAGGCGGCCGAGGCCAGCGGCGCACGGCTCGTCGACGCGCACGCGGACGTGCAGGTGGAGCACGTGCAGCGCGGCCTCGACACCTGGCTCACGCTGCGCACGCCGAGGGCCGCGTACGGGCCGCTGCCGCTGGCGCTGCGCGGCGCGCACCAGGTGGCCAACGCCGTCGTTGCCGTGCGCCTGCTGGAGGCGTTCGACGCGCAGGGGATCGTCGTGCCGCGCGAGGCCATCGAGACGGGGCTGCGCGAGGCCGTGTGGCCCGCGCGCCTCCAGGTGGTGCGTCGTGTCGGCCGTCCGCTGATGGTGATTGACGGCGCGCACAACGCGGACGGCGCGGCGGCGCTCGCCGCCTGGCTCGACGCCGCGGCCCTGCGCGGCGTCACCCTCGTCACCGCGGTGATGCGCGACAAGGACGCGGCTGCGGTCCTCGGGCCGCTTGCCGCGCGCGCGTCCGCGGCCGTGGCCCTCCAGGTGCACCCGCCGCGCGGGCTGACGGCGGCAGAGGTCGCGGCGGAGCTGCACCGCAGCTTCCCGATGCTGCCGGTGACGCCCGCCGCCGACGCGGCGGCGGCCCTGGAAGCGGCGTGCGCACGCGGCGCGCCGATCGTCGTTGCGGGCTCGCTGTTCCTCGCCGGGGCCATGCTCGAGGCGCTGGGCGAGCGCCCGTGGGCCCCGTGATATTCTGCGGGCGCCTGCCGCGTCCTGCCTGAGTGCCGCGCGCCGATGTGCCCATGATTCGACGTGTCGTCTCCCTCCTCGCCATGCTCAGCGCACTGGCGGCCGGATCGGCGTCTGCCCAGCAGGTTCCCGGGTTCCGTCTGGCCAAGCAGGCGCGCATCGAGGTGCGTGGCGACCACTACCACCTCGAGGGCCAGGTCGAGCTCGAGCAGGGCAACCAGAAGTTCTACGCGGACGTCGTGGACTACCATCACGACACCCGCAAGATGATCGCGACGGGCAACGTCGTCTACTCGGCGCCCGAGAGCCGCATCGCCGCCGACAGGCTCGAGTTCGATCTCGCGACAAAGACCGGCACCTTCTACAACGCCTCGGGCTCGGCCTCGCTCGGCGAGAAGGCCGACAAGAGCTTCTTCGGCACGCAGGAGCCGGACGCGCTCTTCTACGGCGAGACCATCGAGAAGATCGGCCCGCAGAAGTACCGGATCACGAAGGGGGGCTTCACGAGTTGCGTCCAGCCGACGCCGCGCTGGGAGCTCGTCGCCAACACCACCACGGTGCACCTCGACAGGTACGCGTTCCTGACCAACACGGTGCTCAAGGTGAAGGGCGTGCCGATCTTCTACCTGCCGGCGATGTACTACCCGATCCAGAGCGACGACCGCGCCACGGGCTTTCTGCTGCCCACGTACGGCTCGTCGGTCATCCGCGGGCAGAGCATCAGCAACGCGTTCTTCTGGGCGATCGACCGCAGCCAGGACCTCACGCTCATGCACGACTGGTTCACCAAGCGCGGCCAGGGCATGGGCGCGGAGTACCGGTACGTCGCGGGGCCCGGCTCTCAGGGCACGGCGAGCACCTATTTCCTCGACGAGAAGGAAGCGTCCTACACCACCGGCGGCAGCACGGTCAGCACGCCGGCGCAGCGCAACTACGAGATCCGGGCCAACGCCGTTCAGGTGCTGCCGCTCAACCTGCGCGCGCGCGGCAACGTCGACTACTTCTCGAGCGTCATCACGCGGACGACGTTCAACCAGAACCCGTACGACTGGTCGTCGCGCACGCGATCGGTCCGCGGCAACCTCTCGGGCAGCTGGGGCCGCCACAGCACGAGCTTCAGCTACGACACCACCGAGCTGTTCTACTCGGACACCGAGTCGAGCAAGCAGGGCGGCACGCCGCGCCTCAGCTACGCCTTCGCGCAGACGCGCCTCGGCCGGACGCCGTTCTACGCGGGGCTCAACACCGAAGCCGTGCGGCTCACGCGCCTCGACCGGTGGACGGACGCCGAGAACGACCAGGGGCTCACGCGCATCGACGTCTCGCCGAGCCTGCGGATGCCGTTCAACAAGTGGCCGTTCCTGACGTTCAACTCGTCGGTCTCGTTCCACTCGACGTACTACTCGGAGAGCTACGTGAAGGACGCCGACGGCCGCGACGTGCAGGCGCAGGAGCCGCTCACCCGCCGCTACTGGGACCTCCGCTCGGACATCGTCGGGCCGAAGTTCACGAAGGTGTGGGACACGCCGAGCAACGGCTACGCGGAGAAGTACAAGCACACGATCGAGCCGACGTTCACGGTCCAGCGCATCACGTTCTTCGAGGACTACGACCGGATCGTGAAGCTCGAGGGCTACGACTACACGTACGGCGGGACGACGCGGATCTCGTACGGGCTGGTCAACAGGTTCACGGCGAAGCGCCGCTCGGGGGCGTCCACCGCGCGCAACCGCGACTTCCTGACCGTCAGCGTCACGCAGAGCTACTACTCGGACCCGCGGGCGAGCCAGTACGACTTCGCGCAGTTCCCGCTCAACTTCTTCGGGCGTGAGCCGAGCAACTTCTCGCCCATTGCCATCGGCGCGAACTTCTCGCCGTCGGAGCAGACGTCGGTGAGCGCGCGCATCGACTACGACAACGACGCGCGGGAGTTCCAGAGCATCCGCCTGAACGGCAACTACGCGCTGAGCGACGTGCTGAGCGTGTCGGGCGGCTGGAGCCAGCGCAAGTTCTCGTTCCTGCCCGACCGGCCCGACAAGTACTTCAACGCGAGCACCACGGTGCGGGCGAAGGGCAACCGCTACGGCGGGACCTACGCCTTCTACTACGACATCGGGCGGTCGACGATGCTCGACCAGCGGATCGTCGGCTACTACAACGCGCAGTGCTGCGGCATCGTCTTCGAGTACCAGCAGTACAATTTCCCGCAATTCTCGACGTTCGCCGTGCCCCAGGATCGCCGCTTCAACATCGGGTTCACGCTGGCCGGCCTCGGGACGTTCTCGAACTTCCTCGGGGCCTTCGGCGGCAACACGGGCACCGGCGGCGGCTTCGGAGGCCGGTCCTTCTGAGGCCGCGCCCGGCACCAGCATGCGTACGCGACTGGTTACGGGGGCAGCGGGGTTCGCGGGGCAGCACCTGCTGCGATCGCTGGCAGGCACGCCAGGCCCGCTCATCGGCTGGTACCGCCCGGGCGCCCCGCCACCCATCACGGCGCCGACGGGCGTCGACTGGCGACCCGTGGACCTGCGCGATCCGCGCGCCGTCGACGAGGCGCTGGCGGAGGCTCGGCCCGCGGAGGTGTATCACCTTGCCGGCGCTGCCAACCAGGGCGCGTCGTGGCAGCAGACCGACGTCGCCCTCGAGCTCAACGCGCGTGCCACGCACCACCTGCTGGCGGCCGTGCGCCGCCACGTACCGGACGCCCGCGTGCTCGTCACCGCCTCCGCCGCCATCTACGCGTCGTCCGACGAGGCGCTCGGCGAGGACTCGCCGGTCCAGCCGACGAGCCCCTACGGCGTGAGCAAGCTCGCGCAGGAGATGGTGGCGCTGGATGCCGCGCGCGTCCAGGGCCTGCGCGTGATCGTCGTGCGGCCCTTCAACCACCTGGGTCCCGGCCAGGACCCCGCGTACTTCGCGCCGTCGTTCGCACGCCAGATCGCCCGCATCGAGGCCGGCCTCGAACCGCCCGTCCTCCGCGTGGGCAACCTCGAGGCCGCGCGCGACCTCTCGGACGTCCGCGACGTCGTCAGGGCGTACGCCCTGCTGATGCTCCACGGGATCGACGGCGAGGTGTACAACGTCTGCCGAGGCGAGGCCTACGTCATCGGCGACGTGCTGAGCCTCCTCGTGGCGATGAGCCGTGTGGAGGTGCGCGTCGAACAGGACCCGGCCCGGCTCAGGCCGAGCGACGTCCCGCGCCTGCTCGGCTCGTACGCGAAGCTCCAGCGCGCGACGGGCTGGCTGCCGACCATCCCGCTCGAGCGGACGCTGCGCGAGATCCTCGAGGAGCAGCGCATCCTCGTCAGCACGGCGTAGCGGGGGCGGCAAGCCGGCCATCGCTGACCGCTCACCGCGAAACGCCTGCCGCCTACCGCGAACCGCTCACCGCTCACCGCGGCCAGCTACACGCGCAGGAACGTGCCGTTCGCGTACAGGTACCGCAGGAAGAGCCAGCGCACGGCCACTGCTCCTGCCGCGAGGACGACGGCACCGGCCGCGGCGGAGAACAGCGACGCGACGCCGCCCAGGAAGAACCGCGCGATGCCGTCGAAGTCGATGAAGTTCTGCGCCACGTAAATCGTGATCGCGTTCATGCCGATCACGATGAACGGGAAGGCCCAGGCCCGGTACCCCTTCACGTCGATGACGTAGTAGAAGAGCGCCAGCAGCAGCAGGCTCCAGCCGCCGGCGAGCATCACGTAGGAGCTCGTCCAGAGGTTCTTGATGACCGGGAACAGCGGCCACCACAGGAAGCCGACGGCCAGCGACGCGAGCCCCGCGATGACGAGGCCCTGGGCCTTCTCCGCCGGCGGACGTGACGTGCGCAGCCAGGTGCCCGCGAAAACGCCGAGCATGACCGTGGCGATGGCGGGGATGGTCGACAGGATGCCTTCGTTGTCGCCGTGGGTATAGCAGCACATCGTGCCGGGCAGCACGGTGCGGTCCAGCCAGCCGACGAGATTGCCCTCCATCGTCAGGTCACCCGCGACGCCGCCGGGCCGGGGCACCAGCAGCAGGATTGCCCAGTAGCCGAAAAGCAGGCTCACGGTGAACACGATGCGCCCACGCAGCCCGAGGTACAGCACCGCGAATGCCGCCCCGAGATAGCCGAGGCCGATGCGCTGGAGCACACCGGGCCAGCGCATCTCGGCGAAGTTGAAGTCGAGCACGCCCCAGTTCACCCAGCCGAGGATCACGAGCAGCGCGGCGCGGCGCAGGATGCGCAGGTGCGCCTCGCGTGGCCGTCCCTCGTATCGGCTCAGCGAGTACGGCAGCACCACGCCGACGAGGAACATGAAGAGCGGGAAGATGAGGTCGTAGAAGACGAACCCTTCCCACTCCACGTGCTCCATCTGGTAGATGAGCCACGACCAGCCGAGCCACTTCCCGAGGGCGAGGGCGAGCGTGTCGCCCCCGGTGATCCAGAACATGTCGAACCCGCGCAGCGCGTCGATCGACGCGATGCGGGCCGGGCTGGCGGTTGCGGCGGCTGGAGGCGCGGCGGCGCGCGGGGCGGTCGTGTACACGTGCTACTGACGGACGGCCGTCCACCGGCCGGAACGGTTGCCCGCGGCGAACGTGCCGGCAAGTGATTCTCCGCTCAGCCGACCGGGCAGGTCGATGACCATCGGCGCGCCGTCCACCTCGGCGTCCACCGAGAGCTGGAGGACGTCGTCGGCCAGCGTGCCCTTCACGAGGCCGTCGATCCCGTGGCTGCGCGCGAGCAGGCGCCCGCTGACACGCCCGGCGTCTTCGACGAGCAGCATCTGCGCCGACACCGGCGCGCCGCTGTCGTCGGCGGTGAGCGTCCAGGCACCGCTGACACCCGATGCCGTGCGCGGCCGCGCCGACCAGGTACCGTCGGCCAGGCCGCCGAAGTCCACGCTCCCGGCAAGTTCCGGGCCGACGGCAGGCGCACGCATCACGATGCGCATGGGCGCGCCTTCATAGGCGATGGTGAAGCGCAGCGTGACGCCCTCGGGCCCTCGTGTGCCGTCCACCGCGGCCGGGCCGGCTGCGCCCACGACCACGCCGCTCAGCCGGCCGCCTTCGTCGGAGAGCGCGAGGACGGCAGGGTGGAGGCCCTCGGGCGATGTGATCTCGACGCTCCAGGAACCGGTCAGGCGGACGTCCTCCTGCGCGGCGGCGACGGCCGGCGACAGGAGGACGCAGGCCGCAAGCAGCATGCGGACGAGACGGCGGGTTGGATTCATGACGCCAGAGTCTACCCGAACGCGGCGGCGCCGGCATTGACGCGGAACGCTGTCGGCAGGATAATCACAAGGCGAATAAATCACGAAAGTCCATGCAGCCTGCCCTCTTCGATCTCGGTCGGTCGCCGACGACGCGTGAGGTGGCGCACAGCGTCAAGGCCGGGGGCGTCGCGGCGCTGCCGTCGGCCGAACGGCGGTCGGGAGGCGTGCGCTACCAGGAGGTGCGATGCCGCTCGGCGCTCAACGAGACGCACGGCATGCCCTTCACGTGGACGCTCAACCCGTACCGCGGCTGCACGCACGCCTGTGTCTACTGCTTCGCGCGGCGCTATCAGACGCAGCTCGAGCTCGGCGCCGGCGACGACTTCTCGCAGGTCATCCTGATCAAGCGGAACGTCGTCGACGTCCTCGCGCGCGAGGTGGACCGCCCCTCGTTCGGCCGGGAACTCGTCGCGCTGGGCACCGCGACCGACCCGTACCAGCCGGTCGAAGGCGACTACAGGCTGACGCGCGGCTGCCTCGAGGTGCTCGCGCGCGCGCAGGTCCCCGTGGGTCTGGTGACCAAGGGCCCCATGGTGGTGCGCGACGCCGACGTGCTGGCGCGGATGTCGCGCGACTGCAACAAGACCACCGTGTACATGAGCGTCCCCACGGTGGACGCCGCGGTCGCCTCGCAGCTCGAACCCGGCGCCGCCCCGCCGATGCAACGGCTCAGGGCGGTCCGGCGGCTGCTCGACGCGGGCGTGCGGGCCGGCGTGTTCATGTCGCCGCTCGTCCCCGGCTTCTCCACGCAGCCGGCACGCATCGAGGCAACCGTGCGGGCGCTGGCCGACCTCGACATCCCGCTGATGGGCGGCAACGTGCTGTACCTCAAGGACGGCACCCGCGCGCACTTCTTCCGTTTCCTCGACGAAACGGCGCCGGACCTGCGCGAGAAGTACGGGCGGATCTACCGCGACGCGTACCCCGACCCTGCCTATGCACGCGAGGTGCGGCGCGTGCTGCGCCTCGCCCGCGCCCGCTACGAGCGTTAGCGACAGCTCTCGGCAGGGACGGCTCTCGGTAGGGACGGCTCTCCGAGCCGTCCTCGAACCCACTGCCGTGGTTATCGAAGAGGTGTCGAAGGGCGTGAGGCAGGGACGGAAAGGGTGAGAGGAAGGGACGCGAAGGGGGAACGACAAGGACGCGGGGGGAGAGACAAGGCCGCGAAGGGGGAGAGATAAGGACGGTGAAAGGTTACAGGTAAGGACGGCTCGGAGAGCCGTCCCTACCGGGGCCTTCCTACTTGCCGAGGAGGGCGGCGATGCGCGCTTCCGTCGGCGGGTGGGTGCTGAACATCGCAAACAGCCCGCGCATGCTGAACGGCTTCATGATGAACATGTGCGCCGTCGCCGGGTTGGCGTCGAGCGGAATCTGCTTGCCGTAGGCCTCGATCTTCCGCAGCGCACTGGCCAGCCCGTGGGGCGACCCGGCGATCTCGGCGCCGGTGGCATCGGCGAGGAACTCGCGAGACCGCGAGATGGCCGCCTGGATCAGCATCGCCGCCAGCGGCGCGACGATGATGGCCACGAGCAGGCCGATGGGGTTGGCCCCCTGGCGGTCGTCGCTGCGCCCGCCGCCGAACACCGCCGCAAACTGCGCCATGCGCGCGAGCATCATGATGGCCGCGGCAATCGTGGCCGCCACGGAGCTGATCAGGATGTCGCGATTGCGCACGTGAGCCAGCTCGTGGGCCATGACGCCCGCCAGCTCGTTCCTGTCGAGGACGCGCATGATGCCTTCCGTCGCGGCGACCGCCGCATGCTGCGGGTTGCGGCCGGTCGCGAACGCGTTGGGCGACGCGTCAGGAATGACGTACACGCGCGGCATCGGCAGCGACGCGCGGCGTGCGAGCTCCGCCGTCAGCTGGTGCAGCGGGTGCTCCGGCCCCACCTCCCTGGCCCGGTACATCCGCAGGACGATCTTGTCGGAGAACCAGTACGAGCCGAAGTTCATGACGACGGCGAAGCCGAAGGCCAGGATGAGGCCCTGCTGTCCGCCGAGCACGTCGCCAAGGACGAGCAGCAGGGCGCTCAGCAGTCCGAGCAGCGCAGTCGTCTTCAAAGTGCTTCCCATAAACCCTCACTGTCGTGTCCGCCGCGTGCGTGCGGCGAACCCTACCGTAGTTTGACGTTCCGCATGCGTCCGGTGGCCGCATGACGCACCCAACGGCAGCCCCGCCCCCCTCGGACGTGGAGTCCGGGGACGCGGCGTGACTACAATGGTGCCATATGGTCCACGCAGTGCTCTTCACGCTCTGTCTGGCATTGCTGCCTCTGACGCCTGCCGGTGCCCAGTCGCGGCCGCAGACGCTGCCGCCCCCGCCTCCAGGCGTGCCGCCACAGCCCGTCGGCCGCACCACGCCAGGCCAGCCCGAGCCAGCGCCCGCTGCACCGGCGCGCCCGGCGCCGGCGTCGGTGGCCGCGCCGGCGGCAGGTACCGCGACGGCAGCCCCGATGCGCCCCGCCGCGCCGGCGTCGCCGCAGCCGGCGCAGGATGGCGGCGCCGTCGGCCAGGCCATCAACGCGGCGCTCTCGGCCGTGGCCGGCGAGGAGCCGCCGACCGAGCAGATGCTCGGGGTGCCGATCTACCCGGCCGCCCGCTTCCTCCGGTCCTACGACGCCGGCATGGGCCAGCGCTATTACCTGTTCGGCGCAACGGCCAGCTACCCGGAGCTCGTCGCCTACTACCGCACGGCGCTGCGCACGCGCGGCAACGAGGTCTACGACGCGCCGCCCGTGCACATGTTCGAGGTGGGCCGCTTCCGCGAGCAGACGATGGCCTTCCCGCCCGGGGTGACGGTGAAGGACTACACGTGGAACGGGTCGCCGGGATACCTGGTGCCGATCCCGGGGGCCGTGCCCGATCGGTACCCGACGATCATCCAGATCGTGCCGGTCCCGCCGAACGAGCGCTGACGCGGACCGCCGCTCAGGCGTCCGACGCCCTGGCGGACTTTCTTGCCCGGCTTCGCTTCTGCGTGTTCAGGGCGACGGCCGCGCGCACCATGGCGATGAACGCGCCCTCGTCGAGCACATCGTGCTCGCGGATGTCGAGGGCGCGGCGCGCGTTGCCGTCGAGGCTCGCGTTGAAGAGGGCCTGGTGCTCCGCGGGCAGCGACGCGCCCTTCATGAACGTCAGCTTCACCTTGTCGCGGTAGATCTCGCCGGTGCAGATGATGCCGCCGAGCGACCACACCGCGACGCCTTCAGGGTTCGAGGGCTTCTTCCACTTGCGCTCCTCCACGACGCCCGGCGCGGCGCGCTCGATGAGCGCCCGCACGCGCGCGAGCGTGCGCACCCGCCAGTCGTCGGCGGCGACGTCCCGCGCGGCTGTCGTGGACGGCCGCTTCTGCGATCTCGAGGCGTCAGGCCTTGTCATCGGGTCCGATCTCCAGCTGCGGATTCCAGGCGACCTCGCACAGGTGCCCGTCCGGGTCC
>CAYSHC010000049.1:0-26725 GCA_964430855.1 uncultured Vicinamibacteraceae bacterium
GCGCTCGAGGACGGCCCGTCCGAAGCCTCCGGGTAGGTTGCTCGAGGCCGTCAGCAATGCCGGTCCCAGAGGAATGATCGTCACGACGGCCCGCTCGCGGGTCGTCGACAGAATTCGGCTTATCGGTCGACGGCCACACTGATTACGTCATCGGACGCGACAGCGCGCGCCTGGCGCGGCGGCGGAGGCACATGGCTCACTATCTGGTCACGGGGGGCGCAGGGTTCATCGGTTCGCACATGGTGGAGGCGCTGCGCGCCCGCGGCGAACGTGTCCGCGTCGTCGACAATCTGGTCACCGGTCACCGTGACAATCTGGCCCACGTGCCCGACGTCGAGTTCATCGAGGGCGACCTGGCCGACATCGACGTGGCGCGGCGCGCCGTCGAGGGCGTCGACATCGTGCTGCACCAGGCGGCCATCCCGTCGGTGCCCCGGTCGGTCGCCGACCCCATCACGTCCAACAGGGCCAACATCGACGCCGCGCTGAACGTGCTGGTCGCCGCGCGCGATGCCGGCGTGTCGCGGGTCGTGTATGCCGGCAGTTCCTCGGCATACGGCAACAGCGCGACGCTGCCGAAGCGCGAGGACATGCCGACGGCGCCGCTCTCGCCATACGCGCTCCAGAAGCTCGTCGCCGAGCAGTACATGCAGATGTTCACGTCACTCTACGGCCTGTCGACCGTGACCATCCGCTACTTCAACGTGTTCGGCCCGCGGCAGGATCCCTCGTCGCCGTACTCCGGCGTGATCTCGCTGTTCGTCCGTCACGCGCTCGAGGGCCGGTCGCCCACCATCTACGGTGACGGCGAGCAGACACGCGACTTCACCTACGTGGCCAACGTCGTCGACGGCGTGCTGCGCGCCGCGACCGCCGACACCGACGTGAGCGGCGAGGTGATCAACGTCGCGACGGGACACCGCATCTCGCTCAACGACCTCTGGACCACGCTCCAGCGGATCATCGGCACCGACATCGCCCCCACGTACGGGGAGCCGCGCGCCGGCGACGTCCGCGACTCGCTCGCCGACATCAGCAAGGCCGAGCGGCTGCTCGGATACCGTCCCATCGTCGGCCTCGAGGAAGGGCTGCGCGCGACTGTGGAATGGGCGCGCACGCAGGGCGCCGTCCCGGCCAGCTGACGCGCGTCATCGGCGCACCGCACGTCGCCTCCGGTTGACGCCGCGCGCAACGCGCGGCGTCCCACGCCCGCCTGCCGCTCGGCCATCGCCGCCGATGGTGCCGATCCGACGCTGGCAGTGCTCTTGCTCGGTCGGCTGATGCGCGGCGTCGGTCCCGACCGACATCGACGGGCAGTCCCCCAAGCCTTCCGGCCGGCGTCGCGCGCCCCCTCTCGCGCTTCCTTCACACCCCATCAAGGTCTTGTCCCGCCCCTGCCCGTCGTGTCGGTCGGGCTGTGCGCACGCGGAGGACGGCCGAAGATCCCGCGGAGAGGATCACCCGGAGGGTGCGGACGGACAGCAGGCCTCCGTTGGCAACGCCGATTGACCTCCGTCAACCGCTGTTACCGCCGGGCGCGTCTGACCTGCCACGCGGAGCAGCGGCCTCCATCCGGCAACACGCGACAGGTCAGCAGGTTGTGACGTATCGGCGCGACATGGCGGCGATGGCCCGCCCCTTGCTCCCCATGAGGCGTGCGTGTACGACGTGGCCCGAGCGCCCTTCGAAGGGTGTACGCCGATGGCCGGCCGGTGCCGCGTCGCGCGCTCGGAGCAAGGAGGCCAACGATGAAGAGCCTGGTGATTCTGACGTTCTTCGGCGCGCTGCTGGCACCAGCCGCCGCGAGCAGTACCCCCGCACCGGAGGCGACCGTGCAGGAGACCCCGGCCCGTCCAGCGGCGACCGATCAGGTCGATCTCAACACCGCGACGCCGGCGCAGCTCGAGGCGTTGCCCGGCATCGGGCCCGCCACGGCGCGCCGCATCGTCGAGCATCGCGAGAAGCACGGGCCGTTCGCGAAGATTGAAGACCTGATGCAGGTGAAGGGCATCGGCGAGAAGGCGTTCCTGCGCCTGCGGCCGCTGCTCACCGTGGGCAAGGCCGCCGAGCGGCCGACGCAGGGCCAGTCGTGAGCGGGACGGTGGGGCCGGCGTCCGGGGCACGCCCGTGCGACGGGCGGCCCCGCCGATCGCGCCATGCCGCCGTCGGCCCGTCGGCGGGGTTATCGACGGTCGAGGCCCTGGTCGTCGTTTCATTGATGTTCGTCGTCGGCGTGGCCGGACTCGAGGCCCTCCGTGATCTCCGGCGGCACCAGGCCGGCCGCGAGGCGGCGCGAATGCTCATGCACGACCTTCAGCAGCTGGCGCGGCGTGCGCGCACATCCGGCGCCGCCATCGGCGTGCGCCTGACGCCGGACGCCATGGGCGATGTGCTGGAGGAGTTCGAAGACGGCAACGGCAACGGCGTGAAGAATGCCGAGATCGCCGCGGGCGTGGACCACGCGACGGCGCCGCCACGCCCCGTGTTTCGCGAGCGAGGCGCCCGGCTCGCCATCGTCAACACGATCCCGACAACCGACGAGGCAGGCACGCTGTCCGCCGATGACGCGCCGGTGCGCTTCGGCGTATCGCCCTTGATCGTGTTCACGCCACGACGCACCGCTTCGTCGGGCTCCATCTACGTGGCCGGCCCCGACGACCGGCAGTACGCCATCCGGGTGCTCGGCACGACGCAGCGCTGGCGCCTGCTGTGCCTGGACGAGCAGGCCTTCACGTGGAAGGAGTGCTGACATGTCCGACTTCGTCCTCGGCGAGCGGCGCCTCCTGACGCGCTGGTACGGCGGCGAGATACCTGACGGCCTGAGCGTGAGCGTTCCGGGCGTGCGATCCGTCGACGTCGTCGACGCGTCACCGGGCGGTGTCTGCATCAGGGGACCCGCGGCGCTGCGGCCGGGCCGCACGCTGACGGTGCGCTATCGCGAGCGGGCCGGGAGCGCCGAACGGCAGCGCCAGGCCCTTGTCGTCCGATGCTGGGTCTATCGGATCAGCAGGCACGCGGTGGTCTACGAGAGCGGGCTGATGTGGGAAGGAACAGTGGGTCGCCGACTCGCGTGAGTAGCAACTACACAGAACCGCGCCGGGCCGCGCACGGCGGACACGGCGACATCCTGTTTGCCGGCATTCGACCTGCGCGAGAGACTCCCGCGGCCGGTACCTGGCTTGAAAGGGAAGGCGTCGGCAGCTGGTCTGCTTCGAGGTGAGCGCGATGAACGACCGACCCGTGATGACGCTGGCAGGCAGGACCGCGAACCAGGCGGGCCTCGACCGCCTGCTCGAGATCCTGGTCACGCTGGTCCTGCACGATACGGCGGACGGCATCGACCAGGCCGAACTGCTCACGGCGCAGATGTGCGGCCTGTCCATGCTGCGGGTCCTCGACGCCGACGAGGGCGATCACGCGCCGGCCGGAGCGCCGCGCGTGGTCATCGAGGCGGACAACGGCGTCCGCTTCGCCGCGTGGCCGCCCGAGCGGCTCACCGATCCCGACGTCCAGGCCGCCCTGCACCTGGTCTCGCGCTTCGTGCCGCGACTGGTCCGGCGCCCGCAGCCCATCGTCTCGGGCGACGACCCGGAGCCGGGAGGGGCCGGCGGCATCGTGGGTCGGAGCGATGCCATCAGGCGCCTGCACGAGCGCATCGCACGCGTGGCGTCGCGCAGCTTCAGCGTCCTCATCGAGGGCGAGAGCGGCGTCGGCAAGGAGCTCGTCGCGCGTCGCGTGCACGCGTTGAGCGCAAGGCGCCGCGGGCCGTTCGTCGCCGTCAACTGCGCGGCGATCGTCGAGTCGCTCATCGAGGCGGAGTTGTTTGGCATCGAGGAGCGCACGGCGACGGGCGTCCGCGGCCGCCGGGGGAAGTTCGAGACGGCCGACGGCGGCACCCTGTTCCTCGATGAGGTTGCCGACCTCTCGTCGGCAGCCCAGGCGAAGCTGCTGCGTGCGATCCAGGACCTCGCCGTCGAGCGTGTCGGCGGGCACGGCATGCGGCAGCTCGACGTCCGCATCATCGCGGCCACCAACAGGCCACTCAGCAGCGCCATCGCGGCCGGCACGTTCCGGCGCGATCTCTACTACCGGCTCAATGCCGTCGAGATCACGGTGCCGCCACTGCGCGCGCGCCGTGAGGACATCCCGCTGCTCGCCGAGCGGTTCCTGGCGCGGTACGGCGAGGGCCGGAAGTACCGCCTGACAACGCGTGCACGCGATGCGCTGATCGTGCACGAGTGGCCGGGAAACGTCAGGGAGCTCGAACGCGTCATCGAGCGCGCCGTCACGCTGGCGGCAAGCGAGGCCATCGACATCGGCGATCTCCCGGAATCGGTGGTGGGCCGATACCACGAAGTGCTCGGGCCGTCACCGTACGACCAGGACAACTCGCTCCGCGCGTGGGCGAGCCGGTACGCGCGGCTCGTGCTTGCGCAGACGCACGGCAACAAGCGCGAGGCATGCCGGGTGCTCGACATCAGTTACCACACCCTCCAGTCCCACCTCTCGTACGGCACGCGGCCTGGCACGTCGTGCGACGCGGGACAGGGCACGGGGGGCGACGCACCGGCGCGCGACGGCCGCGCCGACACACCGGGACTGGCGACCGAGGGTGAAAGGTCCGAGGGCTATCCGGACGCCGTGGTATCAGGCTCGGCGATGGTCCACGAAGGGCCTGCGGCGTCGCGCGGGCGCACGCCCGGCAGCGATGCAGCGTCGGGACGTTGAGACGTCAGCGCCGGACGGCGTCGTGTGATGGGGTGCTCGCGGGCGGACAGCACTCGCCGTGCATCCGCTGCAGCGACTGGACGGCCAGCGACAGCTCGGCGCGAACGGTGCGGGAGGTCAGGAAGGCAAGGCCGTCCTCGAAGACGGCCGCGGCGTCGAGCCAGGACAGCACGCCCACCATGGGCTCGGGCCGCCCGGGGACGTGCGGGGTGGAGAGCAGCGGGGCCGGATGGCCGATCTGCGGATCGCACACGACGCCCAGGATGCCGATGAAGCTGCGGCCTGCGGCGCCGTCGAGGTCATCGAGGGCGTCGCACACCTCCAGGAGATCGTGGCGTCCGCCCGGGGACAGCGCCCACAGCGCCGCGGAGGTCTGGAGCAGGAAGAGCGGCTCACCGAGGCGCAGACGGCGCACCGAGGCCCCGCCGCTCCAGTCGCGATCGACGGGCGGGAGGGTCGGCGCGCCGAACGCACGGGCGGCGAACCGCCGCTGCCAGAACGGCACGGGCAACCGGCTGCACGTGTCCGCGATCAGACCGGTTGCCTCGATGTCGTGCTGCAGCGTCGCCTGGCGCAGGAGTCGGAGCGGAGGTTCGCTCACGACGCGCCGCCGGTCGCCTGGGCGGACAGGAACCGGAGCTGGGCCGCCTGCTCGCCGAAGACGCGCCGCGCCGCGGCCCAGAGCTGGGTCGCCTCCTCGCGCGGACAATCGTCATCGTCGTCGCAGCAGTTGGCGGAAGGACTGGCGCCGTAGCGACGCACATGGTTGACCATCCGGTCATGCCAGCGCGTCAGGTCTTCCGCGAGGGACGACGCGTCGGGGTGACCGGTCAGGCACGCCAGGACGTGATACGGGTTGTTCATGGTGGAACACTCCTCTGACGTGCGTACCAGACGCACGTGCAGGTCGCCGCGGACGGAGCGCACAGGGCACTACGCCGGGCGTTCAGGTCGAACTAATCGAGTTGTTGATGTGGAAGGGTGTCGACGGCTGGCGCGGTCAGGCCGCCAACAACAGTCTCAGAGCAGCCGTCGACCGCGTGTCGGAAAGATCCGTACCCGCGTGTCATAGGAATGACGGATGCCGGGCCTTGGCCCGTGAGTCTGTGCCGCGTACATGATACTTGGTACCGAGCATAGCCCGAGACGGGCACGGAGTCAAGTCCCCTGCCGGTGGGCCAAGTGCTGGAGTTTCTGGAGGTTGGCGGCAGACGACCGCCGTGCCGCCAACGCCGGGCAGCACTCCCCGAACCTGCCAGGCGGGTGGCGCGCGGTCGCACACCCACTCGGGTCGGACGTCGGGTAGCCCTCTCCCCGGAGGCGCGGCGCCGGGGTAGACTGACGCCGCACATCAGGTCCAGGCGCGCGACCGCGGCTCCGGTGCCGCTGG
This sequence comes from uncultured Vicinamibacteraceae bacterium, assembly GCA_964430855.1. Classification (GTDB taxonomy): domain Bacteria; phylum Acidobacteriota; class Vicinamibacteria; order Vicinamibacterales; family Vicinamibacteraceae; genus JAEZDP01. Next base: position 6,119 of record CAYSHC010000049.1, read on the forward strand.
CGCGGGGAGCAAGGGGATCATGACTCGACGACTGCACAGCGTATGCGTTCCTGCCGGCCTCGTGATCGCCGGCGCACTGGCACTTTCGGGCTGCAACGGAGGGCCGGCCGCCGACGAGGCCGTGGCGCCGGCCGGTGGCGCCGTCCCGACGGGTGAGGCCGCCACTGCGAGCGGCGATCCCGCGCCCAATACCCTCACCCCCGAGGAAGAAGCCGAGGGCTGGCGCCTGCTGTTCGACGGCGTGAGCACCGCGGGTTGGCGCAACGCCCACGGCGACACGTTCCCCGACAAGGGCTGGGAGGTCCGCGACGGCGCCCTCGTCGTCCTCGAGTCTGGCGGCGGGGAAGCCGCGCACGGTGGCGACATCGTGACCGTCGACGAGTACGCCGACTTCGAGTTCAAGGTGGACTTCAGGCTGACGCCCGGCGCCAACTCCGGGATCAAGTACTTCGTCACGGAGAAGCTGGGCACGCCCGGCCGTGGGTCGGCCATCGGCCTCGAGTACCAGCTGCTCGACGATGCGGAGCATCCGGACGCGAAGATGGGGCGCGACGGCAACCGCACGCTCGGGAGCCTCTACGACATGATCGCGGCCCCCGCCGACAAGCCCGTCCGTCCCGTCGGGGAATGGAACACCGCGCACATCGTGTCGAAGGGCCGCAAGGTCGAGCACTGGCTGAACGGCCGGAAGCTGCTCGAGTACGAGCGGGGCACCGACGACTTCCGCCGCCTGGTCGAGATCAGCAAGTACAAGATCTACCCGGGGTTCGGCGAGGCCGACAGCGGGCACATCCTGCTGCAGGATCACGGCAACACGGTGTACTTCCGCAACATCAAGATCAAGGGCGAGGCCATCCCCGAGACATAGGCGGTCGCCCGTGCGCCGGGGCGCGCCACGGCAGGCAGCGGCGGGCCGTTGACCCTTCCGCACCGGCATAGTACGGTGTCACGGTTGCGGCACCGCCTGCCTGCGCGCAGGGCTCAGTGCCTGGCACGCTCGAGGCACATGGCCGACGACACCAGCGCTCTCCAGACCACCCCGCTCCACTCGACGCATCTCGCCCTGAAGGCCCGGATGGTGCCGTACGGCGGCTGGCACATGCCCGTCGAGTACACCGGCATCACGCAGGAACACCTGGCCGTGCGCGAGCGCGCCGGGCTCTTCGACGTGAGCCACATGGGCGAGATCGAGATTGCCGGCGCCGACGCGCTGGCCGCCGTGCAGGCCATCTCGACCAACGACGCGTCCCGGCTCGCCGTGGGGCAGATCCAGTACTCGGTGCTGGCCACGCCCGAAGGCACCATCGTCGACGACATCCTGGTCTACAGGCTCGCCGACGATCACTTCCTGCTCGTCGTCAACGCGGCCAACATCGCGAAGGACGCCGCCTGGATCCGCAGCCACCTGTCGGCCTTCGACGATGCGGTGATGGTGGACGCAAGCCGGCGGTACGCGCTGCTGGCGCTCCAGGGGCCGGCGGCGGCCGCGATCCTCCAGCCGCTGACCGGCGTCGACCTGGCGTCGCTGAAGTACTACCGCTTCGACCACGGCGAGATCGCCGGCGTACGCGGGACGGTGTCGCGCACGGGGTACACGGGCGAGGACGGGTTCGAGATCTTCGTGCCGCCCGCCCAGGCCGCGCGCGTCTGGCAGGCGCTGCTCGACGAAGGCCGGGAGGCCGGACTCGTGCCGGCGGGCCTCGGCGCCCGCGACACGCTGCGGCTCGAGGCCGGCATGCGGCTCTACGGCAACGACATGGACGAGACGACCTCGGTGCTCGAGGCGGGCCTCGGCTGGGTCGTCGGCTGGAACAAGACGGAGCCCTTCGTCGGCGCGGCGGTGCTGCGCCGCCAGAAGGCCGAGGGCGTCCCCCGCGCGCTCGTCGGGCTGGAGATGGTCGACGACCGCGCCATCGCGCGCCACGGATATCCCGTCCTGGTGGACGGCACGCCCGTGGGCGTCGTCACGAGCGGCACCAGGACGCCGTTCCTGAAGAAGAACATCGCCATGGCGTACGTGCCGGCCGAGCACGCCGGCCGCGACACCGTGGAGGTGGGCGTGCGTGGCCGCCGCGCCGCGGCGCGCGCGGTGCCCATGCCGTTCTACAAGCGTCCAAGGAGCTAGACGTGGCATACCCCGAAGACCTGAAGTACACGCGCGACCACGAGTGGGTGCGCCGCGACGGCGACCACGCCGACGTGGGGATCACCGATTACGCCCAGGCGCAGCTGGGCGACGTGGTCTTCGTCGAGCTGCCCGAGGTCGGGCGCGCGCTGGCGCAGGGCGAGGTGTTCGGCACCATCGAGTCGGTGAAGGCGGTGTCGGAGCTCTTCTCGCCCGTGTCCGGCGAGGTCGTCGCCGTCAACGAGGCCGTCTCGTCGGCGCCGGAGACGGTCAATTCCGACCCGCATGCGACCTGGCTGATCCGCCTGAAGGTTGCCGACCCGACCGAGTTCGACGCGCTGCTCGACGCGGCCGCCTACACGGCGCACGTTGGTTGACGGGCCCGCCGGCGCGCCGCGTACGCACTCCATGACTGAACCGTCCGCCGCCTCGTTTGCCTCACGGCACATTGGTCCACGTCCGGCCGATCGCGACGCGATGCTCGCGACGCTGGGCGTCGCCTCGCTCGACGCGCTGATCGACGAGGTGGTGCCACCGCACATCCGGCGCCAGGCCCCGCTCAGCGAGCCGCGTGCCGAGGACGAGGCCGCGTTCCTTGCCCGGCTGCGCGCCATCGAACGGCGCAACGTCGTCGCGCGCTCCTTCATCGGGATGGGGTACTACGGCACGCACCTGCCGGCCGTCATCCAGCGCATGGTGCTCGAGAACCCCGGCTGGTACACGGCCTACACGCCGTACCAGGCCGAGATTGCGCAGGGACGCCTCGAGGCGCTGCTCAACTTCCAGACGCTCGTGAGCGACCTGACGGCCATGGACGTCGCCAACGCGTCGCTGCTCGACGAGGCGACGGCGGCGGCCGAGGCGATGACGCTGCTGCGACGTGTCACGAAGAAGCCCGCCACCAGCCGGCGCTTCCTCGTCGTGGGCGAGGTGTTCCCGCAGACGTGGGACGTGCTCGTGTCGCGGGCCGAGCCGCTCGACATCCACGTCGAGCGCGTGGCGTCGCTCGACGCCGTACCCGAGGACGCGTACGGCGTGCTGGTGCAGTACCCTGACGGCAACGGCGAGGTACGCAACCTCGCGCCGCTCGTCGACGCGGCCCACGCGGCCGGCGCCCTGGTCGCGGTGGCGGCCGATCTGCTGGCCCTGACGCTGCTCACGCCGCCGGGAGAACTCGGCGCCGACGTGGTGCTCGGGTCGGCCCAGCGCTTCGGCGTTCCGCTCGGCTACGGCGGGCCGCATGCGGCGTACTTCGCGACGCGCGACGCGTACGTGCGCCAGGCCCCCGGACGGCTCATCGGCGTCTCCGTGGACGCGCAGGGCAACCGGGCCTACCGCATGGCCCTCCAGACGCGCGAGCAGCACATCCGCCGCGAGAAGGCCACGTCGAACATCTGCACGGCGCAGGCGCTGCTGGCCAACATCGCCGGCTTCTACGGGGTCTATCACGGCGCCGAGGGGCTGACGCGCATTGCCTCGCGCGTCCATCGGCAGGCTGTCGCCCTGGCCGGCGCCGTCGCGCAGCTTGGCCTGACCCAGCACAACGCCGTGTACTTCGACACGCTGCGCATCACCGGCGTGGACGCGGCCTCCGTCCGCCGGGAAGCCGAGGCGGAGGGCATCAACCTGCGCTATTTCGCCGACGGCGCCATCGGCGTCAGCTTCGACGAGACGACGACGGACGCCGACGTCGAAGACGTGGCAGGCGTCTTCGCGCGCGCGGCCGGGCGAGACGTGGCGGCCGTCGCCACCGACGCCGGGACCATCATTCCGGAGGTACTGCGTCGCCAGTCGGCGTTCCTGCAGCATCCGGTCTTCACGACGCACAGGTCGGAGCAGCAGCTCACGCGCTACATCCGCCAGCTCGAGCGGAAGGACATCGGCCTCGACACCTCGATGATCCCGCTCGGCTCGTGCACGATGAAGCTGAACGCGGCCGCGGAGATGCTGCCGCTGACGTGGGAGGGCTTCTCGCGCCTGCACCCGTTCGTGCCCGTCGAGCAGGCGGCCGGCTACCAGCAGGTCTTCCGCGAGCTCGAGCGCGCGCTGTGCGAGGTCACCGGCTTTGCCGCCGTGTCCCTCCAGCCCAACTCGGGCGCCCAGGGGGAACTGGCCGGCCTCATGGTGATCCGCGCCTGGCACCGTTCGCGCGGTGACGACCGGCGCCGCGTGGTGCTGATCCCCTCGTCGGCGCACGGCACCAACCCCGCGAGCGCGGTCATGGCCGGCATGTCCGTCGTCGTCGTGGCCTGCGACGACGCAGGCAACATCGACGTCGAGGACCTGCGGCGCAAGGCCGAGGCCCATGCCGACGACCTGGCCGCGGTGATGGTCACCTATCCGTCCACGCATGGCGTCTACGAGGACGCCATCCGCGAGATCTGCGAGATCGTCCACGCGCACGGCGGGCAGGTGTACATGGACGGCGCCAACATGAACGCGCAGGTCGGCCTCACCAGCCCCGCGCTCATCGGCGCGGACGTCTGCCACCTCAACCTGCACAAGACGTTCACGATCCCGCACGGCGGCGGCGGTCCCGGCATGGGCCCCATCGGCGTCGCGGCCCACCTCGCGCCGTTCCTGCCGTCACACCCGGTCGTGGCCACGGGCGGCGCGCAGGGAATCCACGCCGTGTCGGCCGCGCCGTGGGGCAGCGCGAGCATCCTGCTGATCTCGTACGCCTACGTGTCGCTGCTCGGCGGCGAGGGCATGACGGAGGCGACGCGGTACGCCATCCTCAACGCCAACTACATCAAGGCGCGGCTCGAGAGCGCCTTTCCCGTGCTCTACACGGGCCGCCACGGGCGCGTCGCCCACGAGCTGATCCTCGACCTGCGGCCGCTCAAGCAGCAGTCGGGCATCGACGAGATGGACGTGGCCAAGCGCCTGATGGACTCCGGCTTCCACGCGCCCACGGTCTCGTTCCCGGTGCCGGGCACGCTGATGATCGAGCCGACCGAGAGCGAGGACAAGGCGGAGATCGACAGGTTCTGCGACGCGATGCTGGCCATCCGGGCCGAGATTCAGGCCGTCATCGACGGACAGGCCGACCCGAAGAACAACGTGCTGAAGCACGCGCCGCATACCGCCGCGGTGGTCACCGCCGATACGTGGGACCGGCCGTACTCCCGCGAGCAGGCGGCGTTCCCGCTGCCGTACCTGCGGCAGACGAAGGTGTGGCCAGCCGTCGGGCGCATCGACAACCCGTACGGCGACCGCAACCTGATGTGCGCGTGCCCGCCGGTCACCGACTGGTAGGGACGGCTCTCCGAGCCGTCCTGCTCCTTATCTCCGAGCCGTCCTGCTCCTCATCTCCGAGCCTCATCACTGAGCCGTCCGTCCTCATCTCTGAGCCGTCCTGTCCTCATCGCCGGGGCGACCTCGCCACGCGGCTCCGCACGGCGCGCTACGTCAGGCGCTCGGGGACCGCGTTCCTGAACGCGTCCATGAGCCGCCGCGTCACGGCACCGGGCGTGCCGCCGCCAATCCGCTGCGCGTCCACGGCCACCACCGGGACGATTTCCTTCGTCGAGCTGGTGATGAACGCTTCGTCGGCCGACGCGAGGTCGTCCTCGCGCAGCGTCGTCTCGCGGACTTCGATGCCAAGCCTCGCGGCCAGCTCCATCACGAACGCGCGCGTGATGCCGAGCAGCAATCCCGCCTCCGGCGGCGGCGTCAGCACCACGCCGTCGCGGACGAGGAAGACGTTCGAGCTCGCGCACTCGCACAGCTCGCCGCGATGGTTGCGCATCAGCGCCTCGAAGGCGCCACGCGCGCGGGCTTCCTGTGCAGCAAGCGCGTTGTTGAGCAGGTTGTTCGACTTGATGGCGGGGTCCACGCTGTCGCGCAGGTTGCGGATCACGGACACCAGGGCAAGGCGCACGCCCTCGCGGGCGATCTCGTCAGGCAGGCTCGCCTGCGGCCTGACGATGAGGACGAGCGTCGGCGTGGGGCAGGCCGCGGGGTCGTAGACGAGGTCGCCGACGCCGCGCGTGAGCATGATGCGCACGTATGCCTCGCCGGGCAGCGCGGCAGCAGCGATGGTCTCGCGGATGCGCGCCAGCATCTCGTCGTCGCCGATGGGGCAGGCCAGCGCGATCCGTCGGGCCGACGCATGCAGCCGGGCCATGTGCTCGGGGAACAGGAAGAGCCGCCGGTCGTAGGTCCGCAGGACCTCGTAGACGCCCTCTCCATACAGGAACCCGTGATCGAAGACGGACACCCTGGCATCGGCCTCGCCGAACAGCCGCCCGTCGATGTTCACCACGACCGCCACGCACGCTCCTTCACCATCGCGTGGCAAGTATTACACTGACGCTCGGACTCTCACCATGCGTGTGCTCACAGCGGAACAGATGCGCGAGGCCGATCGCGCGACCATCGACGACCTGGGCGTCCCGTCGCTCGTGCTCATGGAGAACGCCGGGCGGCAGGTCGTTGCGGCCATCGAGGCCTCGTTCTCGGAGATGCAGCTCAGGCGTGTGGCGGTCATCGCCGGCCGCGGCAACAACGGCGGCGACGGCTTCGTGATCGCGCGCACGCTGTTCGAGCGTATCGGCGACGTACCGGTGTTTGTCATCGGGCGCATCGCGGACGTGAAGGGCGACGCGCGCCACAACCTCGAGATCCTCGGGCGGCTCGGCGTCTCGGTGGTCGAGATCGCCGACGAGCAGGACTGGGAGCTCCACTCGTCCGAGATCCTCGCGTGCGACCTCATCGTCGACGCGATGTTCGGCACGGGGTTGCGCGAGCCGCTCGGCGGCATGTACCCGACGATCGTCGGCGACCTTGGCACGTCGGGCATTCCCGTGGTCTCGGTGGACGTGCCGAGCGGCCTGTCGGCCGACACCCATGTCGTGCGCGGCGATGCGGTGCGCGCCACGCTGACCGTCGCGCTCGGCGCCCCGAAGATCTGCCACGTGCTGCCGCCGGCCCAGCGCATGTGCGGCGACCTGGTCGTCGCCGACATCGGCATTCCCGCCGCGATCATCGAGCGCGTCGACGGCCCGTACGTGGAGGTCATCACGCGGCCGATGATGCGCGGCGTGCTCGAGCCGCGCGACCCGGAGGCCCACAAGGGCGACTTCGGGCGCCTCCTCATCGTGGCCGGGTCGATGGGCAAGAGCGGCGCCGCACACCTCGCCGGCATGGCGGCGCTGCGCGCCGGCGCCGGGCTGGTCAGCCTCGCGGTGCCGCGTTCGGTGCAGCCCGTCGTCGCCGCGATGGCCCCCGAGTACATGACCATCGGCCTGCCCGAGGACGACGAGGGGCAGGTGACCGAGGCGGCGCTGGAACGCGTGCTCGCGGCGCCGGCTGACGTCATCGCCGTGGGGCCGGGCCTCGGACAGGGGCCGGGGGTGACGGCCTTCGTGCATGGCCTCCTGGAGCAGAGCGGCGTGCCGCTCGTGCTCGACGCCGATGCGCTCAACGCCTTCGCGGGAGACCCGGCGCGGCTCCAGGCGCGCGACGGGCTCGACGTCATCATCACGCCGCATCCCGGCGAGATGGCGCGGCTGACGGGCCTGACCGTCGACCAGGTGCAGGGCGAGCGCCTCGAGGTGGCGCGCATGTTCGCCTCGACGCACCACCTGTACGTGGTCCTCAAGGGGCATCGCACGCTCGTGGCCACGCCCGAAGGGTCGGTGGCCATCAACCTGACGGGCAACCCCGGCATGGCCACCGGCGGCACGGGCGACGTGCTCACGGGCGTAATCGCCGGGCTCTTCGCGCAGCTGCTCGACGCGGAAGGCGCCAGCAAGCTTGGCGTCTACCTGCACGGCCTAGCCGGCGACCTCGCGGAGGCGGACGTCGGCGAGGCGGCGCTCACGGCAGGCGACCTGCTGGATCACCTGGGCGACGCGGTGCTGGAGCTGTCCGCCGAGCGGCGCGGCCCGTCCGGCCGGGAGGGGGGTGAATGATGCGCGTCGTCAGCAGCGGTCCCGAGGTGACGGCCGGCATCGCCGCCGATCTCGCGCGGCAACTGCCTCCCGGTTCCGTCGTGCTCCTCTACGGCGACCTCGGCGCGGGCAAGACCGCCTTCGTGCGCGGCATGGCCACCGGACTCCAGATACCGGAAGGGGAAGTGAGCAGCCCCACGTTCACGCTGGTGCAGGAGTACCGCGGCGGGCAGCGGCCCCTCTTCCACGCAGACCTCTACCGCCTGCGGGAAGGCGAGGTGGACGACGTCGGGATCGAGGAGCTCGGCGCCGGAGACGGCGTGCTCGCCGTCGAGTGGGCGGAGCGGCTGCCGCGCCCGATGGCCGACGCCACGCGCGTACGGTTGTGGCATGGCGGCGGCGACGTACGCGTGATCGACATCGAGCCGGCGACCGGGCTCGAGGTCAGGCTTCGAGGACCGGCGGAAGTGTGGCTGCGCGGGCCGCTGCCCGGCGTGGCCGCGCCGCTCCAGCCCGTGGTGCACGCGCTGCTGCAGGTGCGCGAGGACGCGGCGCGCGCGCTCGCGGGCCTCGATGCCGAGGCGTTGTGGGAGCGGCCCGGCGGCGCGGCATCCCTCGGGTTCCACGCGCGCCATCTGGTGGGCAGCCTCGACCGGCTGCTCACCTATGCGCGCGGCGAGTCCCTCGCGCCGGAACAGTTCGCCTTCCTCAAGGCCGAGGGCACGCCGGGCGACCCGCGGCCGACAGCCGCGACGCTGCTCGACGACATCGCCGCCGCCATCGACGCCGCGATAGCGCAGGTCGTCGGCACGCCTGAGACCACGTTGTGGGAGCCCCGGTACGTCGGCCGTGCGGCCCTGCCGACGACGGTGTTCGGGCTGCTGGTGCACGCCGCGGAGCACTCCGCGCGCCACGCGGGTCAGATGATCACGACCGCGCGCGTTGTCGCTCGGCCCATGTAGCGGCCGCCAGCACCAGGATGTTCGCGGTGATGACGGGCAGCGCCCGCGTGGCGACGCCATAGGCCAGCCACATCGCCGCGCCTCCCATCTGCACGCGCCGCAGCGTGTCCTGCTGGCGCGTGAAGTACGACGCCGTGAACACGGCGGTCGCCGCCCAGCCAATCACGTCGGGCGTCAGGAACTGGCTCATGCGGTCCGCACTCCCTCGGCGGGTTCGATCTCGCTCAGCGTCAGCCAGTCGGTCCGCGTCCGCTCCCACTCGGCGATGGACAGGCCGTAGCTGGCAAACAGCTCGCGCAGCCGGGCGTGGTCCCACCCGGCCACGTGCCGGAGGGCAGGGGCCACCACGCTGAACGCGCTGTCGCTGATGACGGTGCGCCTGGCGATGCGCGCCAGGTGCGGGTTCTCGGAGACGGCGATGGTGAAGCCGTCCCGGTTGTTCACGTGCAGCATCACGTGCACGTCGGAGCTGCCGTCCCCCACGTAGATGGTGCGGTGAGGCGGCACCTCGAGACGCGCCTCGAGCTCCTCGAGGACGGCGACCTTGCCGTAGCCGGCGGGCACGCGGACGACGGCGCTCACCTCGCCGGACTCGTCGTAGGCGAGCTCCGTCCCGAAGATGTGGTCGGGTGGCACGATGCCCTCGAGCGCGGCACAGATGACTTCGCGGGGCGCCGCCGAGATGACAAAGAAGGAGAACGTGCGCCCGTCCACCCCGGATCCAAGCAGATCGACCAGGTGCCGGATGTCGCGCTTGAGGCGGACGCGCCTGCCGGCTTCGACGAGGTGTTCACGCCTGACGCGCCGGAACTCCGGGTCGTGGCGCAGCAGGTAGGCGAGCTCGCCGCCCTGCTGCACGAGGTTGCTGCGCGCGAGACCAGCCACCTTCGCCTCGAAGTCGGATGCCCCGATGATTTCGCTGAGGACGACGCCGGAGTCGTTGTAGCTCAGCGTCTGGTCGAAGTCGCTCGCGACGAGGTAGTGCTGGCGACTGACAGCCGTGGCCATAGGTACCTCCCCCTTTGGCCGCCGTCGCGGCGACCTCAAATGAGTATAACCATTGGCGTGTGACAACCAAGCCAATTTTCAGTGTTGCTGCTGCACATTTCTTTGGCGATGTTGTGTAAGGGACATAGTTGTCATATCTTTTTCGTATGCCAGACGGCGACAGTCGCATCCCTCGCTACCAGCAGGTCTTCGACACGCTGAAGCAGCAGATCGAGGCAGGGCACTGGCCGCCGGGCGCGCGCCTGCCGAGCGAGGCGCAGCTCGTGCGGATGTTCGACACGTCGCGCATCACCGTGGGGCGCGCCCTCCAGGACCTCCGGCGCGCTGGCCTCGTCGTCAGGCGGGTCGGCGCGGGGACGTTCGTCGTCCCCCGTGCCGCGACAGACGCGTTGACCTTCGGCGTGCTCGTGCCCGACGCGCCCAACACCGACATCTTCGAGCCGATGCTCGACGGCCTGATCACGGCGCCGGCCTCGGCGTCGGCGGCGTTCGTGCGGACGGGACTGCCGGCCGAGCCCGCCCTGCGGGCCGAGGCAGCGTGGGCGGTGTGTCAGCAGTACGTGCAGCGTCGGGTGTCGGGCGTGTTCTTCGCCCCGCTCGAGGGGCTCGAGCCGCGCGAACGGGTCAACCGCCGGATTGTCGAGGCGTTCGACGAGGCGGGAATCCCCGTCGTCCTGCTGGACCGGTCGGTCTACGATTACCCGTTGCGGGGTCCCTACGACCTGGTGGGCATCGACAACCGGCGCGCCGGCTACCTCGCGACGTCCCACCTGCTGCGCGCGGGGGCACGTCGCGTCGCGTTCCTGGCGCGGCCGCACGCGGCGCCCACGGTGCAGGCCCGGCACGCCGGGTATCGCGAGGCGCTCGCCGACCTCGGACCGGCCGACGCCGTGCCGGTGGAGCTGGAGCTCGACCCGCAGCGCGCCGACGACGTGGACGCCGCGCGACAACGGAGCCAGTTCGACGCGGTGGTCTGCGCAAACGACAGGCTGGCCGCCGACCTGATGCGGACGCTGCTTGCCGCCGGCATTGCGGTGCCGCGGGACGTGCGGATCGTCGGGTTCGATGACGCGGCGTTTGCCGCGTACCTGCCGGTGCCGCTGACGACGGTGCGGCAGCCGACGCGCGAGATCGGCGTGGCTGCCGCGGCGGCGATGCGCGAGCGGATCGAGCGACCCGACCTGCCCGCGCGCGACATCTTCCTCCAGACGACGCTGGTGGTGCGTCAGTCGTGCGGGGCCGCGCCTACGTCTGCTCGATGACGTAGGGCCAGCGCTGAGGCCGCGAGATCCACGTGTTCGCCTCGTCGTCGTTCTTGAAGCGCTCGCGCCTCGGATCCCAGTAGAGGCGCCGGCCGGCCTTCATCGCCATGTGGTGCAGCAGGCAGGCCGTGCACGAGCGGTGCCCGACTTCCGCCGGGGCCAGCGGCAGCTGCCGGGTGCGGATGGCCTCGAGCCAGTTGCCGTGGTGGTCGTCGCTCCTGATCAGGTGAATCTCGTCCGGGCCGATCTCCGAGGTCAGGAGCCGCCTGTCGCTCGCGTCGAGCGCCTTCGGATTGGTGAGGTTGGACGCGGGGTCGCTGCCCGTCGCCGCGCTCACGCGCGTGACGAAGATCCAGCCGTCGGTGCCGATGAACTTCACGCCGGTGGGGAGGCTGTCGCTGACGATCATGTGGACGCCGTCAGCGTAGAGCGCCTCCGTGCGGAACGACCCGTGCACGTTCCAGAGCCCTTCCTTCGGGAACTCCGCCGCCCCCCAGATCTCCACGGGCCCGGTGAACTCGGCGCCCATGCCCCAGTGGGCCATGTCGATGTGGTGCGCGCCCCAGCCGGTGATCATGCCGGCACCAAACTGCTCGCAGCGCAGCCAGCCAGGCCGGTCGTAGCCTTCCTGCGGATGGACGCGGTCCTCGCAGTAGGGCACCCATGGCGTCGAGCCGAGCCACATGTCGTAGTTGAAGCGTGCCGGCACCGGCGTCGGCGTCGGGTCGCCGCCGCCAGGGTCGGCGGCCAGGCCCACCTCGACGGTCTTGAGCTGTCCGATGCGGCCGTTGCGCACCAGCTCACAGGCGTAACGGAAGTGCGGCAGCGAGCGGTTCTGGCTGCCGATCTGGAGCACCCGCCCGGTCCGGTGCACTGCGTCGCTCAGTGCGCGCCCCTCCGCGATGGTCAGTGACGCCGGCTTCTGGAGGTACACGTCCTTGCCGGCATGCACCGCGTCGATCGCGATCGGCGCGTGCCAGTGATCCGGCGTGCTCACCAGCACGGCGTCGATGTCGGGATTGGCCAGCAGCTCGCGGTAGTCGTCGTACATCCGCACGCCGTCGTAGGCATGGCCGGTCTGCTTCGCGTAGAAGTCGTTGACAAAGCGCCTCCCGTCTTCCAGGCGCTTCCGGTCCAGGTCGCAGACGGCGACGATGCGGGCCGTGTCGAACACCAGCGTCTCCGGCATGTCGTGTTCGCGGGAGATGCGGCCCACGCCGATGGCGCCGATGTTGATCCGGTTGGAGGGCGCCGTGGCCCCGAGCACGCGGGCGGGCACGATCATCGGGGCCGCGCCGGCCACCGAGGCCGTCACGAGCCCCTTGCCGGTGGTGGAGAGGAAGCCTCGTCGTGTCAGTCCGTGGTGCATGAGCATGACTCCTGTTCGGTGTAGGGAGCGGCTCCGCGAGCCGTCCTGGTAACGCTCACTTCGATGCCGTCCGCAGCCTGGCGGGCTGTGCCTGCGCCTGCGCCCGCAACGCGAGCTCGGTGGCCAGGAAGCAATGGGCCTGCGTCATGGCCGTCTCGGTGCGGTCGTGGATGTCGGCGACGAGCCGCGCGCCGAAGGGCAGCGGCGTGTCAGCGCACTCGATGTACCGCACGCCGGCGGCGTCGGCCAGGAACAGGTGGTTGCCGTTCGGGCGTCCCGCGATGTCGATGGTCTTGCGGATCTCGAGGTAGCCCGCCGTGCCAATCACGGTGAGCCGCGAGTCGCCGAACACCGGGAGGCCGTCGGGCGACAGCCAGTCGACGCGGAAGTAGCCGCTGCCGCGATCGCCACGCACCATCGCGTCGCCGAAGTCCTCGAATTGCGGGTGCTCCGGGTGGCGCAGGTTGTCGGCCTGCGAGGCGACCACCTCGACCTGCGTGCTGCCGGTGAACGCGAGGAAGTCGTCGGTCTGGTGCGTCGCGAGGTCACACAGCACGCCGCCGAAGCGCCGGCGATCCCAGAACCACTCGGGCCGGCCTGGCGCGTTCACGCGGTGCGGTCCGAGGCCGACCGTCTGCACCACCTCGCCGATCGCGCCCTCACGCACCAGCGCGAGCGCGCGCTCGGTGGCCGGGCTCTCGAGCCGGCCCCCGTAGAGGACGGAGTAGATGCGCCGGGTCGCTGCCTGCACCCGGCGCACCTCGGCGAGCTGCTCCAGTGCCGTCACGCCCGGCTTGTCGACGAGGTAGTCCTTGCCGTGCTGCATCACGCGGATGCCGAGCCCCGCGCGCTCGTCGGGGATGGCGGCGCTGACGACGAGCTGGATCGACGGGTCGTCGAGCACCTCCTGCTCGCTGCGGGCCACGCGCGCCTGCGGGAATCGCTTCGTGAACGCGGCCACCAGCTCCGGCTCGCGCGCGTAGACCCACACCAGCTCGCCGCCGTTGCGCAGCACGGTGGCGACCTGGCTGTTGATGTGCCCGTGGTTGAGGCCGATCGCGGCGCAGCGAACCGGTGGACGCCGCGGTGCCCCCTGGCGGGGCCGCGGCTCGTCGCGCTCGTACGCGACGCGGGCGCCTGTCCGTGCCGGGTCGAAGGCGCCTTCGGGAAACGAGGCGAGGACGGCCCCTGCGGGGGCCACGCGGCTGATGAACGTACGGCGGTCCACGACGTCTCCGGGTGGCAAGGTCTCGTCTCCGCGACGTGACGCCGACGGAGCACGTGCCCCATGGAAAAAGAACCCGCGCGCCGACGACCTCGGGGAGGTGCAGCGCGCGGGTGGGAGGAACTCTCAGTCCATCGACGACATGGGGAGCCGGACGGGTGTCCGGCTCCCGACCCAGAAGCGTCTCAGAACGCGAAGCGGATGCCGAGCTGCACGCTCCGCGGCGCGTCCACGGAGAGGATCTGCATGAACGTCGGGCTGTTGATGCTCGTGTTCGGGTTACCCCACCGCGAGTGGTTCAGCACGTTGGTCGCCTGCGCCCGGAGCTCCATGCGGTAACGGCCGACGTTGATGTTGCGGAAGGCCGAGAAGTCGAGGTTCCAGACCGCCGGCCCGCGGAAGGCGTTGCGGCCCGTGTCGCCCCACTCGAGCCCCGACGGGTTGGTGAAGGCGCTGGGATCGTAATACTTCTCGTCCGGGCCAGGCTTGCCGACGCGGCGCAGCTCGCCGATCTGGTTGGCCGTGATCGAGCCGGCGCCGGGCGCCAGCAGCTGCGGGTTGTTGCCGCCGATCGTGAACGGCGTGCCCGAGAAGGCGGAGAAGATGCCGTTCACCTGCCAATCCTTCGCGATGTAGGCGACGGGGTTCGTGCTCTCGCGCAGGAAGGGCAGCTCGTAGACGAAGCCCATCTGGAGGATGTGCGTGCGGTCGTAGCTGCCGCGCGCGTAGTTGCGGTGGAACTGCGACGGGATGTTCCAGCTCAGGCCCGTCCAGCCGTCCTCGTCGGCCATGTTCATGGCCTTGCCCCAGGTGTAGGCGCCCTTGAGCAGCAGGCCATTGCGGAACGGCCGGTTCAGCGTCATCTGGAGCGAGTGGTACTTGGACGTCGTCCAGGCGCCCCAGTCGAGGATGTTCGCCGCACCTGACCGCTCGAAGAACTGGCGGCCGGGGTTGCCCGTGCCTGGCTCGGCGTAGTTCAGGTTGATGTCGGCGTAACCGCCGTTGGTGCGCGTGCCGACATAGGCGATCGTGCCCACGAGATCCAGGGGCAGGCGCCGCTCGAGCGTGACGTTCCACTGGTGGAGGTCGGCGCGATCGACGTTGTTCGGGTTCGGGGTCCGCATGTCGACGCCCGTCGGCAGCGGCACGCGGCCCGTGCTGAGGTCAGGCGTCGCGATCGGCGGGATGCCGTCCTCGAACCGCCCGACGTAGTTGAAGCCGGTGGCCGAGTCGCTGTAGGCGATGGTCAGCGGATAGAACCCGCGCAGCGGGCGCGACCAGGGCAGCGGGTTGTAGGTGATGCCGTAGCCGGCGCGAAACACCGTGTTGTCGTCGATGCGGTACGCCGCACCGATGCGCGGGGCGATGTAGACGCTCTTCGGCTTGAGGCCGACGTCCTCGGGCACGCCGCCGCGCCCGCCGATCAGCACCTCCCACGTCTCGAAGTCGAGCCGCTCGATGCCGCGGTCGGCGCGACGCATGATCGGGTAGAGCTCGAAGCGCAGGCCGCCGTTGATGGTCAGCTTGTCGTTCACCTGCCAGCGGTCGCGCACGTAGAAGCCGTGCTGCCACTCGCGGGTGGTCATCTCCTCGGCCTGGACGCTCTTGCCGTACCCGCTGGGCAGGCCGAGCATGAACGCCGCGTACTGGTTGTAGTTCGCAATCGGCTGGTAGCCGACCGCCGCCGTCGTGTTGCCGCTGAAGCTGAAGCTGCCGCGCGGACCGGCGCCGATCTCGGGCTGCCAGTGATTCATCTCCAGGTGGTTGACGTCGTAGCCGAACCGCAACTCGTGACGCCCGGCCACCTTCGTCAGCGCCTGCGAGAACGAGAACACGCTCGTCGTGTAGAAGTACGGGTTCCACGACGAGTTGTTGCCGATCGTGCTGAGGCCGGTGTTGATGATCGGCATGCCGCTCTGGCGGATGTCCGAGCCGTTGGTGCCCGGGATGCCCCAGACGTCGAGGCCGTAGTTGGTGCCGTAGTCGGGGGCGAGGCCGCTCTGCTCGTTGAGCGTGACGCCGACGCTGCCGTCGAGGATGAGCGTGGGCGACAGCGTCCACGTGTGGCCGAACACCGGCGCGTGGTTGACCGTCGGCGCCGGGGCCGGGTCGGTGAAGCCGAGCTGGAAGCGGTCCTGCACGTCGGCCGTCAGGTACGAGTACTTGCCCCAGATCTGGTGGGCGCTCGACCGGTTGAACGTCACCTTCACGTCGATGTTGTCGCGGTCGAAGATCGGCTGCCGCTCGATGACGTAGTCGTCGGCGATGCCGTTGCGGTTGATGTCGGCCGTCGTGTTCGGCAGCGGGTACACCTCGTTGATGCGCCGCGAGATCTCGCTGATCCGGTCGGCCGGGATGACGGCGTTCGGGAACACGGCGCGGCCCGTGCCGTCAGGGTTGCCCGTCAGTGGATCGTAGATCTGGAAGTTCGGGAATGCCGCGAGCACCTCGCCGAAATCGCCCTGGCGCATGCGCGCGCTCGGCACCGTGAACGTCTCCTGGAATCCCCGGTTCTCGGTGAAGCGCTCCCACGAGCCGAAGTAGAAGAGACGGTTGCGGACGATGGGGCCGCCGAGCGTGCCGCCGTAGATCTCCTGCGTCATGTCGGGCTTCTCGAGCCCGTTGGCGTTGTTGAAGAAGGTGTTGGCGTTCAGCGCGTCGTTGTTGTTGAAGTAGAACGCCGAGCCCTTCAGCTCGTTGGTGCCCGACTTGGTCACCACCGCGATCGCGGCGCCACCGGCCATGCCCGTGTCGGCGTCGAAGTTGTTGGTGACGATGTTGACCGTCTCGATCGTCTCGGCCGAGGGCACCATGCCCGCATGGTGCGGCAGCCAGATGTTGATGCTGGCCGCGCCATCGATGCGCGTGCTGTTGTTGTTCGGGTTGGTGCCGTTGACGAACGTGCGCAGCGAGCGCTGCGGCGTCGAGCCCGTCGAGTTCTGGAACGTCCCTGGCGTGGCGCCGGGCACCAGGTTGATGAGCGTCTGGTAGTTCCGGTACTGGTTCAGCGGAAGGTCCGTGATCTCCTTCGGCTTGAGCTCCACGCTCACGTCGGCCTGGTCCGTCTTGAGCAGCGCGGCCTCGGTCGTCACCGTGATCGACTCGGAGAGGTCGCCGATCTCGAGGCGGCCGTTCACGCGCAGGATGCTGCCCGCGGTGACGGGAATGCCCGTCTGCTCGAACGTCTTGAAGCCCTGGAGCGCCGCACGCAACGTGTAAGTGCCGGGCAGCACGTTGCGGATCGTGTAGAGGCCCTGGTCATCGGTGACCGTGTCGAGCTCGAGGCCGGTGCTCTCGTTGAAGAGGGTGATCGTGACCCCGGGGACAGCCCCGCCGGAATCGTCGGTGACGGTCCCGGTGACGCTGCCATACAGCGTCTGCGCCGACAGGGACGCGGGCAACAGCCATAGGGCGACCGCGGCGATCCAACACGTTCGCCGCAGCCGGGTCAATCGAGTCTTGCCAATCATGAGACTGCCTCCGAGGTCGTCGTGAGCGCGGGGGAGGGCGCTGGGGCCACCCCGACAAGCTGTGCGATGCGGGTAAGCATGGATCAAGTCCGTCTGAAGTCAAGAAAATTCTCAGTCCATCCCTGAAACTTTTCTTGACCATGCGTGACGAGTCTGGGAGGATGCCGCACGACATGCACAGGAGGGCCGGGGGATGAAGCCGAAACGGGTGCGGCTCGAGGACGTCGCCCGTGCGGCTGGCGTGAGTACCGCGACCGTCTCGCGCGTGATGAACCGCACCGGGCGCGTGCGTCCCGAGATCGCCGAGCGCGTGCTGCGCGAGGCCGAGCGGCTCGCCTTCGACGCACGCGATCGCCGCAGGCCGCGCCTCATCGCCTTCGTGCTCGGCAACCGCCCGCTGCTGCACCCGTTCCATTCCCGCATCCTCGCCGGCGCCGAGGCCTACTGCGCCGAGCACGGCTACCACGTGATCTTCCTGTCGGTGAGCTACCGCGCCGACGTCGCGCCCTCGGAGCTTCAGGTCCCCGACATCCTCCACCGCCGCGACATCGTCGAGGGGTTCATCCTGTCGGGTCCGCATGCGCAGAACCTGCTCGACGTCCTCGCCGAGACCGGCCAGCCGGTGGCCGTCCAGGGCAACAACGTCGTCGGCCCGTGGGACCGCGACGGCGTGGACGTGGTGGACTACGACGACGTCGACGGCTCGTACCAGATGACGCGGTACCTGCTCTCGCTCGGCCACCGCGACATCTGGTTCGTCGGCAACCGCCGCTACCCGTGGTTCGACCGCTGCTACGAAGGGTTCGCCCGCGCGATGGCGGAGGAGCAGCGCGCCGCGCCATCGATGTCGCCCGACACGGACCAGCCGCGCGAAGCCGGGTACCTGGGCACCAAGTCGCTGCTGACGGGCGGCCGGCCCGTGACGGCGATCTTTGCCGGCTCCGACGGCGTGGCGCAGGGCGCCTGCGAGGCCTTGCGCGACTCCGGGCTCCGCGTCCCCGCCGACGTCAGCGTCGTCGGCCTCGACGACATCGAGGCGGCGACCATGCACCCGCGCCTGACGACGGTGCACATCTTCCTCGAGCAGATCGGCCGGCAACTGGCCGACATGGTCGTCAGCCGCATCGCCACGCCCGACCTTCCCCCGCGCTACGCAATGGTGCCGACCCGCCTGGTGAAGGGCGAGTCGTGCCAGCCGCCGCCGGGCGCGCCCGCCAGGCCTGCAGCGGGCCAGCCCGCCGTCCTGTCGGAGGTCCAGCCGCTGACGCGGCGCATGTCATGAGCACGTCCCCGTACCAGTTCACCGTCGACACGGTGCGCGTCACCGTTCATCGCACTGGCCAGCAGCTCGGCGACGCCGTTGCCGCACAGGTCGCCGGGCTGGTTCGCGAGGCGGTGGCCTCGCGCGGCGTCGCCCGCGTCATCATTGGCACCGGGCCTTCACAGGCGACGTTCATCGCCGCGCTCGTTGCGCGCCAGGACGTGCCGTGGCAGGACGTCGAGGTGTTCCACATGGACGAGTATCTCGGCATGCCCGTCACGCACCCTGCCAGCTTCAGGCGCTGGTTGCGCACCCATCTCACCGACCAGGTGCCCGTGCGGGCGTCACACGAGCTCGAGGGCGACGCGGCCGACACCGATGCCGAGATCGCGCGGTACACGGCGTTGCTCGAGGCCGCGCCCATCGACGTCAGCTGCGTGGGCTTCGGCGAGAACGGGCACCTCGCGTTCAACGACCCGCCGGTCGCCGACTTTGCCGATCCCGCGACGGTCAAGCGCGTCATGCTCGACGAGCGATGCCGGCTCCAGCAGGTGGGTGAGGGGCACTTCCCGTCGCTCGAGGCGACGCCGGCGACGGCGCTGACCGTCACCGTGCCCGCACTGCTGCGGGCCCGCACCGTCGTCGCGTGCGTGCCCGAGCGGCGCAAGGCCGCTGCCGTGCGTGACGCGCTCGAAGGGCCGATCGCGACGTCGTGTCCGGCATCGGCGCTGCGGACCCACCCTCGCGCCTTCGTGCATCTCGACCTCGAGGCGGCGTCGCTGCTGGCCGCCGCCCGGGGGCTTCCCGGCGACGACGCTCCTGCGCCGCCGCCATCGACGAAAGGATGATCGGAATGAGACGTGCGTGTGGACTCGTGATTGCCCTCGTGGCCGCGATCGGCATCGCCTGGCCGGCGACGGCCCGGGCACAGGCGTCGGCCGCGCCCCTGCGTGTCGGGCTGATCGGGCTCGACACCTCGCATGTGGTCGCCTTCACGCAGCTGCTCAACGACCCGTCGCACCCCGACCACGTGCCGGGCGCGCGCGTGGTGGCGGCGTTCAAGGGCGGGAGCCCCGACGTCGAGGCCAGCGCGACGCGCGTCGACGGTTTCACGGCGACGCTGCGCGACAAGTGGCAGATCGAGATCGTCCCGACCATCGAGGCGCTGCTGCCGAAGGTGGACGTCGTGATGCTCACGAGCGTCGATGGCCGCGTGCACCTCGACCAGGCGCGGTCCGTCATCGCCGCCCGCAAGCCGCTCTTCATCGACAAGCCGATGGCCGCCAGCTACAAGGACGCCGCCGAGATCGTGCGCCTGGCGAAGGCCAACGGCACGCCCGTGTTCAGCGCGTCGTCGCGCCGGTTCACCGAGGACGTGCAGGGACTGGTCAACGACAGGAGCGTCGGACGCGTGCTCGGCGCGATGACATTCGGCCCGGCCTCCCTCGAACCGCACCATCCCGACCTGTTCTGGTACGGCGTGCACGCCGTCGAGACGCTCTACACGATCATGGGGCCCGGCTGCGTGAAGGTCACCCGCACGCACACCGACGGCACCGACGTCGTGGTGGGGGAGTGGCGCGACGGCCGCATCGGCACCGTGCGCGGGCTGCGCGACGGCAAGTCGGGCTACGGACAGATCGCGTACGGCAGTGACGCAATCGTCATCACGACGCCCGAGAGCGCCGCGGCAATCCAGAAGCCGCGCGCCGGCTACTACGGGCTGCTCGTGCGGATGATCGACTTCTTCAAGACGGGCACGCCTCCGGTGACGCCGGAGGAGACGCTCGAGACGCTGGCGTTCATGGAGGCCGCCGACCTGAGCAAGGCCCGCGGGGGCGCTCCGGTGCCGCTCTCGGAAGTCACCCGGTAATCGCACGGCCGGGACGGCTCGGCTCGGTAGGAACGACTCGGTAGGGACGGCTCTCCGAGCCGTCCTCCCGCCTTCTCACCCCTTCAGGTTGCACAGGGGACGGCTCGGAGAGCCGTCCCTACCGAGCCGTCCCTACCCCGGTCAGAACGTGGGGA
>CAYSHC010000050.1:0-7535 GCA_964430855.1 uncultured Vicinamibacteraceae bacterium
ATGAAGTCGGCGCCGCGTGTGAGGAAGGCGGCAAACGTCGAAGGGAACGCGATCGCGCCGCGCGCCGAGAGCCCCATCGCCATGCCGATCATCGCCTGCTCGGCGATGAACGCCTGGTAGAAGCGCTCGGGATGGCGTGCCTCGAAGCGATCGCTGAACGTCGAGTTCTTGACGTCGCCGTCGAGCGCCACGACGCGGACGTCGGCGTCGCCCAGCTTCGCCAGCGCCGTGCCGAAGGCCTCGCGTGTCGCCACCTGGTCGTCGGGGCCGTACTCGGGCGGCGCCACGGTGCCCCGGAAGTCGGGTTCGGGATCCGGGCGCTCGATGACGCCGTCGGGCAGCGGGATCGGCGGCCGGCCGCTGCCGTCCTCGGGCAGCAGCTGCGCCTCGAGCTCGGCCACGGCGGCATCGGCCTCCGCGCCCTTCTTGAGCGGCTTGCCGTGCCACCCGTCCTTGCCCTCGAGCAGCGAGATGCCCTTGCCCTTCAGCGTGCGCGCGAGGATGACCGTCGGCCGGCCCTTCGTCTCGCGGGCCTCGTCGAGCGCGTCGAGGATCGCCTGGATGTCGTGGCCGTCGATCTCGAGGGTGTGCCAGCCGAAGGCCGCCCAGCGCGGGCCTATCGCGTCGAGATCGTGGCCGAACTGCGTCGCGCGGCTCTGGCCGAGGCCATTGACGTCCACGATCGCGCACAGGTTGTCGAGCTGGTGGAACTGCGCGCTCTGCACCGCCTCCCACACCGAGCCTTCGGCCATCTCGCCGTCGCCCAGCAGCACGTAGGTGCGGTAGCTGGACCCGATGCGGCGCGCGTTGAGCGCGATGCCGACCCCTGCCGCCAGGCCCTGGCCGAGCGATCCGGTCGCCACGTCCACCCAGGGCAGCCTCGGGGTGGGATGCCCCTCGAGGTCGCTGTCGAACTCGCGCAGGGTGAGCGTGGCCTCGCGCGAGATGATGCCCACCTCCGCCCATGCCGCATAGAGCAGCGGCGCGGCGTGCCCCTTCGACATGACGAACCGATCATTGTCGGGACGCGAGGGGTTGTCCGGATCGAAGCGCATCCCGCCGAAGAAGAGGGCCGCGACGATGTCGGCGGCGGAACAGCAGGAGGACGGATGCCCGCTGCCGGCCGCCGTCGTGCTGCGCACCGAGTCGATGCGCAGGCGGGTGGCGATGTTATGGAGCGCAGTAACTGTGGAGCTGGCAGGGGACGTCACGCATAACCTCCGAAGAAAGAGCAGCTTACCACAGCGACATCGGGTGTTCCGGCGACAGGACGGCCGCCCAGGCGAGCGCCGCCGGCGCGGCGAACGCCCCGGCCGCCCGGGCATCCGCATGCACACCGCGCAGGATCCGGCAGGCGTCCTCGCGGCCGCCGTCGTCACCGGCGGCGGGCAGGTGCAGCAGCAGCCGCGCCAGGTCGGCGTTGGCGTCCAGCGGCACGAAGGGGTCGGCCAGCCTGCCGACGCCGTTCGCGCCGGCGAGCGTGGCACGCCTGTCGGCGAGCGCGCCGCACGGCAGCGTCAGCCGGCTGCGCGCGCTGCGCACGAGCTCGTCGGCCAGGTCGCGGTACACCGGGTCGGCGCGCCACGGCTGCGCGGCCAGGAGCGCATGCGCCACCAGCACCGTGTCGGCGAGCAGCGCCGGGCCATGCGCCCGGTGGGTGAGCACGTGCGCGACGCCTGCGCCGCGGCCGTAGGCGGCCGGGACGACGTGCTCGATCGCGGCGATGGCCGCCGCGGCCAGCTCCGGCGCCTCGAGCACGTCCGCCGCGGCGACGAGCGCACGGCACGCGCGCGCCGTCGCGTCGACAAACAGTGGCGCGTCCGGTGACGTGGTCGCCACGTCGCGTCGCGCGCTCGTCATGGTCCATGCCGGCCGGGAGGGATGCGCGAATGCGCCGCGCAGGCCCTCGGCCGCCTGCTCGAGGGCCGAGCGCCACGACGGACGTGGCTCGCAGACGCAGGCGCAGGCGAGCAGGCGCACCCATTCGGCCTGCTCGTCGAGCCTGCCGAACGGCTCGCCAGCCTCGTACGCGTCGCGTCCGCGCACGCGCAGGATGCCGGTCGCGGCGTCCCAGCGCGGGCTGGCCAGCATCCTGTCGATTGTCAGGACGGCGGCGTCGGCGAGGTCGTCATGCGCGCCGGCGGATGCACAGGCCAGCGCGGCCAGCGCCGGCTGGACAACGGGCCGGCCATCCCCGCCAAAGGCCCCGTCGTCGGCAACGGCGCCGGCAAGGGCCGCGCACGTCTCGGCAAGACCGTCCTCGGGCTGGACGGGCAAGGGCGCGGGAACGCTGAACGGCGGCGGCGGCGGCAACCTGCCGTCGCGCACGCCGAAGAGCTGCGACGTGCGGTCGAGCCACGCCTCGAAGTCGGGCAGCACACCGGTGCCGCCACCGAGCACGTGGCCCTCGGGTGTGAGCGCGAGCAGCGTCGGCCAGGCGCCCAGCCCGTAGCGGTCAGCGATATCCGGCCGCCAGTCGGCGTCCACGTGCACGGGAACGAAGCGCCCGCGGACGCGGGCCACGACGGCGTCGCGCGTCAGCAGGTCCTCACGGATGTGCCGGCTCGCCGACGACCATGCCGTGTCGATGAGCAGCAGTACCGGCCGCCGCGTGCGTTGCGCCTCCTGGAAGGCGGGAGTGGCCCAGGGCAGCCAGGCCAGTGAAGGCACCGCACTATAATGGCCCGGCATGGCTCACCGCGTCACACTCATCCCCGGCGATGGCATCGGGCCGGAGGTCACCGACGCGGTCGTCCGCATCCTCGAGGCTGCCGGCGTCGCCATCGACTGGGATCGCCAGGAGGCCGGCCTCGAGGCCGTGCGTCTGCACGGCTCCACGCTGCCGCAGCGGCTGCTCGACTCGATCACGGCCAATGGCGTGGCATTGAAGGGCCCGGTGACGACGCCGGTCGGCGAGGGCTTCACGAGCGTGAACGTCGGGCTCCGCAAGACGCTCGACCTCTACGCGAACCTCCGTCCCGTGACGAACCTGCCGTCGGTGCCGTCGCGCTTCGACAACGTCGACCTCGTGATCGTCCGCGAGAACACCGAGGATCTCTACTCAGGACTCGAGCACCAGGTGGCGCCTGGCGTCGTCGAGAGCCTCAAGGTCATCACGGCGTCGGCGAGCCAGCGGATTGCCCGCTTCGCGTTCGAGTACGCGCGCAAGTACGGGCGTCGCAAGGTGACGGCGGTGCACAAGGCCAACATCATGAAGCTGACCGATGGCCTGTTCCTCCAGTGCACCAGGACCATCTCGCGCGACTTCCCTGACGTCGAGTACGAGGAGAAGATCGTCGACAACGCGTGCATGCAGCTCGTGATGCGGCCCGAGCAGTTCGACATCCTGCTGCTGCCGAACCTCTACGGCGACATCGTCTCCGACATCGCGGCCGGCCTCGTGGGAGGCCTCGGCGTCGTGCCTGGCGCGAACATCGGCGAGCGCGTCGCCGTGTTCGAGGCCGTGCATGGCAGCGCGCCCGACATCGCCGGCCAGAACAAGGCCAACCCGACGGCGCTGCTGCTCTCGGCGCTCATGATGCTGCGCCACCTCGGCGAGGGCGCCGCCGCCGACGCGATCTTCGGCGCCCTCACCCGCGTGTTCGCCGCGGGCACCGCGCTGACCGCCGACCTCGGCGGCTCCGCGTCCACCACCGCGTTCACCGACGCGGTGATTCGCGAACTCGATCGGGCGCAGGCCTGATCGTCTGGGCACTGCCGTGAGTTCCTTCGCTACCGCCGACCGCATCCGTCAGGCCGTGCTTGCACGCCCCGACGTGCGCCGCTTCATCGACGGCGAGGATGCGGCCGACGATCCGGGCGCCGCGGCCCGCATCGAGGCCTACCTCGACGAGCTGCGCACGCGCCAGCGACACTCGTTCTACCGCGCGCTCAAGCACCCGCTCTACCCCATCCTGCGCAAGATCGACAGGCGCGGCGAGAACATCGACAACCTCACGCGCGCCCTCGACAGCGGACGCGTGGTGTTTGTCTCGAACCACAAGAGCCACCTCGACTACCTGGTCGAGCCGCTGATCCTCGAGGACCACCAGCTCCGTCCGCCCATCATCGCCGCCGGCATCAACCTGTTCGGCGGCGCGCTCGGCCTGCTGCACAAGCACGTCACCGGCGCCATCCCGATCCGGCGCAGCACGCGGGATCCCGCCTACCTCGTGACGCTGCGGGCCTACGTTGCCGAGCTGCTCCAGTACCACGACCTCTTCTTCTATCCCGAGGGTGGTCGCAGCTACAGCGGCGAGCTGAAGCCGCCGAAGACGGGTCTCTTCCACGCCGTGCTGATGGCCGACATCCCCTTGCAGGTGATGCCGGTGGCCGTCGCCTACGACCTGGTGCTCGAAGACTCGATCCTCGCGCGACAGGGCCGCAAGAGCCGCCAGCGTCCGTTCACGCACGAGCTCGCCGAGATGGTGGGCACGGCCGTCGGCTACCACTCGCGCGCCTTCGTGACCTTCGGCGAGCCGATCCAGATCGACCGGCACGGGGGCCGGGGCCGGCGCGACGGCATCGAGCTGGCCCACACGGCGCGGCAGATGATTGGCCGGCTTCACAAGGTGCTGCCGACGGCCCTGGTCGCCACTGTCGTCCGTCCGTCGATGCCGCTCGCGGAGCTCGAGGGCCGCGTCGAGGCCCTGCTCGAGCGCCTCGACAGCGACGGCGCCAACATCGACACGCGCGACCCCCGCGAGGCGGCCGACGCCGGCCTCGAGCTGCTGTGCGAGCGCGACGTGCTCGCCGTCGCGGGTCGCGTCGTGCGCGTCCGCCAGCGCGCGGTGCTGCGGTACTACGCCCGCCAGATCGCGCACCTGCTCGTGCCTCCGCCAGACCCTGCCGATGATTGACGCGCTGTCGAAGGCGTTCTTCGGGACGTTGGCCGACAGCCGGTGGCTCAAGCACGCGGCCAGCCGCTACGGGATGCGGTCGCCGCGGTCGTTCGCGCGGCGCTTCATCGCCGGGCACACGGTGGAAGACGCGATCGCCGTGGCCCGTGATCTCGAGGCGCAGGGCCTGACGCAGACCCTCGACCTGCTGGGTGAGAGCGTGGCGGACGAGGCCGGCGCCGCCGCGGCCACCGATGCCTACCTCGACCTGATGCCGGCCGTCGTCGAGGCCGACATCGACCGGAACCTCTCCATCAAGCTCACCCAGCTCGGCTTGGATCTCGATCGCGACCTGTGCGTGGCCAACCTGCGTGCCATCCTCGCGCGCGCGCGTGATGACGGGTTCTTCGTTCGCATCGACATGGAGGACTCGCGCTACACCCAGGCGACGCTCGATGTGTTCGAGCAGATGTGGCGCGAGGGCCTCACCAACGTGGGGGTCGTGCTGCAGTCGGCGCTGCGGCGCAGCGAGGACGACCTTGCGCAGGTGCTCGCGCTCGGCGCGCGGGTACGCCTCGTGAAAGGCGCCTACAAGGAGCCGGCGTCGGTCGCGTACCAGTCGCGCCGCGAGGTGGACGACGCCTACCTGCGGCTGCTCGGCCGGCTGCTGCCGCACGGGACGTTCCCCGCCATCGCCACGCACGACGAGGCAATGATCGACGCCACGAAGGCGCTCGCGCGCGAGCACGGCATCACACAGGACCGGTTCGAGTTCCAGATGCTCTTCGGCGTCAGGCGCGACCTGCAGCGATCGCTGCGCGCGGAGGGCTACGGCATGCGCGTCTACGTACCCTTCGGGCGCGAGTGGTTCCCGTACTTCATGCGGCGGCTCGGCGAGCGGCCGGCCAACGTCGCGTTCGTCGTGTCGAGCCTCTGGCGCGAGCGCTGATCCGCGCTGACGGCCCTGTCACGCAGCGGGTCCGGCCGTCGCAGCCGCTTACGCGTTGGAGCCGGGCGGTGTCCCCTCGAGGAGCCGACGCGCGGCCGCGACGAGGACCTGCCTGCAGGCGGTCGTGCTCTCGAGGTCCACGTATTCGACCGTGCCGTGCAGCCCTGCGCCACGCGGGCCGATGACCACCGACGGGATGCCGGCAGCGGCCAGCAGCGCCGCATCGGTCCAGTAGGTCATGCCGGCCGGGGCGGCAGCGGGCAGCCCGGCGTCGGCGCAGGCCGCCGTCACCGCCTGCACGATTTCGCTCCGCTCGTCGACGACGTAGGGCGGCCGCTCCATCACCACGCGCGCGTTCGCGTCGAAGTGGCGATCGGCCTCGCGGAGAACGGCAATCATCTGCTCGACCTCGGCCAGCGCCCGGCCACCGTCCTCGCCCGGCACGGTGCGGCGTTCGAACCGCAGCCGGCAGAGCGCCGGATACGAGCTCATCTCGTGCCCGCCCTCGATGTGCGACGCATGCAGCGAGCCGCTGCCGAGGAGGGGGTGGGTCGGCCGGGCGCGCAGCTCGCTGTCGAAGCGCTCGAGCACGCCGAGCAGCCGGCCCATGCGCAGGATCGCGTCGCGGCCCTCGTCGGGGCGGCTGCCGTGCGCGGCCTTGCCGCGCACCTCCACCTCGAGCCACGCAAAGCCCTTGTGCGCGACGGCGACCTGGAGGTCCGTCGGCTCGGCCACGATCGCGGCATCCGCGGTGACATCACGCACGAGCGCCTCGGCGCCCAGGCTCGCGTGCTCCTCGTCGATGACGCCCGCGAAGATGACGCGCCCGCGCTCGAGGCCGTCCGTCGCCAGGGCCACGAGCGCTGCCGCGCAGGCCGCCACGCCGGCCTTCATGTCCTGCGCGCCACGGCCGTAGAGCTTTCCTTCTTGTTCGACGGGCGTGAAGGGGGCGTCCATCCCTTCGACGCCCACGGTGTCGAGGTGCCCGCAGAGCAGGAGCGTCGGCCCCTCCGTGCGTCCCTGCACGGTTGCGATGATGTTCGGCCGCCCCGGGGCGACCTCGTGCAGCTCGACGTCTATCGCATGCCTGCGGAAGTACGCCTCGAGATATGCGGCCGCCTCGCCCTCGCCGGCGCCCCCGGGGACGAGCGACGGGTTGACGGAGTCGATGGCAACGAGGTCGCGCAGCAGGGTGAGCGTCTCGGGCATGGCGGTCCATGATGCCTCAGGTGGGCTACGATCCCGGTCGGCATGCGGACCGCGATCATCACGGGCGCCTCATCGGGCATCGGCGCGGCGTGCGCCCGCGCCTTCGCCCGCGAAGGCCTGCACGTCGTCCTCCTCGCGCGCCGGGCTGAACGGCTCGAGGCCCTCGTGTCGGACATCACCTCGGGGGGCGGCAGCGCGTCGGCCCATGTCGCGGACGTCACCGACGAGGCCGCGATGGACCAGGCCGTCGCCGAGACCGTTGCGGCACACGGGCGGCTCGACGTCATGGTCTGCAACGCGGGGATTGGCTACAACGGCAGACTCGACGAGACGCCGACCGACGTCATGCGCCGCCTCATGGAGGTGAACTTCTTCGGGACCTTCCATGCGGCGCGTGCGGCCGTGCGGCAATTACGGGCCCCCGGGCCCGGCCCCCGCATAAACGTACACCACAAAGTCGGGCGGCGTGCCCAGGCGCGGGGCGGTGTCGTTGCGCTTGCGGGCGCTGAGGTATTGCCCGGTCAGCGAACGCGGTGCCT
>CAYSHC010000050.1:7545-26372 GCA_964430855.1 uncultured Vicinamibacteraceae bacterium
GCGGCCGTGCGGCACTTCCGCGCCGCCGGGCGCGGCCACCTCTTCATCGTCTCCTCGATCGTCGGGCGTCGTGCCATGGCGCGGGGCGGGGCGTACGCGGCCACGAAGTTCGCGCAGGTCGGGCTTGGCGAGGCGGCCCGCGCGGAGCTGGCGGGCACGGGCGTGCACGTGACCATCGTGCACCCGGTGAGCACCGAAACCGGTTTTCGCGCCGCGATGGCCCGCGAGTTCGGCCAGGACGTCATGGGCAGCGGCCCGCGCCAGTCTGCCGACGCCGTCGCACGCGCGATGGCCAGGTGCCTCCGGCGCCCGACGGCCGACCTCTACCCGTTCCGCGGGTCGCGGCTGATTGGCGTCGCCGCCGCGCTGGCGCCGGGTCTCATGGACCGGCTCGCCATGCGCTTCTCGCGCACCCCGAAGGAGCCCCGATGAGCGACGCCCTCGATCTTGCGAGGCGGATCGCCGCCGCCGTCAGCGACGCAGGCGGCCGCGCCGTCATCGTGGGGGGCTACGTGCGCGATCGCCTGCGCGGCCACCCGTCGAAGGACATCGACCTCGAGGTCTTCGGCGTCGAGGCCGACGCGCTGCGGACGCTCCTCGAGCGCTTCGGCCGCGTCAACACCGTCGGCGAGAGCTTCACCGTCTACAAGATCGGCGGCCTCGACGTCTCGCTGCCCCGCCGCGAGTCGAAGACCGGCAGAGGGCATCGCGGGTTCACCGTCGAGGGCGATCCCACGCTGACCTTCGACGTCGCGGCGTCGCGGCGCGACTTCACCATCAACGCGATCGGCTGGGATCCCCTCTCGGACGAGTACCTCGACCCGTTCGACGGCCGCGGCGACCTCGAGCGCCGCCGCCTGCGGATGGTCAACCCCGAAACGTTCGGCGACGACAGCCTGCGCGTGCTGCGCGCGCTCCAGTTCGCGGCGCGCTTCGAGCTCGACCTCGATCCCGCGACGGCGGACGTGTGCCGCGCGCTGCCGCTCGACGACCTGCCGGCCGAGCGCATCTGGGCCGAGCTCGAGAAGCTCCTGCTGCTGGCGCGACGGCCATCCATCGGGTTGCGCCTGGCACGCGACCTGGGCGTGGTCGACCAGCTCTGGCCGGAGCTCGTGCCGCTGGCCGAGACGCCCCAGGACGCCGAGTGGCATCCCGAGGGCGACGTGTGGACACACACGCTGATGGTCGTGGACGAGGCGGCGCGGCGCAGGGACGGACTCACGCGCCCGGAGCAGGTGAGCCTCATGCTCGGCGCCCTGCTGCACGACGTCGGCAAGCCGGCCACGACCGTGGTCGTCGACGGGCGCGTCAAGTCGCCGGCGCACGAGAGCGTGGGCGTTGCCCCCGCGGCGCGCATGCTCGACCGGCTCAACGTCCACACGATGGATGGCTACGACGTCCGCGCTCGCGTCCTCGAGCTCGTGCAGCTGCACATGATCCCGGGCGCCTGGCAGAAGGCCGACCCGCCCGTGCAGGACGGGGCGTTCCGGCGCATGGCGCGGCGCACGGACCTCGCGCTGCTGGCCCGCCTGGCCGAGGCCGACTGCATGGGCCGCGGCGGGACCTTCGACTGCAGCGCGTCGCGCTGGTTCCTCGAGCGGGCGGAGCAGCTGGGCGTGGAGCACGAGCCGCCGGCGCCGCTGCTGCGCGGCCGCGACCTGCTCGCGCTGGGCGTGGCACCCGGGCCGCAGATGGGCGCACTGCTGCGGGAGATCTACGACCTGCAGCTTGACGGCGAACTCACGACGCACGAGGAGGCGCTCGCCGCGGCGCGCGCCAGGCTCGGACTCACGACCGCGCCCTGACGACCTCGACGTTGCCCCCGCTCAGCACCGCGACCGCCCGAGCCACCTCGGCTCCTGCGGATGCCTGCCGCCGCCAGCCAGCGACCGCGACGGCGCCGCTCGGCTCGACGACGAGGCGCGCCACGTCGAACAGCCACGTGGCCGCCCCGGCGATCTCGTCTTCCTCGACGGCGATCACCTCGTCGACAAAGGCCTGGACGTGCAGGAAGTTGAGCAGGCCCGGCCGCACGGCCAGCAGGCCGTCGGCGGCGCTGGCGACGCGTTCGAGCGTCACGGGACGGCCCGCGGCGAGCGACCGCGACATCTTCGGCGCCCCGGCCGGCTCGACGCCGATCACCCGGATCGAGGCATCGGTGAGCTTCACGGCGGCCGCCACGCCGGAGATGAGCCCGCCGCCGCCCACGGGCACGTAGACGGCCCTCGCGCCCGGGACCTGCTCGAGGATCTCGAGCCCGACGGTGCCCTGGCCCTCGATGATGCGCAGGCAGTCGAAAGGCGGGACCATCGTGAGCCCGCGGCGGGCGGCTTCCTCCTCGGCACGCGCCTGCCGGTGCACCGTGGTCGTGCCGGCAAACAGTACCTCGGCGCCCCACGCGCGCGCGCCCTCCACCTTCACCGCCGGCGCCGTCTCCGGCATCACGACCACGGCACGCGTGCCCATCCGCTGCGCGGCGAAGGCCACCGCCTGGCCGTGGTTGCCCGACGAATACGTGATGACGCCCGCGCGCAGCCGCGCCTCGGGCAGCTGCGCCATGAAGTTGACCGCGCCGCGTACCTTGAAGGCCCCGATGGGCTGCATCTGCTCGCACTTGACGGCGAGCGGTGCGAGGGGCGCGAGGTCGAGCGCGGGCGTGACGCGGGCCGTCCCCGCGATGCGGCGGGCGGCGGCCTCCATGGCGGCGCGTGTCGCGAGCACGTCGGCCTCACCCGCCCCGCGGTCTCAGCGCCCGGCCGGCTTCTCCGTGGACGGGTACGTGATGCCGAGCTGCTCGAGGTACGTGCGGTACCGCGTCGGGTCGTAGTAGTAGGGCCGCATCTTCTCGCGGAACTCCGCCATGACCTCGGTGTTCAGCTCGATCGCGGGCGTGTCCTGCGGACGGATGAACGGCGTGTAGGTGAGGTCCTTCGTCTGCACGTCGCGGAAGTAGGACCATGCCTGCTCGACGAGCGCCGGCTGGAGGACCAGGTCGACGATCGTCGCGGCCATGACGCGCGCGCCGGCCACCGATCCCTTGTGCGCGATGGGCGTCGCCATGGCGATCGAGTTCCACCAGCTGTGGCCCGGCAGGCCCTGGATGTTCGCCGGGTAGCGCAGGGTCACGGTGGGCACGACCCACGAGATGTCGCCGATGTCGTCGGAGCCACCGCCGTTGTTCTCCTCGGGCGGGACGGGCCCGATGAGATCCTCGACCTCGGTCGCCAGGCCCGAGGGCTTCTGGCCCAGTGCCTCCTGCACCGCGTTGGCGAGCTTGATGTCGGCCTCGTCCCACGTCGGCATGCCGAGCGCCTTGATGTTGGCGTCCATCGTCTCGGCGACCACCTTGTTGAAGTGGCGCGGCCATGCCGAGCCCAGCACGCGCGTGCCGACCAGCGTCGTGCCCGACATCTGCGCGGCGCCCGCCGCGATCTCGTCGCCCGTCTGCCACAGCTCGCGGATGCGATCGGCTTCCGTCTCGCGGAAGTAGTACCAGACCTTCGCCGTGGACGGGACGACGTTCGGCTGGTCGCCGCCGTTGGTGATGACGTAGTGCGAGCGGTGCTGGAGCCGCAGGTGCTCGCGCCTGTAGTTCCAGCCGATGTTCATGAGCTCCACGGCGTCGAGCGCGCTGCGCCCGCGCCACGGCGCGGCGGCGGAGTGGGCACTCTGCCCGCCGAAGGTGTACTCGACCGAGACGAGGCCGGTGCCCCTCGCGTCGCCCCACGAGACGCCGAGCCCGTTGGCGACGTGCGAGAAGAGGCAGATGTCCACGTCCTTGAAGATGCCCTCGCGGATGAAGTACGCCTTGCTGCCGACGACTTCCTCGGCCACGCCGGGCCACAGGATGAGCGTGCCCGGCAGCTTCTCGCGCTCGAGCAGCTCCTTCACCGCCAGCGCCGCGACGATGTTGACAGCCTGGCCGGAGTTGTGGCCCTCGCCGTGCCCGGGCGCGCCGTCCACGATCGGGTCGCGATAGGCCACGCCGGGCTTCTGCGACGCCTTCGGGATGCCGTCGATGTCCGAGCCGAGCGCGATCACGGGCTTGCCGCTGCCCCAGCGCGCGACCCAGGCGGTCGGCATCCCCGCAACGCCGCGCTGCACGGTGAAGCCCTCCCGCTCGAGCAGCTCCGTCAGGTAGCGCGAGGTCTCGACCTCCTGGAAGCCGAGCTCGCCGAAGCTGAACACGCTGTCGACGATCTGCTGGACGAGCGCGGCCCGCCGTTCCACGCCGTCCACGGCGGCGGCCTTCAGCTTCTCGAGGCGCTGATCGGCCGGGCGCGCGGCCTGCGCGGCGACTGCGGGGGCGGCGCCGGATTCGCGGGCCGGCGGCGCGCCGACGAGCAGCGCGGACGTGCCCGCGACGGCGAGCAGGGAGACGGTCAACCAGGGAAACACACGGCGCAGCATGGGGACTCCTGAACGGGGGACCGATGTCGTGGTCGCCATTGTACGGGTCGTTATACTGCCGTCAGACCACATGACTGCGTCATACTGCGCCCGCCCTCTCCCCCGGCTCCTATCCGTCGTCGGCTGCTTACTCATCTGCGGCGCTGCGAGCGCCGGGGCACAGGTGGTCGAGCCGCCGGGCCCGTTCGTCATCGACGCACGCGGCGCCTTCTCGACCGTGGGCCGGTCGGACGACCTCGCGCTGCCGAGGGGGCTGCGGGCCAGCGAGCTGCCGCGCCGCGTCCTCGGCATCGACGTCGGCGGCCACGTCTATCCTGTACGCGGGCCGGTGACGCTCGGCGTCGGCGCGTCGTTGCTGCGCCTCGGCGGGACGCAGACGCCAGACACGGGCGACGAGGCGGGTGGACCCGATGCCCCGGTCACCTCGGGGACGTTCACGCTCACGGGCATCGCGCCACAGGTGTCGCTCAACTTCGGCACGTCGCGGGGGTGGAGCTACATCGGCGCGGGGTACGGCCTGTCGCGGCTGAAGGCCGGACGCGCGGAGGCCACGCTCGAGAGCAGCCCCCAGCTGCCGACGCTCAACCTGGGCGGCGGCGCCCGCTGGTTCATCACCGAGCACGCGGCCTTCGGCTTCGACCTGCGCTTCTACCGCATCGGCGCGCGCGACTTCTCGGCCGACTACGTCGGCAATCCCTCGGTGTCGATGTTCGTGGTCTCGGCGGGCGTGAGCTTCAAGTAGCAGGCGCGGCGGCTCAGTCGCGCTGCTCTTCCTCGGCACGCCGCCCGCGACGCAGCTCCTCGAACAGACGCGCCACGTTGCCGGAAACGGACCGCAGCGCCGGAGCCCACCCGAGCGCCTTCGCACGGGTGCTGCGCACGCGCTGGTCGAGCGCGAGGGCGTCGGCCAGCGGGCCCAGCTTCGCGCGGGCCTCCGTGATGGGCACGTGACGCACGTCGGGCGGGTGCGGGCGGTGGTCCACGATCGCCGCCACGATGTCGCGGACGCGCTCGTCGCCCTCGTCGTTGGCGTGATAGATGCCGCTGGCGGTCGGCTCCCCCACGATCCGGGCGTAGAGGTCGGCCAGGTCGCGGTCGTAGACCACGGGCCAGTGGTTCTCGCCCGACCCGATGATCCGCATCAGGCCGTTCTCCGCGTCACGCAGCAGGTCGCTGACGATGCCGCGCGAGCCGCCGTAGACCACGCCAGGGCGCACGACAGCGGTCCGCAGGTTGCCGCCGGCGGCACCGAGGACGACGTCCTCGTGGGCGGGACGCCAGGCCGAGATCTCGGCCGGATTGCGCGGCGCCTCCTCGTCCATCGGCGCGTCGGACGACCCCAGCACCCAGACCCCCGACGTGTAGACGAGCGCCGCGGGCCCGCGCTCGGCCGCGCGCCGCGCGAGCTCGATCAGGGCATCAACGGCGATCCTGTCGATCTCGGGCCCCTTCGCGGAGGCCTCGAACGCCGTGTGGACGAAGACGTCGCAGCTGGCGGCTTCCAGGTGCCACGTGCCGGGGTTGCCGAGCGTGCCCACGGCGGCGTGAACGTTGCGCGAGGCAAGCCGCCGGGCCTTCTCCTGGTGTCGCACCAGGCCGACGACGTCGTGGGAGGCGCGTTGCAGCGCGTCCACGACTGCCGACCCGATGTAGCCGGTCGCCCCGGTCACAAACACCCGCATACGCCCGCGCCCCCTCCATCGCCGCCGCGGCGCCGGGAGGCGCAGGCGGTCGGCCGCATTCTAGCCCACTCGGCCGGAGCCGGCCGGCGCCGTCAGATCTCCCACAGCTTGCGGCCGTCGTAGCAGGTGACCACGCCGTCGGTGCTCACCTTCAGCACCGGCCCGTACCGGCTGGCGGCCAGGGCGGCCGTCGTCCGGGCGCCTTCCGACACCCACGCGTACCCGGGGTCCTGCTGCGGATGCATGAGGATGGCGCCGGTCGCCACGAGCCGGCCCGTGGCGTCGAGGACCATGGCGCCGTCGAGACTCGCAAGCCCGCGCAGCACGCTGTCGTCGAGGTCGTGCAGGTGGCGCCCGCGCATCAGGTACTGGAGCGGCCGGCGCTCGGCGGCGCCGGGACCCTCGGCGGCGCGCATCGACGCGCTGATGTCGAGCCTGTCCACATGCGCGACGAGCTCGTGGGCCGAGGCCTCCGGATCGCGCAGCACGACAAACAGCGCGCCCTGGCGCGCGTCGGCCATGTCGAGGGCGGCCTGGAACAGCCGCTCGGCGATGCGGCGCGTGCCCACGGCCCGGAGCCACTGCGCGTACTTGGCCTCGATGTCGAGCAGGTGCCACGCCGCGTTGCGGAACGTGAACACGAGGGCGCCCTCGGCAAACACCTTGATCTCGTGCGAGGGGCTCAGGACGATGACCGTGTCGCGGGTGCCGAGCGTCGCGGCCGCGTGATCGCGGTAGGCCGTCGGGCACGGCGAGGCCGCCGCCCGCTCCGGGTTCAGGTCGCGGGCGCGGTGCGCGATGTCGACGATGTCGAGCAGCAACCCGTCGTCGCTCACGAGGAAGACCGTGCTCAGGCCGTCGCACAGACGGTAGAAGCTCTTCACCGCGGTGAGCGGCTGCCCGTACAGCCGTGCCACCGCGTGCCGCGGATGGCGCGACGGCTCGCCGAGGCACAGCACGCCCGACGAGATCGGGCGGTTCTCGTAGCTCGAAAGCGCCGCGACGCGGAGCACCTCGATGCAGGTGGCGAGCCTGTCGGCGCGCGTCCTGTCGGCGGTGGCCTCGTACGGACCGCCGTCGAGGAACGCGGCGACGTAGCGGTCCTCGATGAGCCCCTGGAACAGGTCGGCCCGCGCCGCGAGCACACCGGGGTCGAAGATGGCTGCGTAGCGCGCCTCGAGCACCTGGCCGATCGCGCGGGCCACGCGCAGCTCGTGCGGCGTGAACGGCTGGTCGCGCGGCACGTGCAGGATGTGCCGCGTGCCGAACCAGCGCACGACGATCTCGCACGGGTCGTCGCTCGGCTCCATGGAGAGGCGGCCGTCGGCAGACTCCGACATCGCCGACTCCACTTCCAGGGTGGCGCGCGCGAGAAAGCGCTTGAGGGCACCCTGGAGCAGGCTGTCGTAGAGCGCGCTCGCCGCGAAAGCCGGGGGCAGAGCCATGGGGCACGTATCATATCGAACGGTGACCCGGGCCACCCTGCTCGATTTCTTCCACGACTTCGCCGCGCGCCCCGCGCCGTTCCTCGTCCACGACGACGGGTACCGGTCCCGGACCTATACCTACGCGCAGATCGGCCGCGCCGCCCACCGGCTCGCCGCCCGGCTCCACGACGAGGGCCTCCGCAAGGGCGATCCGCTGCTGCTGTGGTCCGAGAACCGGCCCGAGTGGATCGTCGCGTTCTGGGCCGCGCTGCTGCGCGGCATCGTCGTCGTGCCGATCGACTACCGGTCGCCCGCCGCCTTCGTCGACCGCGTCCGCGGCGTCGTCAGCGCCACGGCGATCTTCACGGGCGACGACGTGGAGACGGGGTCGCTGGCCGCGGGGACGGGGCTGCGGCAATGGCGGCTGCACGACGTGCTGCGCGAGCTGCCCGGCGAGGCGGAGCCCGTGCCGGCGCTGCCGCCCGTCGCGATCGACCGCGACGACACCGCCGAGATCATCTTCACGTCGGGGGCGACGGCCGAGCCCAAGGGCGTGGTCATCACGCACCGGAACGTGCTGGCCAACATCGTGCCGATCGAGCGCGAGATGCAGAAGTACCTGCGCTACGCGCGGATCGTCTCGCCCCTGCGGTTCCTCGACCTGCTGCCGCTCAGCCACATGTTCGGCCAGGCGATGGCCACGTTCATCCCGCCCATGCTGACGGGGACGGTCGTCTTCATGGCGGGCTACGCGCCGGCCGAGATCGTGCGGCAGATCCACGACCGGCGGATCTCGGTGCTGGTGTGCGTGCCGAAGATCCTCGACGTACTGCGTGAATACGTCAGCCATCGCTTTCCCGAGTCGACCGTGGACGCGCCGCCGGGCACGCGATGGTACCGCCGGTGGTGGCGCTATCGCCGCGTGCACCGGGCCTTCGGGTGGAAGTTCTGGGCCGCGGTCGTCGGCGCGGCGCCGCTCGACCCGGAGCTCGAGGCCTTCTGGGGACGGCTCGGGTTCCTGGTGGTGCAGGGCTACGGCCTGACCGAGACGGCGCCGATCGTCACGCTCAACCACCCGCTCGCGGCGCGCCGCGGGACGGTCGGCAAGCCGATTCACGGCGTCGAGGTGCGCATCGCCGAGGACGGCGAGGTGCTCGTGCGCGGCGAGAACGTGACGAAGGGCTACGTCGGCGGCGGCGCCGACGCGGCGGCGGCCTTCGAGGACGGCTGGCTGCACACCGGGGACATCGGCGAGCTCGACGAGCAGGGCCGGCTGATCATCAAGGGCCGCAAGAAGGAGATGATCGTCACGCCCGAGGGCCTGAACGTCTTCCCCGAGGACGTCGAGCGCGCGCTGCTCCAGGTCGGGGGCGTGCGCGACGCCGCCGTGGTGGGCCGCCTCTGGAGCGGCGAGGAACGCGTTCACGCGGTCGTCGTGCTCGACGCCGGCGTCCGCCCGGAAGACGTCGTCGAGCAGGCCAACGCGGGCCTCGCGGACCACCAGCGGATCCGCAGCGTCTCGGTGTGGCCCGAGCCGGCGCTCCCGCGCACGCCCGGCACGCGCAAGCTCCAGCGGCGGCTGGTGAAGGAGTGGGTGGAGCGCGGCGGCACGCCCCCCGCCTCCGCAGGCGCCACGGGCGATCCGCTGCTCGACGTCCTGGCCCAGGTCACACGCGGGCGCGACGGGCTCACCGACGACACGACGCTCGAGGCCCTCGGCCTGAGCTCGCTCGAGCACGTCGAGCTGCTGATGGGGCTCGAGCAACGGTTCGAGACGACCATCGACGAGATGGCGTTCGGCGCCGCCAGGACCATCGGCGACCTGCGCATGCTGCTTGGCAGGGCCGGCCCTCCTGGCCGTCCGTCAGAGAGCAGTCCGGTGGCGGGCCGTCCGGCAGACGACGCCTCCGCCTCTGCACAGGGCGCGACGGCGGACAGGTCGGCAACGCGCCAGGCACTGGCGTTCCCGCGGTGGAACCGGGCGCGGTGGGCCTACTGGCTCCGCCGCGCGAGCCTCGCGACGTGGATCCTGCCGCTCGCGCGGCTCTTCGCATGGGTCCGTGCCGAGGGCCGGGAGCACCTGCGCGACCTGCCGGGTCCCGTGGTGTTCGCGGCGAACCACCAGAGCCACATCGACACGCCGGCCGTGCTGCTCGCGCTGCCGCCGCGCTGGCGGTACCGGACGGCCGTCGCGATGGCCAAGGAGTTCTTCGGCGCGCACTTCCATCCGGCGCGTCATGGACTGCGGGCGCGGCTGACCAGCTCGCTCAACTACTACCTGGCGTCGCTGTTCTTCAACGCGTTCCCGCTGCCGCAGCGTGAAGCCGGAACGCGTGACACGCTGCGCTACATCGGCACGCTGCTCGCCGAGGGCGAGTCGCTGCTCATCTACCCGGAAGGCAAGCGGACGCTGACCGGCGAGATCAACCCGTTCCGGGCAGGCATCGGCATGATCGGCGCGCGGCTCGACGTTCCCGTCGTGCCCGTACGCATCGAGGGCGCCGACAGGGTGCTGCACCAGCACTGGAAGATGGCCCACCCCGGGCCCGTGCGGGTGACCTTCGGCGCGCCGCTGCGCCTGGAAGGCGACGACTACGCTGCGCTCGCTGCGCGTGTGGAGGCGGCGGTCCGGGCGCTCGGCCCGGAACCCTGAGCTACAATATGGGGTTGGGAGAACTGATTGAGCAAAGATGATCTGATTGACGTCCAGGGCACGGTGACCGCCGTGCACAGTGGGGGCCTCTATCGCGTGCAGTGCGATTCGGGCCAGGAAGTCCTCGCGCAGCTGAGCGGCCGCATGCGGCGCTTCCGCATCAAGGTGGTGCCGGGTGACCGCGTCACCGTCGGCGTGTCGCCCTACGATCCCTCGCGGGGGATCATCACCTTCCGCGTCCGCTGACCGCCGCGGGGCCGCCGCCCCGTGCGCACATCACTCGCCGAACTCCCGCGCCAGCGCCGCCCATTCCCCCTCGGGCGCCAGGCGCAGGTAGCGCTGCCAGTAGGGCCTGGCAGCGTCCGACTCGCCCAGCTTCTCGTACGCGACGGCCAGGTAGAAGCAGGCATCCGCATACTCGGGCGCAATCGCGAGGGCACGCTGGTAGCACGTGACGGCCTCGGCGCACCGGCCCAGGTCGTGGTAGACGTTGCCCAGGTTGAACCACGCCTCGAAGGCCGTGTCGTCGAGGTGGACGGCGCGCTCGTAGAGCGCGTGCGCCTCGGGCAGCCGCCCCTCCGAGTAGTGCAGGTTGCCGAGGTTCACGAGGGCCGGCACGAGCGTGGGGTCGTGCATCAGCGCCTCGCGGTAGAGCTCCATTGCCAGCCGCCTGTCGCCGGGCGCATCGGTGTCGCGCTCGGTGGCCGCGGCAAAGGCCGCCTCTGCGCGCTCGCGATCGGCGGCGGCTGCGACGCCGGGATGCGTCTGCACGGCCGCGGCGCGCTCGGCGAGGACGACGACGCGCGGCGCGGGCCTGTCGGCCGAGAGGGTCCGTGCCCCGAACAGCGAGAGCTGTCCCTGACGCTCGGCGAGCAGCGTGCGCACGATCGCGCGGAACGTGCGGCCGCTCTCGAGCGCGGCCTGCACCCGGCGTACCACCGCGAGGTCGGCAAACGAGTACCCGATCTCCCCGCCTTCCCGGCGCGGCTCGACCAGTCCCCACTGCGCCAGCGAGCGCAGGTGGTCGTCGCGAACGGCCGGAAATCGCGTCCGCACCACGCGGGCAGGAACGCGCTGATCGACCATGCCGGCCAGCGTAGCAGATCACCGGATCATGTATCCTCGCCCCATGCTCCTCGCCGGCGATCTGGGCGGCACCAAGACGCTGCTCGGCCTGTTCAAGCCAACGAGCGGGCGACCCGACCTCCTCGACATGCGCGCGTACCCCACGCGCGACTTCCCCGGCCTGTCGGCGATGCTGTCGGCCTTCCTCGGCGCGACGGGCACGCTGCCGCACGAGGTGCAGGCGGCCTGCATCGGCGTGGCCGGCCCCATCCGCAGGCAGACGGTGACCGTCACCAACGTGCCGTGGACGGTCGATGCCCGCGAGCTGATGGCCACGACCGGCCTCCGCCGCGTCTGGCTGCTCAACGACGTCGAGGCGATGGCGCACAGCGTGCCGGTGCTGCGGCCCGACGAGCTCCACGTCGTGCAGAAGGGCACCTTCTCGCCCGACGGCAACGCGTGCCTCATCGCGCCCGGCACGGGGCTGGGCCAGGCGATGCTCGTCCGGCAGCACGGGCGCCTCGTCCCGTCGCCGTCAGAAGGCGGCCACGCCGACTTCGCGGCGCGGAGGCCGCGCGAGATCGCCCTGCTGCAGTTTCTGACGGCGCGCTACGGGCGTGCCTCCAACGAGCACATCCTCTCGGGCCCTGGCCTGGTCAACCTGCTGCGCTTCACGAGCGGCGACAGTTCGCCCCTGCTCGAGGGCAACCTCGACGAGGCACCCGCCGCCATCACGGCGCGCGCCCTCCACGGCAGTGACCCGGCGTGCGTCGAGGCGCTGTCGCTGTTCATGCAGGTCTATGGCAGCACGGCGGCCAATGTCGGGCTGCAATGCGTCGCCACGGGCGGCGTCTTCCTCGGCGGCGGCATCCCTTCGAAGATCCTGCCCGCCTTCGACCGCCCGGAGTTCCTCGACGCCTTCCTCGACAAGCCCCCCATGACGCCACTGCTCGCCTCGATGCCGGTCCACGTCGTGCTCAACCGCGAGGCCGGGCTGCTCGGTGCGGCGACGTACGCGGCGGGGCTGGTGAAGCGGTAGTCCCGCGAACCAGCTGCGGGCACCGGGCTGCATCAGAGCCGCATCGCGAGCGCGCGGGCGTCGGGCGGACGCTCCCCTGGCGCCGGCGCGAGGCACGCCAGCACCGCGTCGCTGAAGCCGGGCGGGACGTCCTGCCGCAGAGCCGCGATCGCCTCCGGCCGCGTCCGCAGCATCGCGCCCATCAGCTCCGGCAGGGAACCGCCGACGAATGGCGCCGCGCCGGTGGCCATGTAGTGCACGAGCGCGCCGACGGTGAAGAGGTCGCCCGCCGCCGACGGCTGGTCGCCCATCAGCACCTCGGGCGCGACAAACGGCAGCTCCGACCGCGTGATCGCCTCGCCCCGGAGCGCGGCGTCGCCAAGCGTCGCGAGCAGGTCGTGCACCTGGCTGATGCCGCCCGACGAGACGAGCACGCGATCGCCGTCCTCGTCGTGGCAGATGCGCGTCGTGTACGGGCTGATGCCGCAGACGAACGAGCCACGCCGGTGCAGCGCCGCGACGGCGTCCACCACCTGGGTCGTGAAGCGGTGCAGGACCGGGAACGGCAGCGGACCGTCCCGCGCCACGCGCTCGGCGAGGCTGTCGCCCTCGACAAAGTCGGTCACGAGGAACAGGAGGTCGTTTGTCTCGCCCAGATCACGCACCTGGAGGATGCTCGGATGCGCGACCTGCATCGCCCGGGCCTCGCGCAGGAACCGCTCGCGCGCCGCCGCCCAGTCGGCGACGTCGTCGCGGCGCAGCACGCGCACGGCGACCGGCGTCTGCATCGTCTGGTGGCGGCCGAGATAGACGTGGCTCCCGAGACGACCCGCCGCGAGCGGGCGTTCGAGCTGGTACTGGCCGACGGCGGGCAGCACCGGCGCCGGCGCCGGATGGGACGAGATGCCGGAGGCGCCCGCGCGGACGCCGTCGCGCGACGCGGCATCGCCGAGCGCGGCAGCGAACGCCTCCACCGACGGGTACCTGTCGTCCGGCGACTTCGAAAGCGCCCGCAGGACGACGTCCTCGACGGCCGCGGGAACGTCCGCGACGATCTCGCGCAGCGGCCGGGGCGCGGCCGTCAGGTGCCGCGTGACGACGACGAGCGGCTCGGGATGGGTGAACGGCGGCTGCCCCGTCAGCAGCTCGTAGACCATGGCGGCCAGGCTGTAGAGGTCGGACCGCGGGTCGGTGGCCTGGCCGCGCAGCTGCTCGGGCGGCGCGTACGTCACGGTGCCGAGAAAGTCATGCGCGCGCGTCAGCCGCTGGTCATCCGACACCGCCCGCAGGTGCGCGAGCCCGAAGTCCACGATCTTGTAGACGAACTCGCCGGACGCGTACTTGTGCCCCACCACGTTGGCCGGCTTGATGTCGCGATGGACGATGCCCGTGGCATGCGCCGTCTGGAGGGCGCTGCACAGCGGCGGAACGATGCGCAGCACCTCGTCGAGCGCGAGCCGGCGGTCGACGGCAAGCCGCTGCATCAGGCTCGGGCCGTTGAGGTACTCCATCACCAGGTAGGGATGGCCCTCGCCGTCGACGTCGTAGTCGAGGATGGTGACGATGTGGGGATGACGCAGCTGCGCGGCCGCGCGGCTCTCGCGGAGGAAGCGCTCGCGCAGCGCCTCGTCCTGCGGGGCCGTCAGCACCTTGATGGCGACGTCGTCGCCGAGCACGGTGCGGCGAGCCCGGTAGACCGCGCCCATGCCCCCACGAGCGAGCAGCTCGACGATCTCGTATCGTCGCTCGAAGAGAGCCCCGGGGGTGAGCACCGGCGCTACGCCCTGCGGCCGGACGCCACCAGCAGCGCGATGCCGCCGATCAGCGCGGCGGCGCCGACGAGCGGCGGCAGCGGCACGGTCTTCTCGGTCTCGGCGGTCGCCTCGATGGGCCCGATATCGACGATCTTCTCCCGGGTGGTGTAGGTGAAACCGCCGTAGGCAAGCGCCAGGACGCCGACCACAACGAGTACGATACCTGCCAGGCGCATTGAACGGTCCTCCGGCGCCGATCTTATTACAGAGTCCCATGAACCCCCTTGCCGCCGCGCTGACCATCCCGACAGTACTCGTGCTCGCCATGACCGCTTCCGCTCAACCCACGGCAGAGGCCGATGCCATCCGTTACTCGCTGGCGTTCCCCGCGCCTGCGACGCATTACGTCGAGGTCGAGGCCTCGTATCCCACGGGCGGCGCGTCTCACGTCGAGCTGATGATGGCGGTGTGGACCCCCGGCTCGTACCTCGTGCGGGAATACGCGCGGCACGTCGAGAACGTCGTCGTGGTGGGGGCGTCAGGGGCGACGGCGGCGGGCATCGAGAAGACGGCCAAGAACCGCTGGCGGATCCCGACGGACGGCCAGCCACGCGTCACCGTCCGCTATCGCGTGTACGGGCGCGAGATGTCGGTGCGCACGAACTGGATCGAGGACGGCTGGGCGCTGCTCAACGGGGCGCCCACGTTCCTCACGCTCGTGGGAGGACTGGAGCGCCCGCACCTTGTCAGCCTCACGCTGCCGGCCGGCTGGCAGACAGCGGTCTCGGGCATGCCGGGTGCCGGCTCGGCCAGTGACCCGTTCCGTGCCGACAACTTCGACGTCCTCGTCGACAGCCCCATCGTCGCGGGGTCGCCCGCCATCCACGAGTTCGACGTGGACGGGACGCCGCACCTGCTGGTGAACGTGAACGAGGAGGCCAGCTGGGACGGCGCACGCGCGGCACGCGACGTCGCGGCCGTAGTCCGCGCACATCGTGATCTCTGGGGAGCGCTGCCCTACGCCCGCTACGTCTTCCTCAACGTGATCTCGGAGGCCGGCGGCGGCCTGGAACACGCGAACTCGACGGTGCTGATGACCAGCCGATGGGCGATGGGCACACGGCAGGACTACCTGGGCTGGCTCAACCTCGTGAGCCACGAGCTCTTCCACGCATGGAACATCAAGCGGCTGCGGCCGCGCGCGCTCGGCCCGTTCGACTACGAGCGGGAGAACTACACGCCCAGCCTCTGGGTCGCCGAAGGCTTCACGAGTTATTACGGCGACCTGCTCGTGAGGCGTGCCGGACTCGCGTCGCCGCCCGAGTACCTGGCCTTTCTCTCCGACGAGATCCGCACGTTGCAGACCACGCCGGGCCGCGAGGTGCAGTCGGTGGCCCAGTCGTCGTTCGACGCGTGGATCAAGTACTACCGCCAGGACGAGAACACGCGGAACACGACGGTGAGCTACTACACGAAGGGCGCCGTCATTGCCGCCCTGCTCGACGCGCGCATCCGCGCCGCCACGAGCCACGCCCGGTCGCTCGACGACGTGATGCGCCGCCTCTACGAGCGGTTCTCCGGAGCGGTCGGCTTCACCGAGGACGCCCTGCGGGCCGTCGTCAGCGAGGTGGCCGGGAGCGACCAGAGCGCGTGGCTGGCACAGGCCGTCGACAGCACCGAGGAGCTCGACTACGCGCCACTGCTCGACACCTTCGGCCTTCAGTTCGCGCCGGCCGACCCGAACCTGTCGCGCGGCTGGCTCGGCCTCGAAACGCGCGACGACGGCGGCCGGCTCGTCGTGACGCGCGTCGTGCGCGGGACGCCGGGCTACGACGCGGGGTTCAACGTGGACGACGAGATCGTGGCCATCGACGACTACCGCGTGCAGCCCGACCAGTGGAGCCGCCGGATGCTCCAGTACCCGCCGTCACGCCAGGCGGAGGTCCTCGTCGCGCGGCGCGGCAGGCTCCTGCGCCTGCCGGTGACCTTCGGCGCCGAGCCGGGCAACGCCTGGCGGCTGCGCCTGCGGCCCAATGTCACGGACGCCCAACGGGCGGCGCTGCGGGCCTGGCTCGGCGCCTGGTAACGGCGTCGAGCCCCAGGCGCCGCCGGCGATCGAGGACCAGCGACAGCACCACGTAGTAGGCGGGATAGATCCACGCGCTCCAGAGGAGCCAGCGCGGCACGGCGTCGATCCACGCGATCATCAGCAGCATCTGCGTGCCCCACAGCGTGGTCAGGACGAGCGTCGGGCCCTGCCACGTCGGCGTGCGCGACGGGTACACGTAGCGCACCGGG
The DNA here is from genome assembly GCA_964430855.1 of uncultured Vicinamibacteraceae bacterium. Classification (GTDB taxonomy): domain Bacteria; phylum Acidobacteriota; class Vicinamibacteria; order Vicinamibacterales; family Vicinamibacteraceae; genus JAEZDP01. The sequence goes on from CAYSHC010000050.1 coordinate 23,853, forward strand.
ACAAAGACGCCAGCCGCGAAGGCGAGCAGGATTGCCGCGAACGTCTCCGGCCGCCACTGCCACGCGAGCCCGTAGAGGACGACGATGTTCCAGTAGGACGGGAAGCCGGTGAAGAAATGATCGGCGGTCTTGGCGTCCGCGCGCGCGAAGCCGAACGCGCTCGACAGCAGCACGGCACCGACCGGCAGCCAGGCCCAGGTCGCGGGCAGGGTGCCGGCCTGCCAGGCCACGAGCATCGGAACGGCGACGTAGGTCAGGTAGTCGACGATGTCGTCGAGGCGCGCGCCGTCGAAGCCGGGCGCGTACCTGTCGACGCGCGCGAGCCGGGCGAGGGCGCCGTCGGTGGCGTCGACGAAGACCGCCACGGCCAGCCACACGAGCGCCATGCGCACGTCGTCGGCAAGCGCGGCCACGGTGGCGAGCGCCGCGAGCAGCACGCCGCTGGCGGTGTAGGCGTGGACGGCATGCGCCGCCACCACGCGCCAGGTGACGTTGGCGGGGGCTGGCGGCATCTGCGTGAAGGGGAGAGGCGCCGGGTCGCGTCTTCGGGCGCGCCGGGTGCGTGACCTGCCTACTGAAGTTCCGCCATGCGGCGGTCGATCTCGGCCACGGCCGCTTCGAGCTGCGCCTTGCGGACCGCGTGCTGGGTGTGCTCGAGCTGCCGCGTCAGCTCGGCCTTCGCGAGGCGCAACGATTCGTGCGCGCGAAGCTTTTCGGGGTCGACTCCGGCAGCCAGCCCCCGACGGCGGCGCTCATGCTCCCGGGCATCCAGCTGTTCCTGTAGTCGGGCCTCAGCGTCGACGAGCCCTTCGCCGGCGTCACTCATGAATCCATTCCTCCAGATGAGGCCGATGACCGTCGTGGCCTCGACCGACTAGTCTACCCTACCAGCAGTGGGCTCCCTCGCGCCGTTCCACCCGCTCGTGCGCCGCTGGTTCGACGAGGCGTTCGGTGCGCCGACGACGGCGCAGTCGCGCGGATGGCCGCCCATCGCGCGCGGCGAGTCGGTGCTGCTGCTGGCGCCGACGGGCAGCGGCAAGACGCTGGCCGCCTTCCTCTGGAGCCTCAACCGGGTGCTCTTCGACCCGCCGCCCGCGAAGGACCGCCGCTGCCGGGTGCTGTACGTCTCGCCCCTCAAGGCGCTCGCCGTGGACGTCGAACGCAACCTGCGCGCGCCCCTCGCGGGCATCACGCGGCTGGCGCAGGAGACGGGCACGCCGCACCACGTGCCGACGGTCGGCATCCGCACGGGGGACACGCCCGCGCCCGAGCGCGCGCGTCAGCAGCGGCAGCCGCCCGACATCCTGATCACCACGCCGGAGTCGCTGTTCCTGCTGCTCACGTCCAACGCCCGCGAGACGCTGCGGTCGGTGGACACGGTCATCGTGGACGAGATCCACGCGCTGGTCGCGACCAAGCGGGGCGCGCACCTGGCGCTGTCGCTGGAGCGTCTCGAGGCGATCGCGCGCCAGCCGCTGCAGCGCATCGGCCTGTCGGCCACGCAACGCCCGCTCGACGAGGTGGCGCGCTTCCTCGGCGGCATGGTCACGCCCGAGGATGCCGCACGGCCCGGGACGCGCGGCGGCGCGCGTGCGTCGACGTCGCCCGGACCGGAGGCGTCCGACACCGGCGGGCGCGCCGGGATGGACGAGGCCGTTGCCGTCCGCGAGGTGCACGACGAGTTCACCGCCGCGGCCACGCCGGCGGCGCCGCAGCGCCCCGTCACCATCGTGGACGCGGGACGCGCGCGCCAGCTCCAGCTGCGCATCGAGGTGCCCGTCGAGGACATGGCCCGCATGACGGTGCCGGAGCCCATCCCGAGCGGGCCGGCGTCGCAGGGCCCGTCCACGCCGTCCATCTGGACGGCGATCCATCCGAGGCTGCTCGAGCTCGTGCGCGCACACCGGTCGACGCTGCTGTTTGTCAACAGCCGCCGGCTGGCCGAGCGCCTCGCAGCGGCCCTCAACGAGCTCGCCGGCGAGCCGCTGGTGCGCGCGCATCACGGGTCGCTCGCGAGGTCGCAGCGTGTCGAGATCGAGGACGCGCTGAAGGCGGGCCGCCTGCGCGGCCTGGCGTGCACCTCGTCGCTCGAGCTCGGCATCGACATGGGCGCCGTCGATCTCGTCGTGCAGATCGAGGCGCCGCCGTCGGTGGCAAGCGGGCTCCAGCGCATCGGGCGCGCGGGCCACCAGGTGGACGCCGTCAGCAGCGGCATCATCTTCCCCAAGTACCGCGGCGACCTGCTGGCCTGTGCGGCCGTCACGCGTGCGATGCGCGAGGGACGCGTCGAGGCGACGCGCTATCCGCGCAACCCGCTCGACGTCCTGGCGCAGCAGATCGTGGCGATGGTCGCCATGGACGACTGGGACGTCGACGCGCTCTACGCGCGCATCCGCCAGGCGGCCCCGTTCGCCTCGCTCGATCGCATGGTCTTCGACGGCGTGCTCGACATGCTGTCGGGCCGCTACCCCTCCGACGAGTTCGCCGAGCTGCGCCCGCGGCTGAACTGGGACCGCGTGG
>CAYSHC010000051.1:0-26354 GCA_964430855.1 uncultured Vicinamibacteraceae bacterium
GAACGGATCAACCACCTCACCGAGCACCTCCGCGAGCACAAGCACGACCACCACAGCCGCCGCGGGCTGCTGATGCTGGTCGGCAAGCGTCGCCGTCTGCTCGACTACCTGCGCAGACAGGACGTCGAGCGTTACCGGTCGTTGATCTCTCGGCTCGGTCTCAGGCGCTGATGTCTTCGAAAGGAGCGGCTCGATAGCCGCTCTTTTCGTTGGAGATCCGATCTCGTCGAAGGCGGCGATGATCGGTATAGTCGCAAGTTCCGACATAAGCTAAGTCGGTAAGGAGGAGTCGGCCGGTTGTCAGTTGCGAATCCTCGATCGAGGGTTGACAACTGCCAACGGGCCGCTCCCAGAGCAACAAAGGAGCACAAGAGTGCCCGAAATCACCGTATCCGGTGAGGTAGGTGGGAAAACCCTGACCTTCTCGACCGGCAAGCTGGCCGGTCAGGCCGATGGCGCCGTGGTGTCCAAGCTCGGGGGAACCGAGATGTTGGTCACCGCCACCGCCAACAAGACACTGCGGGAGGGGATCGACTTCTTCCCCCTCACCGTCGACTTCGAAGAGCGCATGTACGCCGTGGGGCGCATCCCCGGCTCGTTCTTTCGCCGGGAGGGCCGCCCCTCCGAAGAGGCGATCCTCACGTGCCGGCTCATCGACCGGCCGCTGCGGCCGTCTTTCCCCGACGATTACCGGTGTGAGACCCACATCGTCGTCACCTCGCTGTCCGTCGACGGCGAGAACCCCTTCGACGTGGTGGCGCTCAACGGCGCCTCGGCGGCGCTGGCTGTCTCGCCGATCCCGTTCAACGGGCCGGTCGGCGGCGTGAAGCTGGCCCTCAAGAAGGGCGAGTGGATCCCCTTCCCGACCGAGAGCGATCTCGACGAGTCCGTCTTCGAGCTGGTCGTCGCCGGGCGCCGCAACGCCCAGGGCGAGATCGACATCATGATGGTGGAGGCCGGTGCCACGCCCAACGGCCTGCGTCTCGTAGCCGCCGGCGACCCGCCGTCGGACGAGGCCTCCGTCTCCGCCGCTCTCGAAGAGGCCAAGCCCTACATCGCCGGAGTCATCGACCTGATCGCCGAGCTGGCGTCCAAGGTCGAGAAGCCGCACATCGAATGGCCCCGTGCCGTCGACTACACGCCGGAGCTGGCCGAGCGGGTGGCCCAGGCCGCCCGTCCCAAGCTCACCGATGTCATCCGGATCCCCGGGAAGCAGGAGCGCAACGACGCCGCCGACCGGGCCTTCGAAGAGGTCGTGGCCGAGCTCGGCATCCGCGAAGACGATGCCGAGACCAAGGTCCAGGCCGCCAGGGCGTTCAAGGCCGTCCTCAAGGAGATTATGCGCGACCGCGTCATCTACGAGGGTGTGCGCCTGGACGGTCGGGGGCCGCGTGACATCCGACCGCTCACCGCAGAGGTCGGCGTGATCGAGCGTGCCCACGGTTCCGGGCTCTTCCAGCGGGGCGAGACCCAGGTGCTGACCATCACCACCCTGGGGATGCTGAAGATGGAGCAGATGCTCGACACCCTCGCCCCCGAGGAGTCGAAGCGGTACATGCACCACTACAACTTCCCGCCGTTCTCGACCGGCGAGGCCGGCTTCATGAGAGGCCCGAAGCGGCGGGAGATCGGCCACGGCGCGCTGGCGGAGAAGGCCGTGCTCCCGGTGGTCCCCGACGCCGACGAGTTCCCCTACGCCCTCCGGCTCGTCTCCGAGGTCCTCTCGTCGAACGGCTCGACGTCGATGGCTTCGGTGTGCGCCTCGTCCCTCTCGCTGATGGACGCCGGAGTGCCGATCTAGGAGGCGGTGGCGGGCATCGCCTTGGGGCTGATCCATCGCGACGGCCAGTTCGTCACCCTCACCGACATCCTCGGCGCCGAAGACGCCCTGGGCGACATGGACTTCAAGGTGGCGGGCACCGCGAATGTGATCACCGCCCTGCAGTTGGACACCAAGATCGAGGGCCTGCCCTCGGAGGTGCTGTCGGCGGCGCTCGACCAGGCCAAGGAAGCCCGTCTGAAGATCCTCGAGGTGATGCGGGAGGCCATCCCGGCGCCGCGCGAGGAGATGAAGCCCTACGCCCCGCGCATCGAGCAGGTCGAGATCCCCAAGGACAAGATCGGTGAGGTCATCGGGCCCAAGGGCGCGGTCGTCCGGGAGCTGGAGGCCGAGACCGGCGCCAGCATCGAGATCGACGAGGCGGATGGAAAGGGCATCGTCCGCATCGCTTCCAACGACAGCGAGGTCCTCGCCAAGACGAAGGAGCGGATCCTCCAGATCGCCTACCCGCCGCAGCCCGAGATCGGGGCCGAGTACGAGGGCGAGGTCGTGAACATCACCAAGTTCGGTGCGTTCGTGAACATCCTCCCCGGCACCGACGGTCTGCTGCACATCTCCAAGCTCGACGCCTCCAAGCGGGTCGAGCGGGTGGAGGACTACCTGGAGCTCGGCGACAAGGTCAAGGTCCGAGTCGGCGGCATCGACCGCGGCAAGCTCAGCCTGGACCTGGTCGAAGCGCTGCCGGGGGCCACGCTGCCGGAGCCGGGCGGCAACGGCGGCAACGGCGGGTCCGAAGGAGGCGGCGGGCGCGGTGAAGGCCGTGACCGCGGCGACCGCCGCGGTGGCGGCGGCCGTGGCCGCGACCGGGATCGCGACCGCCGGGGCGGAGACCGGGATCGCAACCGTGACCGTCAGCAGAACGCCGGCGGTGGCGGGGGTGGTGGCGGCAACCGCGACCGCAGGCGAGTCGCCCGCTCCTTCGAGGAGACCTTCGAGAATCCCCGCTGACCCGAAGAGGTCCTGACACCACAGGCGGCCCCGGCTTCGGCCGGGGCCGCTCGTGCGTGTTGGGGCTCTGATCGGGGCGGCTGAGGGCGCTACGCCGTGCCCACCGGGTTCTTCTCCCGCCACTCCTCGTATTCGGACCAGTTCCCCGGGAACCACGTCACCTGGCCGTCTCCCTCGAATACCAGGAGGTGGGTGCAGATGCGGTCGAGGAACCAGCGGTCGTGGGAGATGACCAGGGCGCAGCCCGGGAAGTCGACCAGGGCCTCCTCGAGGGCGCGCAGGGTGTCGACGTCGAGGTCGTTCGACGGCTCGTCGAGGAGGATGACGTTGCCTCCCCGGCGGAGCATCACGCCGAGGTGGACCCGGTTCCGCTCGCCTCCCGAGAGCTGGCCGACCTTCTTCTGCTGGTCGGCGCCCCGGAAGTTGAGCGACGCCACGTAGGCGCGGCTGTTCACCTCGCGCTTTCCGATCTTGAGGAAGTCGGCGCCGCCGGAGATCTCCTCGAACACCGTCTTGTCGGGGTCGAGGGCATCGCGGTGCTGGTCGACGTAGGCGAGGTCGACAGACGGGCCGATCTCGATCGTGCCCGAGTCCGGCTGCTCCTGGCCCGTGATCATCCGGAACAGGGTCGTCTTGCCGGCGCCGTTCGGGCCGATGATTCCGACGATGCCGGCGGGCGGGATGTCGAAGGACAGATCCCGGATCAGCACCCGCCCGTCGTACGCCTTGGAGATGTTGTTCGCCACGATGACCTTGTCGCCGAGGCGCTGGGTGAACGGGATCGACAAAGTGAGCTGGGAGGGGCGGCTCTCCATCTGCTCGGCCTGGGCCACGAGCTGTTCGTAGCGGGTGAGACGTGCCTTGCCCTTGGCCTGGCGGGCGCGCGGCGACATGCGCACCCATTCGAGCTCGCGCTCGATGGTCCGCCGCAGAGCCGACGCCTCCCTCTCCTCCTGGGCGAGCTGCTGCTGCTTCTGCTCCAGCCAGCCCGAGTAGTTGCCGTGGAAAGGGCGGCCCCTGCCGCGGTCCAGCTCCAGGATCCACTCGGCGACGTTGTCGAGGAAGTAGCGGTCGTGGGTGATGGCCACGACCGTGCCCTTGTAGTCCTTGAGGAAGGTCTCGAGCCACGCGACCGACTCGGCGTCGAGGTGGTTGGTCGGCTCGTCGAGCAGCAGCAGGTCGGGGGATTGCAGCAGCAGCCGGCAAAGCGCCACGCGCCGCTTCTCGCCGCCGCTGAGCGTGGTCACGTCGGCGTCGGGCGGCGGCAGGCGCAGCGCATCCATCGCCAGCTCGATGCGGCTGTCGAGGTCCCAGGCGTTGGCGGCGTCGATCTGGTCCTGGACGCGGCCCTGCTCCTCGAGCACCTTCTCCATCTCGTCGGGCGACAGGTCCTCGCCGAACTTCGCATTGATCTCGTCGAACCGCTCGAGCAGCGCGCGCAGGTGCGCGACGCCGTCCTCGACGTTGCCGCGCACGTCCTTCGACTCGTCGAGCGGCGGCTCCTGCGGCAGGTACCCCACCGTGCAGCCCTGCGCGAGGAACGCCTCGCCGCTGAAGTCGGTGTCCACGCCGGCCATGATGCGCAGGAGCGTGCTCTTGCCCGCGCCGTTGTAGCCGAGGATGCCGATCTTGGCGCCCGGCAGGAACGACAGCCAGATGTCCTTGAGCACGACGTGGTCCGGCGGATAGACCTTCGTCAGGCCCTTCATCACGTAGATGTACTGAGGTGCCATGAGAGAAGCAGGTGACGTACGCAGAAGAACCAGCGCCCGCCCTCGCGCTGCCGGCGGCAGCCCGACAGACGGCGGACACACGAGAAGGCCGGCACCTGGGGCGCCGGCCGTGGACCAGTGTAGCGGATTCCCGCCGGGCGCGAGGCGCGGAGGACGCGGAGGGTGCGAAGCCCGGCGCGGTCACGCGGAGGCGCGGCGCCACATCACGTCAGCACGCACCCCGGGCCATCCGCCATCAGGCATCAGGCATCAGGCATGAAGCATGAGCCATGACGCCTACCCGTCTCCATCGAGGATGTTGCCCAGCCCGAACGCGTGGTCGAGCACCGAGCCCTCGCCCTGGCGCCCCCGGCCGACGCGCGGAATGGCCTTGGAGATGCGATCGGCCAGACGCGAGAACGGCAGCGACTGCAGCCATACGCGACCGGGGCCGGTCAGGGTGGCGAAGAACAGGCCCTCGCCACCGAAGAGCGCCGTCTTCACCTTGCCGACGTACTGGATGTCGTAGTTGACACCGGGCGTCATCGCCACGAGGCAGCCGGTGTCGACGCGCAGCGTCTCGCCCGGGGCAAGGTCCATGGCGTGCAGCATGCCGCCGGCGTGCACGAAGCAGAGCCCGTCGCCCGTGAGGCGCTGCATGATGAAGCCCTCGCCGCCGAACAGGCCGACGCCGAGCTCCTTCTGGAAGGCGATGCCGATGGACACGCCGCGCGCCGCGGCCAGGAAGCTGTCCTTCTGGCAGATCAGCTCGCCGCCGAGCTGCTGGAGATCCATCGGGAGGATGCGTCCGGGGTAGGGCGCCGCGAAGGCCACGCGCTGGAGCGTCGACGTCGGGTTCGAGAACACCGTCGTGAACAGGCTCTCGCCGGTGAGCAGGCGCTTGCCGGCGCCGAGCAGCGCGCCCATGAGGCCGGTCTGCTGCTCGCTGCCGTCGCCGAACACGGTGTCCATCTGGACGCCCGATGTCATGTACATGAGCGTGCCGGCCTCGGCGACCGCCGCCTCGCCGGGATCCAGCTCGACCTCGACGAACTGGAGGTCCTCGCCGGAGATGGTGAAACTGATCTCGTGCGCACGCCGGCCGCGGAGGGGCGGCGGCACGGCGCTCGTCAGCTGGGCACCGCCGGCCAGCAGCGCCGCCACCTGCGGCACGTCACGCGCCGCGGTCCACTGCGTCATGCCGGGGCCGAACACAAGCGTGTCGCCTGTCACCTTCCCGCTGCGCACCTGCGCGACGAGGTCGTCCCACGACAGCGGGCCCACCTGCTGGTTGTCGAGTGCCACGTACCACACGTTCACGACTGCCTACTCCTCGCCGAGCGTCTCGCGCTCGATGGTCTCGATGTCCTCGGGGGGCAGGCGCAGCAGCCGGCCGAGCTGCGTGAGGTACATGCGCTCGCCCGGGGCGATCACGCCGTCGCCCCGGATGACGCCGAACGCGAGCGCGTAGGCGGCCCGCCGCTGCTCGGTCGTCGTGAAGGCCCCGACGATCGACTCGACGGGCTGCCGCTCGGTCAGCGCGCGGCCGACCTCCCCGGCCACGCCAAGCTCCTCGGCGCGCAGACGGATGTCGCGCTGCTCGTCGGCCGACAGCTCGCCGTCGGCGCGCGCGGCGCTGATGGCCAGCTGCAGCATCGGCAGCAGCGAGCCCACGGCCGCCGCGCTGCCCGGTTCCGCCGCCGACGGCGGCGAGGGCGGCACCGCCGTCGGAAGGGGCGGGGGCGTGGCTGGCGTCGCGTGCCCTGGCAGCGGGGGCGGCACGACGGCGCCGGGCGTCCTGTCGCTGTCACCGGCACCGCCCATCACGCCCCGGCCCCGGCCGGGTGGCGGGGGCGCGCCTGGCCCCGTCCCCTGCGACGAGCCGCCGGTCGCGACGGTGCTCTTCTGCATCGTCTCGAGCGCGCCCCAGACGAGGCCTGCTGCGGTCAGGAGGGTCCCGCCGGTCAGCAGCGAGCCGCGCCCGCTGCCGCCGGTCATCATGCCAGGCAGGCCGGGACGCCGGCGCGACCGCTTGCGCCCCACGAGGGTGCCCAGCAGCTGCCCGATGATCTGTTCTGGTTGCATGGCTATTCCGTCAGGCCGGGAATCCCGCGCCCGCACGCGAGCCAGTCACGCGCCAGCTCCGTCTCTTCGCGGCTCAGCGAGTGCCCGCCGGCGAGCCAGTGGCTCGTCACGCGCGCCCCGGCACGCACGAGCACGTCCACCAGCGCCTCGACGTGCGCCCGGGGCACGATCGGATCGCGTTCGCCCGCGCTGATGAACACGGGCAGGCTGCCGAGTGACGGCAGCGGATCCGGCGTCAGCACGTGCTGCGGATGCAGCAGCACCAGCGCATGGAAGAGCGACGGGTGCAGCAGCGCCGTGGCATGGGCGATGTTGGCGCCGTTCGAGTAGCCGACGGCGACGATCCGCCCCGCGTCGAGCCCGTGGGCCTCTGCCGCCGCCGTCACGAAGCCGGCAAGCTCTCCCGCCCGGACACGCACGTCGTCGAGGTCGAACACGCCCTCGGCGAACCGCCGGAAGTAGCGCGGCATGCCGTGCTCGATGACCCGCCCGCGCGGGCTCAGCAGCGCCGCCCCCTCGCACAGCAGGCGGCCGAGCGGCAGCAGGTCGTGCTCGCCGCCGCCGGTGCCATGCAGCAGCAGGAGCGTCGGCAGGTCTGGTGCGGTGGCCGGCTGGAACTGGTAGGTGAATTCCTGGAGCACGGACATGAGAGAACGCAGTATACGGCTGCGGCGATAGAATCGGATTCGCCAGATGTTCGCCGCGTCATCCCCGCCGACCGTGCGCCGCATCCTCCACGTGGACATGGATGCGTTCTACGCGTCGGTCGAGCAACGTGACACGCCCTCGCTGCGTGGACGACCCGTCGCCGTCGGCGGCCGGCCCGAGAGCCGGGCCGTAGTCTGCGCCGCGTCGTACGAGGCGCGGAAGTTCGGCGTGCGCTCGGCGATGCCGATGGCGCGGGCCGTCGCGCTGTGCCCCGACCTCGTCATCGTGCCGCCCGACTTTGCGCGCTACCGCGCCGTGTCGCAGCAGGTGCACGAGGTGTTCCGGGCGGCAACGCCGCTGGTCGAGCCGCTCTCGCTCGACGAGGCCTACCTCGACGTCACCGACAACGCCTGGGGGCTGACGCTCGGCGTGGACGTCGCCCGTCGCATCAAGGAGGAGATCCGCGCCAGGACGGGACTCACGGCGTCTGCCGGCGTCGCGCCGAACAAGTTCCTCGCGAAGATTGCGTCGGCGTGGCGCAAGCCCGACGGCCTCACCGTGATTGCCCCCGAGCGCGTGGAGCGCTTCCTCCAGCGCCTGCCGGTGGACGCGCTCTGGGGCGTCGGCCCGGTCACGGCGCGCCGCCTTCGCGCGCTCGGCGTCGATCGACTCGTGGACGTGCGGACCGCCGATCCCGAGGCGCTCCGGGCCGCGCTCGGCGCGCACGCCGACTGGCTCGTGCGGTTGGCCTGGGGTCACGACGACCGGCCGGTGCTGCCGAACCGCAGCGCGAAGTCGCACGGCGCCGAGCGCACGTACGCGCACGACGTAGCCGACGTCGAGACGATGGCCGCCGAGGTCACGCGGCTGGCCGAGATCAGCGCGGCATGGCTGACGCGCAAGGGACTGTACGCGCGCACCGTCACGGTGAAGGTGCGCTACGCCGACTTCACGACGGTCACGCGCAGCCGCAGCTGCGCGCCGGCGATCCGCGAGGCCGGGCCCCTCGGCGCGCTGGCCTGCGCCCTCCTCTGGAACACCGAAGCGGCGCGACGGCCCGTGCGGCTGCTCGGCGTCAGCGTCCACAACCTGACGGACCACCCCCACCTGACGCGCGCGGAGCCGACGTGGCCGAAGCTCCCCTTCGATGCCGGCGACGAACGTGACGGCGTGGCGCAGGCCGTGGAGCACGCGTGACGCCCCCGTCGTGGCGGGCGTGGCTGGCCACAGCGCTGGTGCTGACGGCTGTCGTCACCATGGTGCGGGCACCCGATCGTCTCGGCGCGCCACAGTTCTGGGCCGAGGACGCGGCCGTGTTCTTCACGCAGGCCGAGCTCGACGGCGCCCGAAGCATCATCAGGCCCTACGCCGGCTACCTCCTCGTGCTGCCGCGGCTGGTGGCCTATGCCGGGCGCTTCGTGCCCGTAATCCACGTGCCGGCCTTCTACGTGCTGGCGTGCTTCGCCATGCTGACGGCCACGATCGTGGCGGCATGCCGGGCGACGCGCGATCGTCCCGCGTGGGTGGGCCCGGCGCTCGCGACCGCCCTGCTCACGGTGCCGTTCTCCTCCGAGATCTGGTTCGCGCTGACCAACCTGCAGTGGATCGCCGCTGCGGCGCTGATTGCCATGCTCGGCGCGCCCCCTCCCGACCGGCCGGCCGCGCGCGTGCTCCTGCTGGCGGCGGTCGTGCTGGTCGCGTTGACGGGGCCCTTCGCGCTGGTCCTGCTGCCGTGCGCGGTCCTCAGCGCGTGGCGCGCCAGGGACGGCTGGCACACGACGGTGCTCGGGATCCTCGCCGTGGCGGCCGCGGTGTGCGTCATCACGCTCGCGAATTCCAATCGCGGCGGCATGGAGCTGTCGCTCGCCGAGCGCCTGACGGCTTTCGTGCTCGGAAGGCCCGCGCTGGTTGCCGCCGGCAGTGCCGCCGTCGGCACCCTGGCCTGGGGCGGCTGGGTTGGCTTCCGTCGGCACGACACGCTCCTGCTGGTGTGCGGCGCGAGCGGCCTGCTGCTCGCCGGCGCGGCGGTCGTGGCGGCGCCTATCGTGATCGTCGATGCCACGCCGTACATGGGCGGACGCTACGCCTTCGTGCCGTGGGTGGCCACGATGTGGACGCTGATCCTGCTCTGTGCGCACGGCTACCGGTGGACGCGTGCCGCACTCGCCGCGGCGGCACTCGTATGCGTCCTCAGGCTGCAGCTCGCGCCGCTGCCCCGGCACGACTGGGATGCGGTGGCGCGCTGCCTCGAGCGTCAGCCCGCCTGCCAGGCGACGGTCAACCCTGGCTGGCACCTCCTGCTGCCTGGCCGCGTGGCAGCTGCCGGGCCGGACAGGTAGAGTCTCTGCGTGCCGTCCTTCGCTCGCGCCCGCCGCGCCGCCACCGCTGTCGTCGCAGGCGTTGTCCTCGCGGTGGCTCTCCTGCTGACAGGCGCCAGCCGCATCGACCTTCCCGTCGGTGACGACTTCCGGCGCGCCCTGCCTGCCAGGGTCTCCGGCGTCCACGCGAGCGAGACCCACTACGGCTGGACGATGCGGTGGACCGACGGGTGGGCGCGGATCGAGTGGCCAGCGGTAACGGGGTTCCGGCCGGCGCGCGCCGAGCTCATCCTGGCGTGCTTCCCGGGGCAGGCCGGCGACCAGGTGACGGTCACGGTCAACGGCACGCACGTCTCCAGGCACACGATGAGCGGCGACTGGGACCACGTCGGCATCGACGTGCCAGCCTCGCGCGGTCCGGTGGTCATCGACGTCAGGTCGCTCACCCATCATGTGCCCAACGACCCGCGCGCGCTGGGCGTACTGCTCCGGTCCGTCACGCTTCACAACGGCGATCCGGTGACGGTCCTGCGCGGCACCGCGTGGTGGCAGGTGCTCGTCCTGGCGGCCGTCGGTGCGGTGGTCGTGCTGGCCGTCGCCTCGGTGGCAGGTGGTATCACCGGCGGCCTCATCGCGCTGGCGGGCTTCGGCGGATTGCTGGCATGGGGCCGCCTCTCGTTCCTGCACGGCCCGGCGATCGCCGCGCTCGAGGGCGCCGCCGCCCTGGGGGCCGCGGTGCGCGGGCTCCTCGCCCGCCACGAGACGGACGGCCGCGTGGCGACGATCACCGCCGTCGGCGTGGCGTTGCCCTTCCTCGTGATGGCGACGGTCGTGTCTCGTCACTTCGTGGACGTGCCCCGGTGGGACGTCTGGGAGCTCGTGCCGCTCATCGCGAAGTACCACGACGGCACCCTCACGCCTGGCGACCTCTGGGGCGCGCACAACGCCCACCGGCCCACGACCGGCCGTCTGCTGCTGCTCGGCAACGTGGCGCTCGCACGCTGGAACCACTGGCTCGACCTCGCGATGAATTTCGCCGCCGGCGCCCTTCAGCTGCTGGTACTGGCCATCTTCGTCGCGCGCACGCGGCACCGCCAGACGCGTGTCCATCCCGGCAGCCTGGCCGTCGTCGCCATCCTGATCTTCACGCTCATGCAGTGGGAGAACTGGCTGCAAGGCTGGCAGGTGGTGCTGCTCATCGGCGCCCTCGCCGTCATGGCGTCGCTCCTGCTCCTGACGGAGGGCCGCAGCTCGACCGCGCGCACGGCCGCGGCAGCCGCGCTGGGGTTCGTCGGCACCGCCTCGTTTGCGAGCTGCCTGCTGGTCTGGCCGCTCGGCGCCATGGCGATCGTGCTCCGGCGCGCGCCGGGCTGGCGTCGGCAGCTGGCCGGCTGGGTCGTCGTCTCGACCGCCGTCATCGCCGCCTACATGTGGGACCTGCCGCCAGACCCGGCGGCGGCGCCGCCCGGCACCTTCTCGAGCCTGTCCGGATTGCTCCTGCTCATGCGTGGCGTCGTCGTCGGCATCGGCACGCCGATGGTGTACCGGCTGGGTGTGTTCATGGGCGAGTCAGGCCTGGTCGAGTGGACCGTCCACGTGGCAGGGGCCGTCGGCTGCGTGCTCGCGGCGCTCGTGGCGGTGGCACGGTGGCGCGGCGACGCGGCACGCGAACGGACGTGGCTGTTCCCGGTGATGCTGTGCCTCTTCGGCGTCGGGGCCGAGCTGCTGGCGGCGACGGGCCGCGTCTGGATGAGCGTCCAGGCGATGTCGGCGTCACGCTACGTGGTCTTCGGGTCGTGCGTGTGGATTGGGCTGGCCCTGCTGCTGGCCATGCGCAGCGACGGAGAGGCGCCGGCCTGGCGCCGGGCGAGGGTGACGGTGCTGGCACTCCTCGCGCTCGTTGCCGCCGACAACTGGAGGCACCCCCTGCCGCACATGGAGGCACACTACCTGAGCTCGTCCCAGGCGCGGGCGGCGCTGCTGCGCGGCGACATCCATGCGGCGGCCGGGACGCTGTACCCCAATCCGTTCCTGCTGGAGGAACGGCGTGCCGTGCTCGAGCGGCACGGGCTCTCGGTCTTCCGTCCCGGTGCCAGGTGACGTCGCGGCAGGTGTCGTAGGATCGCACCTCGTGCCTGGACCCTGGAACACCATCCTCGTCACCGGCGGGGCCGGCTTCGTCGGCAGCAGGCTCGCGCTTGCGGTGCGCCACGCCTGGCCCGACGCGACGGTCATCGCCTTCGACAACCTGCGGCGACGCGGGAGCGAGCTGAACGTGCCGCGTCTGCGCGCGGCCGGCGTCGAGTTCGTGCACGGCGACGTGCGCTCCGCCGCGGATCTCGCGCCCTTTGGGGGCGCCCTCGACCTGCTGCTCGAATGCTCGGCCGAGCCCTCGGTCCTGGCGGGCTACGGCGGGGACCCCTCGTACGTCGTCGACACCAACCTCGGCGGCACGCTCAACTGCCTGGAGGTTGCACGGAAGAGCGGCGCTGCCGTGGTGTTCCTCTCGACGAGCCGCGTGTATCCGATAGCCGCCCTCAACGCCATCGCCACGGTCGAGGCCCCCACCCGCTTCGAGATCGCCGACGCGCAGACGCTGCCCGGCGTCTCGCGCGACGGCATCGGCGAGGCCTTCCCGCTCGAGGGTGCCCGGTCGCTGTACGGCGCCACCAAACTGGCCTCGGAGCTCTTCATCGAGGAGTACGCCGCGGCCTACGGTCTCCGCACGCTCGTCAACCGCTGCGGCGTCATCGCGGGCCCGTGGCAGATGGGCAAGGTGGACCAGGGCGTCTTCTCGCTGTGGATCGCCAGGCACCTGTCCGGAGGCCCGCTCACCTACAACGGCTGGGGCGGCACGGGCAAGCAGGTGCGCGACCTGCTGCACGTGGACGACCTGGCCGATCTCGTCCTGCTCCAGCTCGACCGACTGGACGACCTCGCGGGCCGCACGTTCAACGTCGGTGGCGGCCGGGCGTGCAGCCTGTCCCTCCAGGAAACGACGGCGCTGGCGCGCGAGCTGACAGGGCGGGAGATTGCCATCACGCCCGTGCCGGATGGGCGCGTCGCCGACGTCAAGGTCTACATCACCGACAACGCCAGGATCACGGCCGCGACCGGCTGGCGCCCGTCGCGCACCCCGCGCACGATCCTCGCCGACCTCCACGCGTGGATGGTCGAGCATGCCGACGTGCTCGCCTCCGTCCTCAACGCCTGAGCCATCCAGCATGCGGCATCAGGCTCTAGGCATCAGGCATGGACCTGCCCCATTCCCGATTACACTTCTGCCTGTGTCAGTAGCCCTCATCACCGGCTCGGCCGGCCTCATCGGGTCCGAAGCCGTCGACTCCTGCATCGCCCGCGGCCATGACGTCGTGGGCATCGACAACGACATGCGGCGCCGCTTCTTCGGCGACGACGCCTCGACCGCGTGGCAGCGCCACGAGCTCGAGCGCCGGCATGGCCGCCGGTATCAGCACGTCGATCTCGACATCCGTGACGCCGACGGCGTGGCGAGGGTCGTCGGCCGGTACGGTCGCGACCTGCACCTCGTGATCCACACGGCGGCGCAGCCGTCGCACGACTGGGCCGCGCGCGAGCCGTTCACCGACTTCGGCGTCAACGCCGTCGGCACGCTGAACCTGCTCGAGGCGTGCCGGCAGCACGCGCCCGATACCGTGTTCGTCTTCACGTCGACCAACAAGGTCTACGGCGACACGCCGAACCGCCTGCCCCTCGTCGAGCTCGAGACCCGGTGGGAGATCGAGCCGTCGCACCGCTACGCCAACGGGATCGACGAGTCGATGAGCATCGACCAGTCGACGCACTCGCTGTTCGGGGCGTCGAAGGTGGCCGCCGATGTCCTCGTGCAGGAATACGGCCGTTACTTCGGCATGAAAACCGGGGTGTTCCGCGGCGGCTGCCTCACCGGCCCGCACCATTCGGGCACGATGCTGCACGGGTTCCTGGCGTACCTGATGAAGTGCACCGTCACCGGCACGCCGTACCGCGTGTTCGGCTACAAGGGCAAGCAGGTGCGCGACAACATCCACAGCGCCGATCTGGTCGGCGCGCTGCTCGCGTTCGCCGAGGCGCCGCGTCCCGGCGAGGTCTACAACATCGGCGGGTCGCGCCATTCGCACTGCTCGATGCTCGAGGCCATCGCGCTCTGCGGCGAGATCGCCGGCCGTCCGCTCAACTGGACCTACGAGGAGACCAACCGCATCGGCGACCACGTCTGGTACGTGAGCGACATCGGCAAGTTCAAGGCGCACTATCCCGGGTGGACGCTGCGCTACGACCTGCGCGCGCTGCTCCAGGACATCCACGATCGCAACGCCGAGCGCTGGCTCCAGGCGACGGCGTAGCCATGGACGTCCAGACGATCTACCACCGGCGCTTCGCCGACATGCTGGAGTTCCGCAAGCGCATGTGGGACGTGCTGTGCCGCGAGTTCTTCCAGCGGTACGTGCCCGCCGACGCCACCGTCGTCGAGATCGGCGCCGGCTACTGCGAGTTCATCAACCACATCCGCGCGGGCCGCAAGATTGCCGTCGATCTCAACCCGGACACCCGGATGCACGCCGGCAGCGACGTCGCGGTGGTGACCTCGTCGACCACGCGCATCGACGGGCTCCCGGATGGCACCGCCGACATCGTCTTTGCGAGCAACTTCCTCGAGCACCTGACGCGCGAGGACATCCTCGCCACGCTACGCGAGGTGCGCCGCCTGCTGACGCCCGGCGGGAGGTTCCTCATCCTCCAGCCGAACATCCGCTACTGCAAGGAAGACTACTGGCAGTTCTTCGACCACATCACCCCGCTCTGCGAGCGCAGCCTCACCGAGGCGCTCGAGACGACGGGCTTCGAGGTCACCTACTGCCTGGGGCGCTTCCTGCCGTTCACCACGCAGGGCCGTCTGCCCAACTCGATCGGCCTGCTGAAGCTCTACCTGAAGCTGCGTCCCGCCTGGCGCATCTTCGGGCAGCAGAGCTTCTTCATCGCCGCGCCACGTGCCTAGCGATCGCCTCGTCCTCTCCGTCGTCATCCCCGCCCACAACGAAGCCGAGGGCGTGACGCCGACCGTCGTCGCCATCGCCGAGCGCCTGCGCCGCGAGTCCATCCCCTTCGAGATCGTCGTCGTGGACGACCACAGCACCGACGACACCGCCGGCGTGCTCGCGGGGCTGGCCGACACGTACCCGGAGGTGCGTCGCGTGGAGAACCGGCGGTCGGGCGGTTTCGGGCACGCGGTGCTCGCCGGCCTCGACGCGTTCAGCGGCGACGCCGTGTGCATCGTCATGGCCGACGCCTCAGACGACCCCGACGACATCGTCACCTACTACCGCACGATGGTCGACGGCGGCTACGACTGCGTCTTCGGGTCGCGCTTCGTACGGGGCAGCCGCGTGGTCGACTACCCGGTGCACAAGCTGGTGCTGAACCGGCTGGCGAACCTGTTCATCCGCGTGCTCTTCGGCCTGCGCCTGAACGACACGACCAACGCGTTCAAGTGTTACCGCCGCCACGTCATCCAGGGCTGCGCGCCGCTTCTCAGCAAGCACTTCAACCTGACGGTGGAGCTGCCCCTGAAGGCCATCGTCCGCGGCTACTCGTACGCCGTCGTGCCGATTCGCTGGTACAACCGGACCACGGGTGTCTCGAAGCTGAAGATCAAGGAGATGGGCAGCCGCTACCTGTTCATCGTCCTGTACGTGTGGCTGGAGAAGATGCTGTCGCGCGGCGACTACCGCCGCGAGCCCGGCCGGTAGATCGACAGCTCGTGCGCTTCCAGGACGCGGCGCATCCGCTCGAGCGCGATGGGGTCGGGATAGAGAATGGGCGCCGCGGCGCCGACGTCGCCGCGCAGCAGTGCCTCGCGGGCCGCCCTCCCGCTCGAGGCGTCGCGTGCCATGTACGGCAGCGCGCGCGGCCACGAGGCCGCGGCCGCCAGGGCAATCGCCGTCAGCAGGACGGCTGCGGTCACGCGCCAGCGGCGACTGTCACGCTCGCCGCGCATCGCCAGGAGCAGGATGATGCCGGCCCAGAAGCAGACGGCGTGGACGGCATACCGTGACGCCGTCAGGGCGTAGAGCCCGGCCGCCGTGCGCCCGAACGCGGCGAGCAGCAGGGATCCGGCACCAAAGGCCGTGAGCAGCGCCGGGAAGAGCCACGCCTGCTCGCCTGCGCGGTCCTCGCGCCATCGCCGCCAGACGAGGCCCAGGCCGACGCTTCCAGCGGCGGCGGGAATGAAGACGACGGCCCACTGCGCCGCCGACAGCGATGTGGCGAACACCTCCGGCACGTAGGTGACAGGCATGGCGAGGCCAACGAGCATGCCCGCCGCGGCCCGCACCACGTCCAGTACGCTGCTGACGGCGACCTCGGAATAGCCCGGACGGTGCGGCATGCCATGCCGGTACCAGGCGACGGCGAGCGCGCCGGCGACGCCCCATGCAGCGGCCCGTGCCGCCCAGGCGTCTCCGCGCCTGATGACGATGGCCACGAGGCCGAGCGGCCACACGAGCAGCGCGCTGCCGAACGACAGCGCGCCGACGATGGCGGATCCCGCCGCCGCGACAAGCCTCCTCCACGACGCCTTCCCCGTGCCGAGCCAGAAGAGGGCGGCCACCGTTGCCACCACCGCGATCACGATGTGCACGTGGTAACCGCGCAGCAGGTTCTCCCACTGCACCAGGCTGAAGCCGACGAGGGACAGCGGCACCAGTGCGAGCGGCGACACCGTGTGCCGCTGGACCGCCGTCAAGGCGACGTAGCGCGCCGTCAGGAGCGGCGTCGCGGCGGTAACGACCAGGAGCAGCGCGAACTCGATCCAGTGGTTCCAGTGGAACAGCCGTGCGTTGGGCAGGATCGTCAGGCGCGCGGTGACAGGCCGGTGCTCGTTGTGCGGACGCAGGAGGTCGGCGACGGCGAGGCGGTCGTCGTACTGCCGCTCGATCAGGTCCACGGCGTCCCAGATGTCCCAGCGTGGCACGTCGACGAAGTAGTGCCTCGCCGTCATGGCCATCACGAGCCAGCAGGCGGCAACGGCGGCAGCGGCTGCGGCGATCGCAGCCGGCGTACCGCGCCACCCATGCGGCCAGGGCCGCGCGCCGCGCAGAATCAGCGCAACGGCTCCGCCCGCGGTGGCGGCACCGACAAGCAGCGCTGCGTCCGCCGGGTGCATCGGCGCTAGAGGCGCCTGTCGGCCGGGTCGCCGCCGGGAACCGAGGGCTCTGGCGTGAAGTCTTCGCCGGGGTTGATGAACAGGTCCTGCTCGAAGCGGTATTGCCTGTCGTGCAGCTCCCGATAGCGGCCGTCGAGCGCCATCAGCTCGCGATGCGTGCCACGCTCGACGATCTCGCCGTGCTCGAGCACCAGGATCTGGTCGGCGCTGCGTATCGTCGACAGCCGATGCGCGATCACGAACGTCGTCCGCCCGGCGCGCAGCGTCCGCAGCGCCTCCTGAATCTTGGCTTCGCTCTCGCTGTCGAGGCTCGACGTCGCTTCGTCGAGGATCAGGATGCGCGGGTCGGCGAGGATGGCCCGCGCGATGGCCACGCGCTGGCGCTGGCCGCCCGACAGCCGGACGCCTCGCTCGCCCACGACGGTGTCATAGCCGTCGGCGAGCTGGTCGACGAACTCGTCGCAGTAGGCGATGCGTCCGGCCTCGCGCACGGCCTCCATGCTGGCGTTGGGGTCGGCGTAGCGGATGTTGTCGGCGATGGTGCCGTCGAAGAGGAAGTTCTCCTGCAGCACGATGCCGAGCTGCCCGCGGTAGGACGACAGGCGCACCTCCTGGAGGTCGTGCCCGTCGACGAGCACCCGTCCCTTCGTCGGCCGGTTGAAGGCCATCACGAGGCTGATGAGCGTGCTCTTGCCGGAGCCGCTCGAGCCGACGAGCGCGGTGGTGGTCCCGGCCGGCGCGCGAAACGAGATGTCGCGGAGCACCGGGACGTCCTTCGTGTACTCGAACCACACGTGCTCGAAGACCACCTCGCCGCGGATGACGCCAAGCGGCGTGCGCGACTCTTCGTCGGCGTCCTCGGTCGCCATGCGCTTGATCTCGTGGATGCGGTCGAGGCCGGCAAATGCCTCCGTGATCTGCGTGCCGATCGACGCGATCTGGATGAGCGGCGCGGCGACGAGGCCCGTGAAGAACACGTACATCACGAAATCGCCGAGCGTCATCGTGCCGGCCTCGATCGACCGGCCGCCGACGACGATCATCAGGACGCCGGTGATGCCGATGATCACCGTCGACATCGCCGTCGTCGCCGACACGCCCGTCATCGACTGCGCGACGTTGCGCAGCAGCCTGTGCACGCCGCGGCTGAAGACGATCTCCTCCCGCTTCTCCGCCGTGTACGCCTTGACGACGCGGATGCCGCCGAGCGTCTGCGACAGGCGCCCTGTCACCTCGGCGTTGATCTTCCCGCGCTCGCGGAAGAGCGGGCGCAGGCGCTTGAAGGCCACGGCCATGATGGCGCCGAACGTGCCGAGGACGACGATGGTCAGGAGCGTCAGCGTCCAGTTGAGGTAGAAGAGCACGCCGAGCGCGATGAGCGCCGTCAGCGTGCCGCCAGCGAGCTGGACCAGGCCGTTGCCGACGAGGTTCCGGATGCCCTCGGCGTCGGTCATGATCCGCGAGATGAGCACGCCGCTCTGCGTCGTGTCGAAGAAGCCCACGGGCAGCCGCGCGACGTGGGCCTGTACCGACCGCCGCATCTCGGTGATGGCCCTCTGCGCCGCGACGCCGAGCACCTGCGAGATGGCAAACGACGTGGAGGCCTCGACGAGGGTGGCGACGCCGACGGCAAGGGCCAGCGGCCAGAGCAGGTCGGGCCTGTTGTTGCCGATGACCTCGTCCACGAGGAACTTCGACGAGGCGGGCAGCACGAGGCCCGTCAGCCGGTTGACGAGCATCAGGCTCAGGCCGAGGCCAAGCCGGCGACGGCTGGCCCACACGAGGGCGCGCGCCTCTTCCCACGCATTGGCGTAGTTGACCTTCTTCTTGTCGGGCGTCGCGGGCGCGCCGGCCGCGGCGGCCGGTGTCGCGTGACGTGACGGGCGCGCCGCGGCGGACACGGGACGGTTCAGGACTCGCACGCGTCAGGGCTCCCGGGTGATGGTCACGCGCGTCAGCTCGACGCGTGTCACGGGAGCGTCGCCGTTGACCGGGACCTGCTCGATCCGCTCGACCACGTCCATGCCGTCGACGACCTCGCCGAAGGCGGTGTAGACGCCGTCGAGCGTCGGCGCCGGCGCGGTGCAGATGAAGAACGACGTGGACGCGCTGTCGGGATCGTCGCCTCGTGCCATGCTGAGCGTGCCCTTCACGTGCGGCGTTGCGTTGAACTCGGCGGGGACGGTCCCCACGTGCCGGCGCTGCTTCTGTGTCAGCCGGCCCTCGCGAGACGACAGGTCGCCTCCCTGGATCGCGAAGCCTGGCACGACGCGGTGGAACGCCGTCCCGTCGTAGACGCCGAGCTCCGCCAGCCGCAGGAAGTTCCGGACGTGTTGCGGCGCCACGTCCGGGAGGAACGACAGCGTGATGGTGCCGTGGTTCGTCTCGAGCCGCGCGCGGTACCGCGCCAGCTCGGTGACGGGCGTGTCGGCGAAGGGGGCGGCGGTCGCCGGCGGGCGGTCGCGCACCGTCGCCCTGACGATGGCGATGCGTTCCCGGAGGCGTCCCTCGGCGTCGAGCGGCGCGTTCGAGATGTCCTCGGCGACCTCGAGACCTTCCACCACCTCGCCGAACACCGTGTATTGTCCGTCGAGCGTCGGCTGATCGGTGATGCAGATGAAGAACTGTGCGCCGGCGCTGTCGGGACGTCCGGGAATCTGCACGGCCGACACGGCGCCGCGCTCATGTCGGCGCGCGTTCGGCTCGCGCGCGAGACGGTTGAGCCCGCCGGTGCCGTAGAGCTCTCGTTTCGACGGGTCCTTGGAGATGGGGTCGCCGCCCTGGACGATGCCCATCGGCACGGCGCGATGGAACGTCGTGCCGTCATAGGCGCCCGCCTCGGCCTGGTCGAGGACGAACCCGACATGGTTCGGCGCATCGTCGGCGAACAGGTCGATGACGATCTCGCCCTTGTCCGTCTCCAGCACCAGCTGCTTGTCCCGAAGGGTCTCTGGCGTGCGGGTCGTCGTGTACAGCCCGGACGCGGCACGTCCGGGCGCCTGTGCCGCGCCGGCGTCGGGGCGTCCCATGGCGAGCGCTGACGTCGCGGCCGACAGCCCCGCCAGCGCGACGAGCCCGGTCCTCTGCCACGCGCGCTGCAACTGCCTCATCGGGCGATCTTAGCAGGCCGGCTCCGCCGGCAGCATCCGCCCCGGCTTCCCCCGCGCGCTACATGCCGTCATCATGGCAGCCGATGGACGATATCCGCGCCGATGCTCCCGGTACGCCCGCGACGCTCGAGACGCTCGGCTGGGACGAGCGCTGGGCCGACGCCTTCGCTCCGCACGCGGGCACGGGCCGGCGGCCGGCCAGGGTGGTGCTCGAGCACCAGCACATCTATCGCGTCCACCTCGGCGACGGCGACGTCCTGGCGCGCGTCACGGGCCGCACGCGCCACAGGCTGGGCGTACGGGAGGCCTTCCCTGCCGTCGGCGACTGGGTAGTCGTGCGCGAGGCGCCGGGCGACGACATGCTGCTCATCGAGGACGTCCTGCCGCGGCGCAGCCGGTTCGTCCGGCGGGCGGCGGGGCAGCCGACCGAGGCGCAGGTCGTGGCCGCCAACGTGGACGTCGTGTTCCTGGTCAGCGGCCTCGACCAGGACTTCAACCTTCGCCGCATCGAGCGCTACCTGCTCACGGCCTGGGATGGCGGCGCGCAGCCGGTCATCGTGCTGAACAAGGCGGACCTGCACGCGAGCGGCGGCCTCGACGATCCGCCGTCGAGCCTGCGTGCGCTGCTCGACGAGCTGGCGCCTGTCGCCGGCGGCACGCCCGTGGAGATCCTCAGCGCACGCTCCGGCGAGGGCGTCGATCGCCTGCGCGCCCACATCGGGCCTCGGCGCACCGCGGCGTTCCTCGGGTCGTCGGGCGTCGGCAAGTCGACGATCATCAACCGCCTGGTCGGCGCCGACGTCCAGCGCACCGCGGAGGTGCGTGCCCACGACAGCCGCGGCCGGCACACGACGACCCACCGCGAGCTGCTCGTCCTGGGCGACGGCAGCCTGCTCATCGACACGCCGGGCATGCGCGAGCTGCAGCTCTGGGACGCCGGCCAGGGGCTCGCCGGCGCCTTTGCCGACATCGCCGCGCTCGGCGAGCGCTGCCGCTTCAGGGACTGCACGCACGACAGGGAGCCGGGGTGCGCGGTCCGCGCGGCGGTAGACGCCGGCCGGCTCCACCCGGAGCGGCTGGCCAACTACCAGCGGCTTGCCCGCGAGCTCACGCACGCGCGCACCCAGATCGACGAGCGCGCGCTCGCCGATCGCAAGCGGGCCGACCGCGTCCAGTCCAAAGCCCTCCGCAACAGCTACAAGCTGCGGCGGGGCGAGGACTGGTAGCGACACGCTAACGTTTGCGGGCGATCACCAGCTGCGAGGAGCCGAAGGGCAGGCGCCAGCGCGCCAGCGTGCCCTCGGCACGCGCGATCGCATAGAGCGCGCGATCGACGAGGGCGGGCAACTGCATCGAGACGTCCGACCTGTCGGTGCGGCACCGCAGCAGGCGCTGCACGCCCCGACGCCACACGCCCAGCAGCACCATCGTGGTCATGAACAGCGGCGTCGCGTGGAGGATGTCGAACCCGGCGCCGCGAAGGAGCGCGGCCACCTCTCGCGGCCGGTAACGGCGGCGGTGCCCGAGGTGCTCGTCGTGGCTGCTGAACAGCCAGGGGTGCGCCGGCACGTGCACGGCGAAGACGCCGCCGGGCGCCAGCACGTCGAAGATCTTCCGAACCACCCCCGCGTCGTCGTCGAGGTGCTCGATGACGTCGAGGGCGATGGCGAGGTCGGCGGAGCCAGGCGATCCGATCTCGTCGCGCTCGACGTCGGACACGCGGTACGTGCCGGCCGGATCGAGGTGTCGCAGCAGGGCCACCGCGGCCGGGTCGATGTCGAGTCCGGTGATGGCCGCCCGCGGCGCGGCCTTCCGCAGGCGCGCGATCGTCCCGCCGCCGCCGACGCCGATGACCAGCGCGCGCACCGCCGGGGTCACGTGCGGCGCAAGCAGCCGCGCGACGATGTCCTCCTTCGCGCGGAACCACCAGCCTTCCTCTTCGGCGTGGGCGAGCAGCGCACGGCTCTCCTCTGTCGTGGGCAGCGCCATCGCCGGCCAGTGTAGCGTGGCCTTGACGTGTCGCCCGCCGTTCTGCGAGGCTGCGCGCTGGCCTGCCACGCATGTCGAGCCCCGTGCCAGAGACACCGCCCCGCTGCTGGGTGGTCTGTCCCGTCTACAGAGACTCCGACGCGTTCGGCGAGCTCCGTCGCCGGGTGCGGGCCGCGCTGGCGCCTCTCGCCGGCGTCGGCGACGTGCGCTTCGTAGCCGTCGACGATACCGCGGGCGAGGACGTCCGCCTGCACGCGATGCAGGACGAGTCGACGCGCGTGCTCACCCCGCCGTACAACCTCGGGCACCAGGGCGCCATCGTCTTCGCCTTGCGGGAGATCGCAGCCGACGTCGCGCCCGCGGACATCGTCGTCACGATGGACAGCGACGGCGAGGACCGGCCCGACGACCTGCCGGCCCTCCTGAAGCCGCTGCTCGACGTGCCCGACGACCTGCACCTCGTGTCGATCGCCCGGCGGACGCAGCGGCAGGAAGACACGCTGTTCCGGCTGGCGTACCTCGCCTTCAAGGCGCTGTTCCTCGTGCTCGCGGGCACGGTCGTCCGCAGCGGCAACTTCGCCGCGATGCGCGGCGCGCTCGTCAGGGCGACCATCGGGCATCCATGCTTCGACCAGTGCTACTCGTCGTCGCTCGTCGCGCTGCCGTTCAGGCGGCGTGAGGTGCCGCTCGCGCGCGGAAACCGGTTCAGCGGCGAGTCTCGGATGGATGCGTTCCGCCTGGTGACGCACGGCATGCACATGCTCATGCCGTTCCTCGACCGCATCGCGGTGCGTGCCCTGCTGGCCAGCGCCGTCGGGCTGGCCCTGGGCGTCCTCATGCTCCTCGTGGTGCTGGCGGGACGCCTCGCCGGGCAGATGCCGCCGGCGTGGCTCGGCACCGCGGCGGCGTTCATCGTCCTGGCCTCGATCCTCGGCGGGCTGACGGCGCTGATCCTGTTTGCCACGGCGGCGCGGGCGCGGGCGCAGAGCCTCAGGGTGCTGCACACCGAAACCCTCGGAAAACCCCGGTAGGGACGGCTCTCCGAGCCGTCCTGTCCACCCTCTCCACGCCGTCCTCGCACGAGACGTCTCTCGGCCCTGCGGTGACATGACGCGCGCCACCGGCGTCATCACTTGCGCGCGACGACCGTCACGAAGAGGTCGCCACGCTGGACGTCGGTCACCGTCAGCCCTGCCTGCTCGGCGTACCAGGTGAGCTCGCGCTCGGTGGAGGCCTTGCTCACGTTCGGCGGCCGCACGGCGGGGTCGAGCGCCGCCATGTCGAGGAACAGGCGCCAGCCGTCGCGACTCGTGAGGTCGAAGTTGTCGATGTAGAGCCTGCCGCCCGGCCGCAGCACGCGCGCGGCCTCGGTGACATAGCGGTAGCGGTCCCACTCCTCGAGGTGCATGAAGACCGCCGTGCAGTAGACGGCGTCCACCGACGCCGACTCGATGCCGTGCAGGTCGTAGCCGTTGAGCTGGTGCAGCCGCACGTTGGCGTAGCCCTCGAGCGCCTCGCGCGCGAATCTCAGCATCTGGCTGGAGACGTCGCAGCCAATCCACGTCCGCACCTGCGGCGCCAGGTGCACGCCGACTCGCGCCGCGCCGCAGCCGATCTCGAGCACCACGTCCCTGTCGTCCAGCGTCAGCAGGTCGCGGACGTTCCGCGCGGTGTCGGCACCCGACCGCTGCCACTCCGCCTCGTCCGAGTAGCCGGCGACCGCCACGCGGGCCGACTCGAGGTTGTGGACCTCGCCGTCCCAGACGGCGCCGTACTGCTGCCGCGCCAGCATCCTCGGCACGGCACCGACCCGCCGCACCGGAATCGACTCGAGCAGCCGTGCCCGCCCGTCGACGTGCACCCTGAAGCGGAGCCATCGCCAGCGGCCCACGGGAAGCTCGCGCGTCGGAAGCGAAAGACTGTACGACACGGGCTCGGCGCCCACGGTCCACTCGGCGACCTGCTGCCGCCCGAGCGCGCAGGTCACGCGGACGGGCTCGCCTCGCAGCAGGCGCAGCTGCCCGCGGACGAGCATCGTATGGATGAACCCCTGGCCCGCAAGCGGGCTTTGCGGGCTCAGCGCGACGGGAAGCCGCCGCCCGAGCCAGTAGTGCCGGCGATAGAACCAGAAACGGTGCCAGGCATCGCGAAGGGTCACGAGCGGGGATGGTAGATCAGCTTGCCGCGGACCGCGGACGGCGGACCGATCGCCGATCTCAGTGAACGCCCGTGCCCGTCTGGAGATTCCCCGGGGCCACGCCAAGGCGGCGCAGCGCGCGGTCCCACATCTCGTCGGCGGGGGTGTCGAAGATGAGCGCGGGGTCGATGTCCACGGTGAGCCACGCCGACAGGGCGAGTTCCTCGTCGAGCTGGCCGGGCCCCCAGCCGGCGTAGCCGGTCAGGACACGCGTGCGCTGCGGCGGCGCCTGGATGACACGGCGGAGCACCGTCATCGACGTGGACAGGAAGATGCCGGGGGCCACCTCGGTGGCCTCGTCCTCGCCGATGCCGTTGGACGACTCGGGAAGCGTCCCCAGCAGAATCCAGCCCCGCTCGGGCTCCACAGGCCCACCCGTCCACAGCAGCGGCCCCTGCCGCACCTCCAGCGGCGGGTCGAGCGCCACTACCTCGGCCGCCGCCGTCGTCGTCGGACGGTTCAGGACCAGGCCGAACGCACCGTCGCTGGTGTGCTCGCACAGCAGCACGACGGTCTGCTCGAAGTTCGGGTCCTGCATCTGGGGCATCGACAGCAGCAGGGTGGGCGCGACCCCGCGGCGTTCCGGAGGGCGGACGGTATCGTGCGGGTCCATAGCCGCATCATACCTGACGCCCACGACGCTCGAGATACGCCAGCGCCCACCTCCGGTGACGCTCCACCACGGGGTGCGCCAACGACGGATCGACGGCCGGATCGCGTGGCGCGCGGAGGGCCGCGACCGCCTCGTCGTCGCCGCTGACCGCGATGGCGAGGGCCACGTTGCGGCGCAGGCGCCACACGCGGGTCCGGTACATGGTGCTGCGCCTGATGGCGGCCTGGAGGGTGTCGTCAGACGCGCGCCAGAGCTCGGCCAGCGACGCCTCCGCCCACAACGGCCGCGCCACCCACACCGGGTCGTCGGTGACCATCGCGCCGCTGTTCCACGGGCAGACGTCCTGGCAGAGGTCGCACCCGTAGACCTGCGAGCCGACGGCGGCCCGCCAGTCCTCCGCCACGTCGTCGTGCGTCTCGATCGTGATGTACGAGATGCAGCGCCGGGCATCCACCACGTACGGCTGCACGATCGCGCCCGTCGGGCAGACGTCGAGGCAGCGGGTGCACGTGCCGCAGCGGTCCGGAACGCGCGTTCCCGCCGGCAGGTCGAGCGTCGTGAGGATCGTCGCCAGGAACATCCACGAGCCGAGCTCCTGATTGATGAGGCACGAGTGCTTGCCGATCCAGCCGAGGCCTGCCCGCGCCGCGAGCGCCTTCTCCTGCACCGGGCCCGTGTCGACGTAGGCCACCGAGTCGAACCGCTGCCCCGCGTGCTCCTTCAGCCAGCCGGTGAGCAGGTGCAGGCGGCGGCCGATCACCTCGTGATAGTCCTCGCCCCACGCGTAGCGGGCGATGCGCGCGTCGCCCGGCCGCCGTCGGTCGATGGAGCGCGGCTGGTCGGTGTTGTAGATGGTGCCCGTGACGATGGCCGAGCGCACGCCGGGCAGCACACGCGACGGGTCGCGCCGCGCGTCGGCCGTCCGCGTGATGTAGTCGAGGTCGGCCGCGTAGCCCGCGGCGATCCACGCCTCGAGGCGATCGAGGTCGTCGCCGGGCGAGACGGGGGCCACGCCGCAGAGGTCGAAGCCCAGCGCCCAGGCGCGGCTGCGCAGCGCGGAAATGTCTATCGGCATGACGCTGGCGCGGCGGACGTGCGCGCTGAAACGGAAAGGGACGGCTCAAGGAGCCGCCCCTCCTGGAACGGACGGCTCGGAGAGCCGTCCCTACCGTGAGACGAGCTGACGGACGACGTACGGCATGATGCCGCCGTGCTTGTAGGCCACCAGTTCTTCCGGTGTGTCGATACGCACGCGGACCGAGAACTGCCTGACGCTGCCGTCCTCCGCCGTGGCGGTCACGGCCAGCTCGGCGCGCGGGGCCACCGCCGTCAGCGCGATGTCGTAGACCTCGCGGCCCGTCAGGCCGAGCGATTCGGCATTCTGGCCCGGCAGGAACTCGAGCGGGGCGACGCCCATGTTCACCAGGTTGCTGCGGTGGATGCGCTCGAAGCTCTCCGCGATCACGGCGCGGACGCCGAGCAGCTTCGTCCCCTTGGCCGCCCAGTCCCGTGACGACCCGGAGCCGTACTCCTGCCCGGCGATGACGAGCAGCGGCACGCCGTCCTGCTGGTAGCGCATGGCGGCGTCGTAGATGCTCATCGTCTCGCCGGCGGGCAGCCACTGCGTGTAGCCGCCCTCGGTCCCCGGCGCGAGGCGGTTGCGCAGGCGGATGTTGGCGAACGTGCCGCGCATCATCACCTCGTGGTTGCC
>CAYSHC010000052.1:0-25697 GCA_964430855.1 uncultured Vicinamibacteraceae bacterium
TCCTGCTGCGGACGCTGCCGGCGGTCATCACCTCCCGAGGGGCGAGCTGACATGTCGGCGGCGCACGTCCTGCTCCTGGCATCGCTGGCCTTCCTGGCGTACGCCTACGTCGGCTTCCCCGCGCTGGTGGCCCTCGTGGGGACGCTGCGGCCGCGGCCCGTCCGCAAGGCCGACGTCACGCCGACGGTGACGCTGATCATCGCGGCGTACAACGAGGAAGAGTCGATTGCCGCGCGGCTGGACAACGCGCTCCAGTCCGACTACCCGTCCGACCGCCTCGAGATCATCGTGGCGTCCGACGGCTCGAGCGACGGCACCAATCGCATCGTCGCGGCGTACGCCGACAGGGGCGTGACGCTGCTCGCGCTGCCGCGGCGCGGCAAGATCCACGCGCTCGACGCCGCCGCCGGCGTCGCGTCGGGCGACGTGCTGGTGTTCTCCGATGCGAACACGATGTGCGAGCCGGCGACGCTGCGCCGCCTGGTGCGCAGCTTTGCCGATCCCGCCGTGGGCGGCGTGGCCGGCAACACCGGATACAGGGTCGACCGGGGGAGCGAGTCGAGCGGGCTCGGCGAGCGCTCGTACTGGACCTACGACACGTGGCTGAAGGTGCTCGAGAGCCGCACCGGCAGCATCGTCTCGGCGCATGGCGGGCTGTACGCGATCCGGCGCGCGCTGTATCAGCGGAGCCCGGACTCGGCCGTTACCGACGACTTCGCACTGTCCACGGCGGTGATCGCGCAGGGGCACCGGCTGGTGTTCGAGCCCGAGGCGCGCGCGTGGGAGTCGACGGTGACCCAGGCCCACCGCGAGTTCAGCCGGCGCGTGCGGCTCATGACGCGCGGGCTGCGCGGCGTGCTGATGCGGCGCGCGCTGCTCAACCCGTTCAGGCACGGGTTCTATGCCGTCGTGCTCGCCTCGCACAAGGTGGTGCGGCGGCTCGCGGCGCTCGCCCTGCTGGTGTGTCTCGTGGCCAGCCTCCTGCTGTGGCCGCAGGGCCCCGTGTACCAGGGGTTCGCGTCGCTGCAGCTGGCGTTCTACGGGCTGGCCCTCGCGGGCGGTGCGCTGCGGCGCACGCGCATCGGCAGGGTCCGTGCCCTGTACATGCCCTTCTACTTCGTCATGGCGAATGCGGCGTGCGTGGTGGCGCTGTTCCAGGTGTGCCGGGGCCGGCGCATCGAGCAGTGGGAGCCGCAGCGCCACGCGACGGCACCGGTGAGGCACGGCTGACATGACGAACACGCCCACACCGGCCGTCGTCGTCGGCCTGGACTCGCTCACGGGGCTCCAGACGGCGCGGATCCTCGCCCGCCGTGGCATTCCGGTCATCGGCGTCGCCGGCGACCCGACCCATCCGTCGTGCCGGACCAGGGCGTGCCGGAAGGTCGTGACCGCGCCGGCGGGCGGCCCGGGCCTGGTCGACGCCCTCGTGGTGCTCGCGCGCGAGCTCGGCACGATGCCGGTCCTGCTGCCCTGCACCGACCTGTCGGTGCTGACGCTGTCGCGCACGCGCGACGTCCTCCGGCAGCATTACCACTGCGTCGTCCCCGAGCCGGCGGTCATCGAGACCCTGCTCGACAAGGTCGCCTTCCACGAGTACGCCACGCGGGAAGGGCTGCCCGTCATCGAGGGGTTCGTCCTCCGGTCGCGCGACGACGCGGAGCGTGCGGCCGCGGAGCTGACCTACCCGTGCGCGCTGAAGCCGGCGGTCAAGGGCGAGCGATGGCAGGCGCGGACGCAGGCCAAGGTCTTCAAGGTCACGACCCCCGCGGAGCTGCTCGCCGCCTACGACACGTACGGCGGGTTTGCCGAGGCGATGATCGCGCAGCGCTGGATCGACGGGCCGGACGAGGCCCACGTCACCTGCAACGCGTACTTCGACGCCGGCTCCAATGCCGTGGCCAGTTACGTGAGCCGCAAGGTGCGGCAGTGGCCGCTCGAGGGCGGCGTCGGCTCGCTGAGCCGGGGCTGCCGGAACGACGAGGTGCTGGCCGAGACCGTCCGGGTGTTCCGGGGCCTCGGGCACCGCGGCTTCGCCTACCTCGAGATGAAGTTCGACCCGACGTGCGGGCGCCACGTGATCATCGAGCCCAACGTCGGCAGGCCGACGGGACGGTCGGCCGCAGCCGATGCGTCCGGCATCCCGCTCGTCTACACCGCCTACTGTGACGCCCTGGGCCTGCCGCTTCCCGAGAGCCGGCCGCAGACGGAGGCCGACGAGGGGCGTCCCTGGATCTACCTGCGGCAGGACGCGCAGGCCGCCTTCGCGCTGTGGCGCGAAGGCCGCCTGACGACGCGGGCGTGGCTGGCGTCGCTTCGCGGATGCCGCTCCGACGCCATGTTCTCCCTGTCCGATCCGCGCCCGTTCTTCGCCGACCTGCGCAAGGCGGCCGGCAAGGCGCGCCGTGGCGGCGCGGCGCCCGCGCCTGCCGCGCCGGCGGCCACCTCCACCGTCGATCTCGACATCCACGGCCTGGTCGGCATCCGCTTGCTCGAGGCGACCGATGCCGACGCGGCCACCGTCATGCGGCAGCTCGGGCCGCTCCGCCGACCGCTGGCGCGCGAGCCGGAGATCACCATCCGCTTCGTGGATCACCTGCCGATGCCGGGCCTGCGGTTCGTGGAGTTCAACCGCACGGCGTACAACGACGACGGCTTCTTCATCCTCCAGAGCGGCAAGCGCGAGGCGCGCGTCAAGCTCGAGATCGATCCGGTGCGCCGCCGGGTGACGTACACGTGCCAGCGCGGCCTGCGCAGCGTGCCGCTGCTGCTGGCGTTTGTCACGGTCCTGGTGCAGGAGAACGGCGCCGTGCCCCTGCACGCGTCGGCGTTCGTGCACGACGGGGAGGGCGTGCTCGTGACCGGCTGGGCGAAGGGCGGCAAGACCGAGGCGCTGCTGGCCTTCTCGCGTCACGGCGCCGCCTACGTGGGCGACGAGTGGATCCTGCTCTCTCACGACGGTCGGCGGATGTACGGCATCCCCGAGCGGATCCGGCTCCAGGAGTGGCACCTGCGCACGCTGCCGCACCTGCGGCGCCGCGTGCCGCTGTCGCGGCGCGCGCTCTTTGCGGGCGTGCTGGCGCTCGACGCCGTGCACCGGCGCATGACCAGGTCGGCCCTCGGACGCCGCCTGCCCATGGGATGGGTCCGCGAGGCGCTGCCGGCGCTGAAGCGGCAGATGAACGCGCAGTTCGACCCGCTGCGCGTGTTCGACACCCGGGTCGAGGGGTACTCGGCACGCCCGAGCCGCGTCTTCCTGATGTCGAGCCACGACGATCCGCGCACGGTCGTCGAGCGCATCGACGCCGACGAGATCGCGAGCCGCATGGTCGCCTCCGTCGAGTTCGAGCGCGCCAGCCTGATGGCGGCCTACCAGGCCTACACGTTCGCGTTCCCCGGGGCCCGATGCCGGTGGCTCGAGGACGCGACGGCGCGGCACGCCACGCTGCTGCGTGGCGCGCTGCGCGGCCTCGAGGCCTACGCCGTCAGCCATCCCTACCCCTGCGACCTGCAGGAGCTGTACGAAGCCATGCACGCCGTCCGCGGACAGGAGCCGGTCGAGCCGTGCGTCACGAAAGCGCGTCCCGCGTATGCCGAAGGAGTACTCGATGTTGAAAGCGCGTGAAACAGTGGGGCCGGAGGCCACTCCCCGAGCCGTCGTGCAGCGACGGTCCTCCTCCGGCTGGCTGTGGCGGGCAATCGCGCCGGCACTGATGCTTGCGCTTGCCATCGCCGGGCCGGCGCCGGCGCAGACCCCGGTGGAGGTCGGCTACCGCGACTTCTCGACGGTCGACGAGATCGGCCGGTTCACCGGTGAGAAGCCCGAGAGCAAGCTGTGGTGGAACGACGGCTACTGGTGGGGCAGCCTCTACAGCCCCAGTGCCGGCGGATACCGGATCCACAGGTTCGACTGGGCGAACCACACCTGGATCGACACCGGCGTCGACCTTGACGACCGTCCGCTCTCCCGTGCCGATGTCCTGTGGGACGAGGCGCAGGGGGTGCTGTACGTCGCGTCGCACTACCGGACGTCGAAGGGCGTGCCGGCGTCGCTGGCGCAGCGCGGGCGCCTCTACCGCTACACCTACGACATCGTCAACCGGACGTACACGCTCGACCCCGGGTTCCCCGTGGTGATCACCGGCGGGCGCAGCGAGACGCTCACGCTGGCCAGGGACTCGCAGGGGCGTCTGTGGGCGACCTACGTCGAGAGCAACAAGGTGAAGATTACCTGGAGCACGACCGACGACGCGACCTGGGCGCCGCCGATCGACCTCCCGGTGAACCCGGTGGCGACCACCGTTGACGACGATGCCATCTCCAGCGTGGTGGCCTTCGGCGGCAGCAAGATCGGCGTGATGTGGTCGAACGACCTGACCGGCCGCACGTACTTTGCCGTCCACCTGGATGGCCAGGACCCGACCGTCTGGCAGGCCGAGGAGGTCGTCCTGCCGCCGGGGGGCAGCCCGGAGGCCTGGTCTGACGACCACATCAACCTCAAGGCCGACAGCTACGGCCGCGTGTACGCGGCCGTGAAGACCAACCTGGCCGCGCCGAATGCGCCGTACATCGTGCTGGCGGTCCGCGAGGTGAGCGGCACGTGGACGCTGCACACGGTCAGCACGGCGAAGTACCTGCACACGCGTCCGATTGTCCTCCTTTCGGAAGAGCTGGACACGGTCTTCGTGCTCTACAGCGACGAAGGCGGCGGCAAGGTGTACTACAAGAGCGCGCCGCTCAGTGCGCCCGTGTTTGCCGACGGCGACGGCGACGTGTTCATCCGGAGCTCCGCGCAGAAGGGCATCGACGACGTGACGTCGACCAAGCAGCACCTGACCGCCACGACGGGGCTGCTGGCGATCGCCAGCGACGACAAGCGCTGCTTCTACTTCCACAACGTCATCGAACTGGCGCAATCGCAGGCGTTGACGATTACCTCCTTTGCGCCCCTCTCCGGGACGGCCGGCACGGTCGTCACGATCACGGGGACGGGCCTGTCGGGCGTGTCGGCGGTGCAGTTCAACGGCACGCCGGCGTCGTTCACGGTGCTCTCGTCGACGTCCATCCAGGCCGTCGTGCCGCCGGCCGCCACCAGCGGCCCGATCACGGTGACGTCGCCGCAGGGCAGCGCCAGCACCGCCCAGGCGTTCGCGGTCATCGTGCCGCCGGCGCCGCCGTCGGTGTCGGGCTTCAGCCCGGATTCGGGGCCGGAAGGGACCCTCGTGACGATCAACGGGAGCGACTTCGCCGACGTGCTGCAGGTGACGTTCAACGGGACGCCCACGACCTTCGTGGCGCTGTCGGCCTCGACGATCGAGGCGTACGTGCCTGCGGGCGCGACATCCGGGGTGATCGCGGTCACCACGGCGGCGGGCAGCGCGGCGAGCGCGGCGTCGTTCACGGTCACGACGGCGCCGCTCGGTGAGCCGCTGCACGCCATGACGTTCGAGGACGGCCAGCTCGTGCACCCGGGCAGCGGCGCGACGAAGATCGTCGGGCCTGTCACGCTGCGGACCGACGGCCCGGTGAAGGGGCAGTACGCGGCGGAGACGACGGCCAACGGCTATCTCGAGCAGAAGATCGCGGCCACGCCCGACCTGTATGCCTCGTTCTACGTCACCATCGACGGGCTGCCATCCAACAACCTGCGCGTCATCCAGCTCTCGAGCAATGGCGCGACGGTGGGCAACATCGTGATCCGGACCGACGGCCGCCTCCGTCTGCGTGTCGACGCGGCCGGCATCGGGGCCGACTCGGCGCCGCTCGTGCCCGGACAGGT
The DNA here is from genome assembly GCA_964430855.1 of uncultured Vicinamibacteraceae bacterium. Taxonomy (GTDB): domain Bacteria; phylum Acidobacteriota; class Vicinamibacteria; order Vicinamibacterales; family Vicinamibacteraceae; genus JAEZDP01. The sequence goes on from CAYSHC010000052.1 coordinate 5,780, forward strand.
GTACCGCATCGGCCTCCGTCAGCGCGCCGGCACGGGCAGCAACGGGATCCTCGAGGCCTACGTGGCCGAAGGCGATGCGCCCTTCGTGGCGCCGTTTGCGGCCACGACGACGGGAGACTGGACGGCGCCGACCGACAGGGTGCGGCTCGGCACCACGGCCTCCTCGTTCCCGGTGCGCGTGGTGGTGGACGACCTGCAGCTGAACGGCGCGGTCATGCCGCCGCCGTCGCAGTAGGGGACGGGCGTCAGGGAAAGCACGATGCGCGTGGTGACGTTGTCGCTGTCGTCGGCTGCTGGTCCGCGAGAGGACTCGTCACCGCGCGTATCCGTGCGCGGCGCCATCCGGGTGCTGCTCGGCATCGGGGGCGGCGCCGCGGCCGCGGCAGTGGTCGCGCTGTTGACGGCCGTCGCGGGGACATGGGGCGTGCTGGTGGCCATCAGCGCGGCCCTGGCGCTGGCCACGATGGTCGCGCGGCCGCACTGGGCGATGATGCTTGTCGCCTTCCTCGTCTACCTGAACGTCCCGGTGCTCATCAGCCGCCAGGGTGTTCCGAAGGTCGCGGCCTCGAGCATCGTCCTCCTGCTGGCGCTGCCCGTCGCGCGCCACATGCTCGTCCACCGGCGCGGGTTCCGCGTGGACCGCGTGATGCAGCTGATGGGGCTGCTGCTCGCGGTGCTCGCCATCGGCTCGATAGGCGCGCGCAGCGTGCCGCTGGCGCTCGACTACATCCAGACCTACGTGCTCGAAGGCCTGCTGCTCTACGTGCTGGTCGTCAACGCCGTCAGGTCGCTCGCCGACGTGCGGCGGCTCGTGGCGGCGCTGCTGGCGGCAGGCGCGCTGCTCGGGTTGCTCACCACCTACCAGGAGGTGGCCGGCGACTTCCGGCAGCAGTTCGGCGGGCTGGTGCAGCGCAACTACGAGTACCTCGCGCTGCGCGAACAGGCCGAGTACGACCCGGAGCTGAAGGAGGCGCTGCGCGACGCGCCCATCGGCAACAGGTCGCGCCGGCCGGGCGGGCCCGTCAGCGAGCCAAACCGGTTCGCCCAGATCCTGATCGTGCTGCTGCCGTTTGCCGTCTGGATGTGGCGGACGAGCCGCTCGGCGGCCGGGCGTGCCGGGGCCGCCGTGGCAGGCGTGCTCATCCTCGCCGCCATCGTGTTCTCCGACTCGCGCGGGGCGTTCGTGTCGGTGCTGGGGCTGATGGCCGTGGCGATCCGGCTGGGATGGCTGCGCTGGCGGAACGTGGCGCTGGCCGGCCTGGCGCTCGCGCTGGTCGTGCCGGTGGTGGCGCCGCGCTACGTGGAGCGGATCCTGAGCCTCGGCACCGTGATCGGCGTGGGGACCGAGCGACCCATCGAGGAGGCCGACGGCGCCGTCCGTGGCCGCCTGACGGAGATGTTCGCGTCAGGCCTCGCGTTCCTGGATCATCCGCTCATCGGCGTCGGGCCAGGGCAGTACGCGCAGATGTACTCGGTGGAGTACCACTTCAGGAGCGAGGTGTTCCGGTTCCGTGACCTGCCGGCCCCCCGGCGGGCACACTCGCTCTATCTCGAGCTGGCCGCCGAGACCGGCGTGCTCGGCCTCGGGGCCTTCTTCGGCATCGTCGCGTACCTGATGTACACGCTGTGGCGGTTGCGCGCGGCGACGCTGGCCTGGGCACCCGACTGGTCCGATCTGATGACGGCCGCGCTCCTGGCGCTGGTTGCCTACTTCGCGACCGCGATATTCCTGCACCTGTCCTACATCCGCTATTACTGGCTGCTGGTCGCGCTCTGCGGTGCCGCGTGCCACGCGGTCTCGGCCCTCATCCCCCGGCCGGCGCCCGGCGGGGCAGCGGCCGACGGGACCCTTTCTCTTCCTGGTGGACACCGATGGCTTCTGTGGCGTTGATCGGCCCTGATGGCGCGGGCAAGACGACCCTGACCCGCATGCTCGAGCAGTCCGACGTGCTGCCGTTCCGGTACCTGTACATGGGCATCGACATCCCGGCGAGCAACCTCGCCCTGCCGACGTCGCGGCTCATCGAGCGGCTCAAGCAGCGTGGCCCGGCGGCCGGCGGCGGCACGGCCGCCACGTCGCGCCCGGCCCGCAAGGGTCTGCTGCGCCGTCTGGGGCGCCGGGTCTGGTCGCTGGCGCGCCTGTGCAACAGGCTGGCCGAGCAGTGGTTCAGGCAGTTCGTGTCCTGGTACTACCAGGCGCGGGGCTACGTCGTGCTGTACGACCGGCACTTCGTTTTCGACTTCAGCCCGGAGATTACCGGTGAGGCCTTGTCGCTCGACAAGCGCCTGCACCAGTGGTACCTCTGGCACATCTATCCGCGGCCGGACCTCGTGATCTTCCTCGACGCGCCAGGGGCGCTGCTCTATGCGCGCAAGGGCGAGCAGACGCCCGAGGAGCTCGAGCGGCGGCGCCAGGCGTTCCTCGCGACGGGCCGGCGCCTCAGGAACTTCGTGCGCGTGGACGCCACGCGGCCGCTGCCCGAGGTCTTCGCGGAGGTGACCGACCACGTCGTTCGCTTCTGCCAGCGCCCCGTGCGGCAGCCGGCAGAGGCCAGGGACATGCGATGACCGCACGGCCGCTGCGCGTGCTGATGTACCACCGGATCCTGGATCCGGCTGCGAGCGGCACGCGGGATCCTGCCCTCATCAGCGCGACGCCACGCGAGTTCGAGCGCCAGATGCGCCACATCGCGCGGTGGTACACGCCCGTGTCCGAGGCGCAGCTGCTGGAGAGCATCCGCGAGGGGCGGCCCCTGCCGCGGCGGGCCGTGCTGGTCACGTTCGACGACGCCTGCCGCGACTTCGCCGAGACGGCGTGGCCGATCATGCGCCGGTATGGCGTGCCCGCCACGGTGTTCGTGCCGACGGCCTATCCCGACGCGCCGCACCGGCAGTTCTGGTGGGACCGGCTCCACCGCGCCGTGTCGGCGGCGCCCGAGAGCGCCTTGCGCCACCTGCCCGTCGGCGACCTTCCGAAAGGTGACGGCAAGTCGAGGGCCGCCGTGCTGCGCAGCCTGCAGCGCCACGTGAAGTCGCTGCCACACGACGAGGCGATGGCGCTGGTCGAGGAGATCTGCGTGCGGCTGCACGAGCCCGGCCCAGAGCCTGCGGACGTCCTCGGCTGGGATGCCCTGCGCCAGCTGGCCGCGGATGGCGTGGGCATCGGCGCGCACACGCGGACACACCCCGCGCTGACGCGCCTGCCGGCGGACCGCGCCCGCGAGGAGATCGAAGGGTCGCGGGAGGACGTGGCCCGCGAGATCGGCGTGCCGCCCGCGCTGTTCTCCTATCCGTTCGGCGACCATCACGGCGAGGTCGCCGACATCGTGCGCCGTGCCGGGTTCGAGGTGGCCGTGACGTGCCGGACCGGGCTGAACCTGAGGCCCGGCACCGACCCGATGCTCCTGCGGCGCAGCAACATCTCGCGCCGGACGTCGTTCCCGATCTTCGCCGCGCGCATGACGACGCCCGGGGCGCTCGTCGACGGCTGGCGGAACCGTCACAAGGACCTGCCGAGAACGCCGGTGGCCGCCGCGAGCGACGTGCGGCCCGCGAAGGTCGCGTACGTGATGTCGCGCTTCCCGAAGCTCAGCGAGACGTTCGTCCTGAACGAGATGATCGCCATGGAGCGGCAGGGGGCGCATGTCGAGCTGTATCCGCTGCTGCGCGAGCGGCAGCCCACCGCGCACCCCGAGGTGCGCCAGTGGATGGGGCGCGCGCGGTTCCTGCCGCTCCTGTCGCCCCGCATCCTCCGGGCGCACGCGCACTACCTGCTGCAGCGTCCCCGCGCCTATCTCGGGATGCTGCACGAGGTACTCGGCGGGACGTTCGGCAGCCTCAACTTCTTCGTCGGCGCGCTCGGGACCATCCCGAAGGCCGTGGCGTTCGCGCGCGACGCCGAACTGCGAGGCGTGACGCACGTCCATGCGCACTTCGCCACGCATCCAACCGTGGCGGCGCTGGTGATCCGCCGGCTGACGGGCATTCCGTTCAGCTTCACCGCGCACGGGTCCGACCTGCACGTCGATCGCACGATGCTGCCGCAGAAGGTCGCGGCGGCCGCGTTCGTCGTGGCGATCTCGGAGTACAACCGCCGCGTCATCATCGACGACTGCGGGCCGGCGGCCGCCGCGAAGACGCTGGTCATCCACTGCGGCGTCGATCCCCACTACTTCACGCCGGCGACGCCGCCGGCGGAGGGCTTCGAGTTCGCGTGCGTCGCGTCGTTCGAGCGCGTGAAGGGCCACGCGTTCCTCCTGGAGGCGTGCCGACTCCTGCAGGCGCAGGGCGTCGACTTCCGATGCCACCTCGTGGGCGACGGACCGCTCCGCAACGAGATCGCCGAGCAGATCCGGACGTCGGGCCTCGAGGGCCGCGTCATCGTCCATGGCGGGCTGCCGCGGCCCGAGGTCGCCCGGCTGCTCGGCAGGATGCACGCTGCGGTGCTGGCGAGTCATCCCACGCCCGAGGGCAAGCGGGAGGGCATCCCGGTGGCCCTCATGGAGGCCATGGCCAGCAGCCTTCCCGTCGTCGCCTCGGCCATCAGCGGCATCCCCGAGCTCGTCGCGCACGAGTCGTGCGGGCTCCTGGTGCCCTCCGGCAATCCGCAGGCCCTGGCTGACGCCCTGGCGCGGCTTCACGGCGATCCGGCCCTGCGGCAGCGGCTGGGTCGCGCGGCCCGGGAGCGGGTGTGCCAGGACTTCGATCTCTACCTGAACGCCGGGCGCCTGCTGGATGTCATCGTCGGCCAGCGCCAGGCGGCGGCCGAGCGGACGGTGTCCGCGGACCAGCGGTGCGCGCCAGGCGTGGCGCAGGCGGTGCGATGAGCAGTCAGGACAACGTGGCGGTGGCGGCGGCCGACGTGCCGGAGCAGGCCGGGGCAGCCAATCCGGCTCAGGAGGCGCGCGGGCACATCCGCGGGTCGAGCCTGCTGCTCGTGGGCCGCTTCATCGCCGTGCTGCTGAACTTCGGTGTCCAGGTGCTGACCGTCCGCTACCTGTCGAAGGAGGGGTACGGCGCGTTTGCCTACGCGCTCGGTGTGGCGTCGATGTGCTCCAGCATCATCCTGCTGGGCATGGGCAAGGCGCTGCCACGCGTCGTGCCCATCGAGATCGAGCACCGGCGCTACGGCAAGGCGTTCGGCAACGTCGCCATCGCCTTTGGCGTGGTGGTGGGCTTCGGCGCGGCCCTCGTCCTGCTGCTGCACGGGTTCACCGAGCTCATCGGCGGCACGATCCGCGCGTCGGCGCTGTCGCTGTCACTGCTGATGCTGCTGATCGTGATGGCGCCGCTCGACGCGCTCGACCACCTGCTGCAGCAATTGGCGGCGGTCTTCGGCAAGCCGAAGACGATCTTCTTCCGCCGGCAGGTGATGGGGCCGGCGCTCAAGCTGCTGGCCATCCTCGTCGTCATCGCGGCATCGGGCGACGCGCACCTGCTCGCGGCAGGCTACCTGGCGGGCGGCTTCATCGGGATCTGGCTCTACATCGTCGTCCTGTGGCGGGTGTGGAAGCGTCAGGGCCTGTTGCACTACCTGCATCCGCGTCGGCTGGAGTGGCCGCTGCGCGAGCTGCTCGGGCAGAGCGTGCCGCTGCTGTCGTCCGAGCTCATGGTCATGTGGCGCACGTCGCTCGCGGTCGTGATGCTCGAGTTCTTCCACGCGACGACCACCGTGGCCGAATACCGTGCCGTGCTGCCGCTCGCCGGCCTGAACATGGTGGTGTTCGAGGCCTTCAATTTCCTGTTCGTGCCCAACGCATCGCGGATGTACGCGCGCGGCGACTACGCCGGCGTCGGCACGCTCTACTGGAAGACCAGCGCGTGGATCGCCGTGATGACATTCCCGGTCATCGCGCTGACGTCCGCGCTGGCACAGCCGGTGACCGTGACCCTGTTCGGCCAGCGCTACGCGGCGGCCGGCACCGTCCTCGCCATCCTGGCCATCGGGTTCTACGCCAACGCGGCCACCGGCTTCAACTCGGCGACGCTGCGCGTCTTCGGCAAGGTACGGGCAGTGGTCACGGCCGACGTCGTCGCGATGCTCGCGGCGGTCGGCCTGAGCTTCCTGCTGATCCCGCGGTACGGCGTCATCGGCGCGGCGATCGGCACCACGAGCGGCCTGATCTGCCAGAACCTGCTGAGCCACGCCGGGCTCGCGTTCGTCGCCGGTGTCAGGTTGTTCGAGTGGCCGTACGTCCGGGTCTACCTGCTCATCATCGGCTCACTGGTGGCCCTGTGGGCCATCCAGCACTTCACGGCGCTGCCGCTCGGGGTCACCCTGGGGCTGGTGATGCTGGCGTCGCTCGGCGTGCTTCGCGTGTCCCGGCACGTGATCGACCCGCTGACGTTCTTCCCCGAACTTCGAAGGATCCCCTTCGCCCGACGGCTGCTGTCGTGATGAGAGAAGGGATGGTGGCTCATGACCGCTCTCGCGGGGGAGGCACGGGACGAGGCTGCCCGCATCCGTTCCCACCTGCGCGCGCACGCGCCTGAGTACCTGGGGAGCCCTGTCACCGAGATCACGCTCGTCAGGGAGGACCTCCGGCCGTTCTCGAGGATCTACAGGTTCAGGGTCGGCACCAGGAACGGTGCGCGCATGCTGCTCGTGAAGGTCAGTGGCGCCGGCGGGCAGACAGGGCGGATCCGCAGCCCGGATGCCCTCAGGCCACGCATCATCGACCGCGCGAGGCCGCCAACGTCCACGCGCTACGAGCACGCCGCGCTCCTGCGCATCCACGAGTACTTCTCGTCGCTCGACGATCCCAGGTTCGCGCCCGTCCGGGTCTACGGGCTCCTCGACGACGCGCGCGGGATCATCATGGAGGCCGTCGACAGGCCCACGCTGCGCACGGTGGCGTTTCGCGCCGCCCGATGGCCCACGCGCAAGCGCCTCGCGGCCGCACGTCGGGCATTCGAACACGCGGGTGCCTGGCTCGGCGTGTACCAGAGCATCGAGGTCGCCGCCAGCGTGGACGAGCGCATCGTCCGCCGTGACGACCTCGGTGCCTTCATCGGCGCGCTCGCCGCCTACCTGGCCCCCCACGAGGACCCGCGTTTCCTCGATCGGGTCGTCCGGGCATGCGACGAGCTCGTCGATGGGCTTCCGCGACAGCTGCCGACCGGGCTCGCGCACGGCGACTTCGCCATGCGCAACGTCATGGTCGGTGACGACGGAAGCGTCACGGCGATAGACACGCTCGCCAGGTACCGCACGGCGACTTGTCGGGACCTCGGCTACTTCCTGGCCGACCTGCACGCCAGCCGGCTGCCGGCCATTGCCTCCGGCGCCTTCCTGCACGCGCAACACGAGACCGGCTTCCGCCAGGCCGTCCTGCGCGGCTATCTGGGCCCGCCACCCTGGCCGGTTCCGGAACTTCGTCTCTATGAAGCGCTCGGGCTCCTCGAGCGGTGGGCCTCGATTGTGGAGCGTGGAGCGGAGGGCGGACGGACGCTCAGGGAGCGGCTGTCGGCGCGGTTCTACCGTGCGGCCCTGAGCAAGGCACTGGGCGTGCCCGAGTGAGGAAGACGAGGAGAGGTGAGGTGAGGCACGTCGGGCGGTGCAGTGTGCACCGTCCGACGCACCTCGTGGCGGACTACTTGCCGTGCGTCCAGTCGGTCCAGCCGACGTTCTTGCCCGGCTTGGCCGGCGTCGGCGCGGGGAACGACGTGCCGTAGACGCGGTTGACCAGGTGCGGCTGCCAGGTGTCGTCGCCTTCGGCGCCGTACCCGGCAACGTCGTGCAGCCACTTGAACGCCCGGAGCAGGGCCCGATCCCCCCATTCGAAGGCGGGGTATCCCTGCCGCTGGAGGATCACCGCCTGCACGAGCGCGCCCTGGAGCGCTTCGTACACGTAGTTCTCCTTCGGCGGCGGCCACGTGAACGACCCGGCCCGGCGCTGGTCGTCGGCGAGCACGCCATCGAGGGACCGTCCGTTGCGCGTGCAGCCCTTCGGGTTGATGCCTACCGGCGCACTTGCCGAGCACTGCCACGACGTATCGCCGTACTTGAAGCCGGCATACGATGCGCGGTCGCCGAGCCAGCCCCTGAAGACGCGGGCCGCGCGCTCGAGCTCCTGAGTGTCGCCGAGATACGCGGCGACGGCCACGCGCGAGGCGCCACAGTGCGTGCCCCAGTTGTTCGGGCGCTCCTCGTGGCACTTGACGAGGTTGGCCGGCCCATCCGACGTCGGCGTCGTCAGCAGGCTCTTGATCTTCGTCCGGAACTTCGTGTCGAGCGTGGGGTCGACGGTCTTCAGCGAGATGAGGTCCGCGGCGATCACGTACGCCGCCAGCTCGCGCCCGAGCGCAAGGGCCCGGCCCGAGAAGGTACCCGAGTCGGCCACGCTCTTGATGGCGCGGACGACGTCGGCGCGGAGCGCCGTGTTGCCCGACCGGGCAAACACGAGCGCCTTGGCCATGACGCACACGTTGGCCGGATCGTCCTGGTTGGCCAGGTTCGGCGTCGCGCATGACTGCGACGCGGCCTTCGACAGCGCGGTCCACGCCGAACCCGACGTCGGGCGTGCGGCCAGCTCCGCCGCGCTGATCCAGATGCCCCCCTGGCTCGGGGTCGCCGTGGGCGTCGTCTCCGTTGTGGGCTCTGGCGGCGGTGGCGTCGTCGGCGCCGGCGTTGGCGTCGGCGTTGGCGCCGGCGTTGGGGGCGGAGGCGTGGGCGTCGGGGGCGGCGCGACCTCCTTGACCGTCACGGTGGCGCGGCCGCTGACGCCGCTGCGCGTCGCGATCACCTCGTAGGTGCCGGGCGTCGTGCCCGCCTTGAAGAGGCCGGTCGCCGAGACCGTCCCGCCGGTGGCCTTCCAGGCGGGTGGGCCGGCCGTGGCCAGCGTTGCTACCGCGGCAAACTGCGCCGTCTCGCCGGGGGCCAGCGTCACCGATGCCGGCGAGACCGTCACGGTCAGCACGGGCAGCGACTCGTTCGTGCTGACCTTCCGGAGATTGGCCGGCGCGGAGGGGGCCTGCGCCAGCAGCGGCACGGTCACTCCGGTCATGATGGCGGCCATGATCAGTCCGGCCGCGGCACTCCAGAGGCCGCGCCTTTCGCAACCTGTCACTCCCATGTCGATGCCCTTCTCCTGCCGGGAACCAAGCAAGCCGGCGTTGGCCGCACGGATGGCGTTGCGGGCGCCCAGCGGCCGCGGCGTCCGATGTTCGTTCGACTGCTGTGTCTTCACGTGCGGGCTCATGGCTTGTCCAGTGGAGTGGCGAGGACGCTGACGGTGCCGCCCGCCGCAAACGACGTGACCCGCTCGACGACGACGGGCTGGCCGTTGGTGCTGTCGGCGATCACCCCGAACGACGTGCCGGCAAGGCCGGGCACGGCGGCGCCCACGTCGACGGCCACGTGCCGGCCCGCCGGGACGGTCACCGTATGCGGGATGACCGCCCCGTCTCCCCGCAGGAAGCTGAGGACCACGGTCGCGGCCGACTTGTTGGGGTTGGCGATGAACAGCTCGGTCCGGTAGCCGGCCGGGCCACCCACGCGCGCGTCAGCGAGGCCCCACCGGCGCGCCGGCTTCGTGGCGCCGACGGTGCTGTGGCCCTCGAGCCAGCCCGAAGCGGACGACGACGAGCCGAACCGGTAGACCGTGCGCTCGCTCACGACGGGGATGTCCGACGTCACTTCGATGTGGAACCTGGCGTTCTTCAGCCGGGAGCCCTCCTGGCGGGTGTTGATGGTAAGCCGGCGCTCTTCCTTGAGCCAATGCGTGGTCGACACGGTCTTGCCGTCCTGGAGGACGTACGTGACCACGATCTTCGCGCGCGTCCTGTTCGGATTGGCAAGCAGCAGGTAGGTGTCGGTGTTGTCGTTGGTCACGCCGCCGGCGTGGAACCACGACGAGGAGGCGGTCGTGACGCCGGCCGACACATGGCCGCCGCGCCAGTTGTCCTTGGCGAAGTACAGCGCCCGTTCCGCCGTCACCGGACGGTCCGCCTCGACGACGGTCGCAAACGAGTTGCCGGAGAGGCCGGAAACCGAGCCGCTCGACACGGCCAGGCGCGCACCCGCCGGCACCTTGTAGGACTGCACGACGGGGCTTCGGCCTTCCCGCAGGAACGTCACCGACACGGCCGCCGTGGACGTGTTGTCGTTGGAGATGAGCAGCTGCGTCTCCGCGTGACCGTGCTGCCCGTCGGCGAAGTACCACGTGCGCGACGGCGCCGGGACGGCCGACTCGGCGTGCGCCGCCGTGGGCGACGCCGCCGGCCAGGCCATCGTCCGCTCCACGAGCAGCGGGAGCGCCGACGTCGACTGGACGGTCGTCGACACCGCGGCGTCCTGGACGCCGGCGATGCCGTTGACCCGCAGGAGGCGGTGCGACCGCGGCCCGAGGGTCTCGCTGTGCGAGATGACCTGGCCGTCGGCCCGCCGGAACGAGACGACGACGGGGGCGTGCACGTCGTTCGGGTTGGTGAGCGCGACGTCCATGCCGAAGAACGACCCGGTCGCGCCTTCCGTCAGCCGATACGTCAGCGGCGCCGAGCCATTCGAGTCGACCTTGACCGCGATGGGCGCCGACAACGCGCTGCGGGTCCCGTCGGTGGCATAGGCCTCGACGGCGAAGTAGTAGGTGACGCCCGGCGTCAGGCCTGCGACCTCACGGTAGAGGTTCAGGCCCACGTCGACACGCTGTGTATAGATAGAGGGTTGGGTTCCGTAGTGGAGGACATAGCCGGCGACCGTGGGCTGCGGCGCAGGATCCCACGCGAGGCGGACGTTCTCCGCAGCGGCGGGGGAGGGCGACGCCACAGCCAGGGCGCCTAACATGGGAACCAACCAGAAGCTCCGAAATCGCATAACCGACCTTTCGGCTCGCGTCCAGCCGCGATTGCCGATATCCGGATTTTTGCGATTGTCGTGCCAGACGCCAGAGTGCGTCAGAATGTGTGATCTCGCCAGCTCCGCTACGTCAGCGCTGTCGTAACCCTGACGGTTTACATCCCGTACCGGCAAGTTTGTACATGGTCGCTTGGCACCAGGAAGTACTCTTCGTGTCGCATCGGTAAGTACTTTGCGATACGTCAGGAACACATAGCTGGACCCGCGCGATGCGCTTCGAGGGCCTGGATGACGACGTTGCCGCGAGCCTGACCGGCGGCTCGACGCGTGGCCTTTTCGGCACGCCGACGACACGGCCCACGTGCGGCCACCCCTTCACCGGAAGCCGACGATGCATCGCGGCGGACGGAGGACGGAACCACGCGGATGCCGCGGCGCGAGGCGGCAGACCGCGTTCACGAGAGGTGCCAAGCCGCGGTACGATTTCCGGATGGCTCGTGCCCTCCTGCTCGTACCCGTAAGCCTCGTGTTCCTGATCACGGCCGCCCCTTCCGCCGCCGCCTCCGAGCCGTCCGACGGGGCCGGGCGCTCCGGCGGCCTCCTGGGCGCCGCCATCCTGGCCGCGCTCGACGAGGAGACGCTCGACGTCGGCGCCGGCAGCCAGGACCAGGGGCCCTTCGACGGCCCGGTCTTCGACGGGACGATTGCGACGTTCGATCTGGCGACGGCCGTGCGCCAGTCGCTCTTCATGCTCACCGTGCAGCACAGCGCCCGGATGTTCCAGCAGAAGACGCGACGGGAGCTGGGCGGGCCGTTCTGGCGCGACTACATCAACTCCGTCCGCGGCCTGCGCGGGTGGGACGACGGCGACTCGTTCCTCGTCAACTACGTCGGCCACCCGATGCAGGGGGCGGTGAGCGGCTACATCCAGATCCAGAACGACGGGACGGGCCGCACATACGTCTTCGGCCGCGACGCGCGGTACTGGCGCAGCCGCCTCCAGGCGTTCGCGTGGGCAGCGGGCTACAGCACCCAGTTCGAACTGGGGCCCTACAGCGAGGCGTCCATCGGCAATGTCGGCCTCAATCGCGGGACGATGGGCTGGGTGGACCTGGTGGTGACGCCGACGGGCGGGCTGGCCCTGATCGTCCTGGAGGACGCGGTGGACGCGAAGGTTCTGACGCGCCTCGAGCGTGGCGGCGGGCCGCTCCGGGTGCGCATCCTGCGGACGCTGCTGACGCCGAACCGCTCACTCGCCAACATGCTGCGGATGACGGCGCCGTGGCATCGCGACGTGCGGCCCCTGCCCGGGCGGGAGCGCAGGTTCTCGGACACGCCGCCGGCGCCCGTGGCGCCGCGGAGCCCCGCCGTGGCGGTCGCCGAGCGCATTCCCGAGGGCGTGGTCGTGCCTGGGGGCGTGCGCGGCGTCGCGGAGATGCCGGCGCTGACCGACTGACACATGTCTCGCGGCGGCGCCCGGGCAATGCAACGACCCGTGGCCCCGGCGGGGGTCAGCCCGGTCTCACCGCAGGCTGGCGACGGCCTCGTCGATGACGCCGCCCGCGCGCGCCAGTGCCTCGGCAGCGGCCTCGCGCGTGCAGCCGGTCCGCAGCATCACCAGCGACGTCGCGACATCGCCGCCGCCGGCCTCGAGCGCCGCGGCCGCCGCCGTCGTGTCGAGCCCGGCCTCGGCCTCCAGGATGCGGATGGCACGCGCGTGCAGCTTGCTGTTGCGCGCGCGCATGTTCGTCATCCGGTTGCCGCGGACGTACCCCAGCTGAATCATCGTCGTCGTCGAGATCATGTTCAGCACGAGCTTCTGCGCGGTGCCCGCCTTCATGCGGGTGGACCCTGTCACGACCTCCGGCCCGACGACGGGCACGATGGGCACGTCCACCTCCTGCGTGAGGGGTGAGCCCGGCACGCACGTGATCGCGGCGGTGAAGGCGCCGAGGCCGCGGGCGTGCGCGACGGCGCCAATCGTGTAGGGCGTCCGCCCCGACGCGGCGATGCCGACGACGGCGTCGACCGCCGAGACGCCGCGCGCCTCCAGATCACGGACGCCAGCGTCGCGGTCGTCCTCGGACGCCTCGACCGCACGGTGGCAGGCGTCGTAGCCGCCGGCGATGAGGCCCTGGACGAGATCGGCGGGCACGCCGAACGTGGGCGGAATCTCCGAGGCGTCGAGCACGCCGAGCCTGCCCGACGTGCCCGTGCCGACGTAGATCAGCCGTCCGCCCCGGCGCAGGCGCTCGACGATGCCCTCGACGGCACGCGTGATGGCGGGCAGCTCCCGGCGCACCGCCGCGGGGACGCCGTGGTCCTCGTCGTTGATCAGGGCGAGCGTCTCGGCAATCGAGAGGGTATGGAGGCTGCGCGAGCGCTCGTTCTCCTGTTCGGTGATGGGCAGGTCGCTCATGGCCCGTGCAGTGTAGCCTGCCTCGGGCCTGGCGGACGCGTCGTTCTTGACCTGCGGTTCAGGAGCATCTAAACTTCGATTCAGGAGACACCGTCATGGAGCTCGCGCTCGAGTACCCCGCGGGACGCTACGCCGTCGCCCCGCTGCCCGACCTCGCCAGCCGCGCGGAGCGCGAACGCCTGTCCGGGCCGGCCTTGCGGGCCTTCTTCAACATCATGGCGCGCTGGAAGGTGCGCGACGAGGATGCCCGCGCGCTGCTCGGCGGCGTCAGCAACGGGCCGTTCTACGAGATGAAGCGGACGCCGGACCGCACGCTCGACCAGGACCGCCTCACGCGCGTGTCGTACCTGGTCGGCATCTTCAAGGCGCTGCGGATCCTGCACGGCGAGGCCCTGGCCGACGAGTGGGTGCACCTGCCCAACGCCAACCCGATCTTCGGCGGGCAGACGCCGCTGGCCTTCATGGTGCGCGGCGGCCTGCCGGCGATGCAGACGGTGCGCCGCCTGCTCGACGCACGCCGCGCCGGCTGAGCGGCCGGCCGCCATGCCCGACGTCACCGACACGCTGCCGCCGGTCTCGCTGGTCAGGCAGTTCGACACGCATCGCCTCATCCCGTCGAAGCACCTGCCCCGCGGCGACAGCGTCCTCGTCGCGATCGCCGACGACGACGAGCACCTCCAGGCGCTGTTCGAGCTCGACGCGCTGACCAACGACAGGCTGCTGGCGGGCCAGCAGCTCCTGCCCGGCATCGGCCTCGACGAGCTCGTCGCCGGCGTGCCGCACGCGGCCGTCGTCAACGCCGCGTTCTGCCACGCGCATCCGCTCGGGGCGCGGTTCAACGGCCCGGAGCGCGGCGCGTGGTACGCGGCATTCGAGCTCGGGACGTCGCAGGCGGAGGTGGCCTTCCACAAGGCGGTGCAGCTGGCCGAGATCGGCCGCTTTCACGACTCGGTGACCTACGACGACTATCTCGCCGACTTCAGCGCGCGCTTCCACGACCTGCGCCGCACCCGGCGCTTCCGCGCCTGCCTCGACCCGCGAAGCTACGAGGCATCGCAGCGGCTGGCCGAGGCGCTGCTCGAGGCGGGGGCGCTCGGCGTGGTGTACCCGAGCGTCAGGCACGAGGGCGGGACCTGCGTGGCCTGCTTCCGGCCTGCGCTCGTCATGAACGTGCGCCGGGCGAAGACCTACCGTTTCACGTGGGATGGCACGCCGACGCCGACGATTGCCGTCGAGCGGGTGCCCGCCTGACGCACGTGGTGTCCGGCGATGTCCGCACGCGCGTCAGCGCGGTGCGGCGCGGCCGTCGGACGCGTAGCGGAAGCGCGGCGGCGACGGCGACCCCGCGAGCGCGCGCACGGCATCCACCGTCAGGCGGACGACGCGGGTTATCTTGTCGAAGTCGATCCGGTCTACCGTGTCCACCGGCTCGTGGTAGCCGGGATGGAACCCGCCGAAGAGCCACACCGCCGGGATGCCCTTCTGGAGGAAGGGCAGATGGTCGCAGCGGAACAACGTGCGCATCGACGAGTCGCGATCGAACTTGTCGCTGAGTGTCAGGCCCGCCCCGGCCGACTCGCGCTGGAGCAGCGCGGCCAGATCCGGGCTGAAGGCCGCGCCGACGAGATTCAGCTGATCGGACCGTCCGGCCGTGATCTCGTAGACCCCGTCGCTTTCGGGCGTGTGCTCCTCGTTGCGGCCGATCATGTCGAGGTTGAGGACGGCGCGCGTCGTCTCGAGCGGGCGCAGTGGGTGGGCCACGTAGTGATACGAGCCGAGCATCAGCTGTTCCTCGGAGCCGAACGAGA
Source organism: uncultured Vicinamibacteraceae bacterium (assembly GCA_964430855.1). GTDB lineage: Bacteria > Acidobacteriota > Vicinamibacteria > Vicinamibacterales > Vicinamibacteraceae > JAEZDP01. Next base: position 20,802 of record CAYSHC010000052.1, read on the forward strand.
CGAACAGGACACTCCGTGGCAGGCGCTCCCCGGCGAGCAGCCGCGCCACTTCCACCATCGCGACGGTGCCCGAGCCGTTGTCGTTCGCACCCGGGTACAGCTTGCCGTCGCGCGAGCCGAGGTGGTCGTAGTGCGACGTGACGAGGATCGTTTCGTCCTTGAGCCGCGGATCGCTCCCCGGTAGCAGGCCGGCGACGTTCCAGGACGGCTGCACGCCCGTGGCGGCGTTCACGGCACGGACGTGGACGGTGACTCCCGCGAGGGGCCGCGACACGGGCTGGAGGCGGCTGTCGATCTCGCGCTGCCACTCGGCCGGCGTCCGTCCCGTCCCCCTCAGCAGGACGGCTGCAGCGTCTGCCGGCAGCGTGACGCGCGGGATGCCCAGCTCGCTCGACACGAGGGCTTGCGGCGGCGCGCTCACCCGGTCGGGCGGGCGTGGCGCCGAGCGGTGCGCGTTGACGGGCTCGGTCACGACGAGCACGGCGGCCGCGCCGTGGCGTTCGGCCACCCGGGTCTTGGTCCACGTGCTGGCGTGGAGCGTGAAGCCGGTGCCGTGAAACACCGAGGCGGGGTCCTCCTCCTGCGGCTCGTGGTCGAAGACCAGCACCGCCTTGCCGCGGACGTCCACGCCCGCGTAGTCGTCGTAGCCGAACTCGGGTGCCGTGATGCCGAAGCCGGCAAACACGACGTCGAGCGTCAGGTCTACCTCTCGCGTCGGGTCCGGGAAGGCCACTGCGACAGGGGTGAAGCGCGTCTCGCCTCCGGCGTCGCGCACGGCAACCGACGACCGCTCGCGATCGAGGCGCATCGGCACCAGGTCGAACCGCTGCAGGTAGGACCGGCCATCGGGTGGCTGCAGCCCCGCCTTGCGGAGCTCCGTCGCCAGGAACCATGCGGCCGCGTCGGCACCCTGCGTGAGCGACGCCCGGCCGTCCACGGGCGGTGAGGCGAGGAACTCGAGGTCGGCCTGCATGCGCAGACGGCTCCCGGCCGGCAGCACGGGCGCCTGCGCCAGCGCAGGAGCGAGCGCCAGGACGACGAGGGCGGGCGTGGCAAGTCGCGTCAGCATGGCCGGCAGTGTAGCGCCTGTCGTCGTAGGCTCGCCGACCCGTCGGGCATCTGGTGGCTGGAGTCGGCACGTGTCAGCATTGCCTGCGCGAGTAGCGCTTTCGACAGGGCGAGGGCGAGCTTGACCGAGAATGCCAGCGGCGGTGAGTGCAGGCCGCTGCGGTGCCGCTCTGACGTTCGTCGTCCTGGCGTGGCCTACGGCGCCGTTCGCCCGACGCTGACCAACTCGGTCACGTGAGCCTCGCAGCCTTTCGAGTCGAGCGGCAACAGAGACACCGATCGTGCGCCCATGCGGACGAGCCCACGCAGACTCTGACGACCGCAGGTCGGTGAGAACGGAGCTGTGCGTGTCGCTTCCGGCGCTGAGCGGCGATCCGGCGACGCGGGGGACATTGGTGGAGGCGGCGGGAGTCGAGCCTGGCGGCGAGGTCGCAGACCGGAGCCGCGGGCCTGACCGCGGCGCTGACAATATCCCGAACGAAGTGAGGGATGGTGGAGGCGGCGGGAGTCGAACCCGCGTCCGGAGACGTTTCCTCGCGGAACTCTACGTGCGTAGCCGCTCTTCAAGTCTCACCGGCCACGTCGAAGAGCGACGAGAAATCATGGCCGGCCAGCCCCGGTGGATCTCATGACGACAGGCCGGAACACCCCGTCGTCACCAGTCCGCTGAATGGCGCCTCATCCCCTGCCGCGGACGTTCAGGAGCGAGGCGTCGCTGTCAATTAAGCAGCGAGTGCAAGCTGCGGTTCCGCAGTTACATTGTGTTCCAACGGATTTACGAGGAAGCTGGAGTCCTCGGCACGCATCCCACGGATCCACACCCCCGTCGAAGCCGTGACGCCCCCACGTCGAGGTGGAACCGATCGCAGGACCTCACATGCAGGTCCGGCGAGCGGATGACACTTCTGACAGTGTAGGCCCGGACGCCCGGGCGCGTCAACCCGGAAACTGGTTGGAATTCAAGAAGTTCCGCGTGGTTGACGATCTGGTATGTGGCTCGCATAATCGGCCCGACAGCCGCGCGGCCCAGCTTGCCGGCCGCGCCACGAACGCCCATGTCGCTCGCACCCCAAATCCGCTCCGCCGCCGACGCGTTGCTCGCCCGTCTCACCGACGAGCTGCGCCAACAGGTCGACAAGGCCGTCGCCGAGATGGCCTCGGCCGCCGAGGCCACCGCCGCCGAGCGCGCGCGCGACGCCGAGGCCGCATTCGAGACGCGCCAGCAGGAGGCGCTCGAGGCGCTCCGCGCCGAGCACGCGGCTGCCCTCGACGCGGCCAGGCGCGAGGCCGACGAGGCGCTCACTGCCGCACGCGAGGAGGCCGCCGCCGCACGCGAGGCTCTCGAGGCCGCCCGCGCCGAGGCGGCAGCCATCCGTGCCGAGGCTGACGCGGCCCTCGCCCAGGCGGAAGCCGCCGTCGCACAGGCCATGACCGAGGCGACGGCCCACGCCGATGCGTCACGCGCGGCAGCACGTGCCGAGGCCACCGCCCAGGCCCAGGCCGACACGGTCCGTCGGCTCTCCAGCCTCGCGCGCGCCATCGCGGCCATGGACGAAGCCAGCACGCTGTCGGAAGTGCTCGACGCGCTGGCCGCCGGCCTCGAGGCCCAGGCAGACCGCAGTGCCGTTCTCGTCTTCCGCGGCGACGCCGCCCGCGTGTGGCGACGCGCCGGCTTCGGCGACGCGCCCGACGTCCCCGAGCTCTCCCTCGCGCGCCACGACGACCTGCGGGCCATCGTCGAGTCGGCCCGGCCGACGTTGCTCGAAGGTCAGGGCGGCGGGCACGAGATCCTTGGCGTCGCGACACTTCGTGCCGGTGAGACCGGGCTGGCGGTGCCCGTCGCGATCGGCGGGCAGGTTGCCGCGCTGGTGTATGCCGATGCTGTTGCGGTGCGCACTGCCGAGGCCGCGGGCGACGACGCGGCAGCGGCGGCGTCGGCGCCGGTGTGGGCCGAGGTAGTCGAAGTGCTGGCCCGCCACGCGGCCCGCTGCCTCGAGGCGCTGACGGCGATGCGCGCCTCGGGGTACGCTCGCCCCCAGCGCCCGGCTGTCGTCGTCCCGATGCCGCCGCACCTGCGCGTCGTCGAGCGCCCGGCGCTCGAGACGTCGGTGGGCGATGCGATCGCGCAGGCGCAGCGCATCGCGCGGCTGCTCGTCTCCGAGATTCGTCTGAACCGGGAGGACGACATCCGCCAGGGCAGGGAGGCGGGTGACCTGGGAGCACGGCTGGGCGGCGACATCGAGCGCGCCCGGCAGGAGTATCTGGCGCGCGTGTCCGAGGCCGTGCCCGGGCGCGACGCGCTCTTCGAGGACGAAGTAGTCCGCACGCTGGCGAGCGGAGACGCCAGCCTGCTGCGCCCGACCGGCTCGTGACGAGCGCGGCGGAGGCCGCAGGACCTGGCGGCATCACGTCGCCGGACCACGGGAGCAGAACGACCGGTGCCCAACGAGCCACACGCGCGACGAGCGAATTCCCCCGCCTCCTGGAAGGCGGCCGGCGTCGGCCTGTCGGTCGTGGCCCTCGCCGGCGCGGCCTGGCTGGCCGCATCCCGCCTCGCCATCGTCGAGAGCCACGCGCAGCCGCAGTCGAGCGTCGCGCTTGCGCCGACGAAGCATCCCGATATTCCGTCGTCGCCCAGCGAGGCGTGGCTGGTGCCCGCCGATGCCGTCCGGCAGGAACGCGCGAACCGGCCGGATGTACGCGCCCTGCGGGACGCGGTCGAGGCCAGCCGTGCCAACCGGCATGAGGAGGCTCTCAGGCGCCTCGAGGAGGTGAACCTCGAGGGCACACCCCTCGAGCCGTACGTCGAGTACTACCGCGGCCTGTCGGAACTGCGCCTCCGTCGCCACGCGGCCGCCCGCCAGCGGCTGGCCACGCTGCGGGCCTCCCTGAGCCACGGCCGGCTGCGGCAGCTGGCGCTGGCGGCCGAGGCCGAGGCGGCGCTTGGCGCCGGCGACCCGGAGGGGGCCGTCGAGCTCTTTGCTGCGATGTACCCCGGCCTGACGTCGGGTCGCGACGTCGTCCTCGACCAGTGGGCGACGGCGCTGCGGGCGTCGGGACGCCAGCGCGAAGCGGCGGAGACATGGCTGCGCCTGTATTACGAGTTCCCGGCGAGCCGGCTTGCGCCGGCGGCCGCCAGGCAGGCCGACGCGGCACTCGGCGCGGCCTCGCACGGCATCCGCGACACGTTCCCGCGCGACCTGACGCGTGCCGAGGCGCTCATTGCTGCCGGGCGTGCGCGTGAGGCGCTGGCCGCGCTCGAGAACCTGCTCCCGCTGGCCTCGTCCACTGAGCGCGACCACGTACGGCTGCGCATCGCCGAGGCCTCGTGCGCGCTGAACCGCTGCGCCACACAGGTCTCGACCCTGCGCGAGCTGAGCGAACGTGGTGTCGGCAACGGTCACGCCCACTACCTCCTCACGCGCGCGCTTCAGCAGGCGGGGCAGACCGACGCCTACATCGCCGAAGTCAGGCGGCTCGTCGCGGTACCGACGGGCACGTCGCACGACACGTGGGCCGAGCGCGCGCTCAACGACCTCGGGACGCGGTTCATCGTCACCGACAGGGACGCGGAGGCAGCGGAGGTCTTCAAGCAGCTGTTCGAGCGCAACCCGCGCGGACGCTATGCCGAGCGGGCGGCCTGGAAGTACGGCTGGCACCGCTATCGCCAGCGTGACTACGCCGAGGCGGCCCGGGTCTTCGACCTGGCCGCGGCGTCCATCCCCCGCGCCAACACGCGGCCGGCCTGGGTGTACTGGTCCGGCCGCGCGCGGGCGGCGCTCGGCGACCGAGACGCTGCCGTACAGCGCCTGACGCTTGCCGCCATCG
>CAYSHC010000053.1:0-25246 GCA_964430855.1 uncultured Vicinamibacteraceae bacterium
TGCGGCAGCGCATCAAGCTCGCGCAGGCGCTCGTGCACGACCCCGAGCTGCTCATTCTCGACGAGCCGCTGACGGGCATGGACCCGCTGATGCGCCGCAGGACCATCCGCCTCATCAGGGACTGGGCGCGCGAGGGGCGGAGCGTCCTCGTGTCGAGCCACATCCTCCACGAGGTCGAAGCCATGACGAGCAACGTGCTGCTCATCAACAACGGCCGGATCCTTGCCGAAGGCGACGTGCACGACATTCGCGCGCTGATCGACACGCACCCCCACACCGTGCACATCCGCGCCGCCGACCCGCGCGGCCTGGCGCGCGAGTGCCTGCGCTACGACTACGTCAGCAGCCTGCGGTTCGAGGGCGACGCGCTCGTCGTGGAAACACGCGCGCCCGACGTGTTCTACGCGCGGCTCACCGAGCTGGCCGCCGACGAGACGTTCGGCCGCATCGACGAGGTCACCTCGCCCGACGACAACCTCCAGGCGGTATTCGAGTACCTGGTCCGATGACAGCCATGCCCCCCGAACCCCGCCCCGCCTCGTTCGCCACGGCGTCGCTGCGCATCTTCGACCTCTCGCTCGAACAGATGCTCTGGTCACGCCGCACGATCTTCATGGCGCTCGTCGTCCTCGGGCCCGTGGCCATCGCCGCGATGGTGCGCCTCGTGGAGCTGCTGGGCGGCGCAAGCGGCGGTCCACGGGTGGACGGCCAGATCCTCGGCAGCGCCGCGATCTTCGGGCTGATGGTGTGGGTGTTCTTCCTGCGCTTCGCCGTGCCCGTGCTGGCCGTGTTCTACGGCACTGCGCTCATCGCCGACGAGGTCGAGGACAAGACCATCACGTACCTCTTCACGAGGCCGATCCCGCGCGGCGCGGTGCTCGTGGGCAAGTACCTCGCGTACCTGGTCTGCACGACGGCCGTGGTCCTGCCGGCGCTCGTCGTCATCTACCTGCTGATCTACTCGAGACCGGGTGCGCATCTCGGGGCGGGCTTTCTCGACCTGCTCAAGGACCTCGTCGCCGTCGGCATCGGGCTGACCGTGTACGGCGCCGTCTTTGCGTGGGTCGGCGCGCAGTTCAAGCGGCCGCTGCTGACGGGCCTCGCGTTCGTCTTCGCCTGGGAGCCGGTGATCCTGGTCGTGCCTGGGTACCTGAAGCAGCTGACGGTGGCCTACTACCTGCAGGGGCTCGTGCCGCACGCGCTGCCGGCCGACGCCAGCACGCTCGCCTTCCTCCAGGCGCTGTTCCAGGAGTTCCCGTCGCTCGGCTCCGCGCTCGTCTCGCTCGCCGTCATCGCCGCCATCACGCTGGCGCTCGCCAGCCGTGCCGTCGCGCGCCGGGAGTATGTGCTGGAGCAGTAGGGGAGAGCACGCGAGCCGCTGCCCGCTGCCCGCCTACCGCGAACCGCCTGCCGCTTGGTGAGCCTACGCGGCCGCGACGGCCAGGCCGATTGCCGCTCCGGCGGCGACCAGCCAGGCCGAGTTGACCCTGTACAGGACGAGCGCCACGAGGCTCGCGAGAGCGAGGGCCACCGTCAGGCCGTCAGTGATCGCCGCGGCGGCCAGCTGCCACGAGACGACGGCCATCAGCGCGAGCGAGGCGACATTCACGCCGTCGAGCGCCGCGCCGGCCGCCGGCGATTCCCGGAGTCGCGGGATGAGCGGGCCGGTCATCGCGACAAACAGGTACGCCGGCAGGAACATGCCGACCGTGGCGACGAAGGCGCCGGCCGGCCCGGCCAGGACGTAACCGATGAACGTGGCCGTCGTGGACAACGGCCCTGGCGTGACCTGGCCGATGGCGATGGCATCGAGCAATTGCGTCTCGGTGAGCCAGCCGAGGCGCTCCACAAGATCCGCGCGCAGGAACGCGAGCAGCACATAGCCGCTCCCGAACAGCACGGCGCCGGCCTTGAAGAACACCAGGAACAGCGACAGCAGCGACGCCGACGCGGCCGAGGTGCCGACGATGCCGCCTGCCGTCTGCAGCAGGCCGCCAGGGGCGCCGGCAACCGCGACGACGGAGAGCAGGGGCGTGGACCGCAGCCGCGCGATCGCGCCGGCCAGCGCCATCAGCGCACCGGCCGCGGCGAGCACGGCAAGCTCGTGGACGCCGGCCCATGCGGCGGCGACGGCCGCCAGGCCCAGCGTGCCGAGCCGCCATGACCTGAGAGCCGTCCGGCCCAGCCGCCAGAGCGCTTGCGCGACGACGGCCATCACCACAGGCTTGACGCCGTAAAGGATGCCCTCCGCCTGGGGGAGGTGGCCGTACCTGACGTAAGCCCACGCCAGGGCCGCGACGATCACGAACGAAGGCAGGATGAACGCCGTCCCGGCGACCACGAGGCCTCGCCAGCCGTGCCGCGCGTGGCCGATGTGCAGCGCGATTTCGGTGGAGTTCGGCCCGGGAATCAGGTTGGTCGCGCCGACGAAGTCGAGGAACTGGCCGCCCGTGAGCCACCCGCGGCGACGCACCACCTCGTCCTCCATCATCGCGATGTGGGCGGCCGGCCCGCCGAACGCGATCGCCCCCAGCCTGACAAACAGCCACGCGATCTCGCCGAGCGATGGCCCGCGTTCGGTCGCCAGTTCCGGTCTCCCCACGCCGCGACTACGCTACCGCACGGCCCGGCCCGACCGCGAACGACCCGCCCGCGCCGGAACTTTCTGGCCCACGGGTACGTTACAGTGGGTATTGCGAGGTTCCCAATGAGCCATTCACGGACCCGGTATCTCCTTCTCGGTTCCGCTGCCATCGTCGTGGGCGGTCTGGCCCTCGGCACGGTGGCGTTCATGGGCGGCATGTCGACGCGGGCGCTGGCCAGCCAGGCCGGCCCGGCAGAGCTGTCGCTGGTGCCGCCCGGTGCGGCCATCGTCGCGTACGCCGACGTCCAGGAAGTGATGGCGTCGGAGGTCCGTCAGAAACTCACCGGGGCGATGGACTCGAGCGGCGAAGGCCGCCGGAAGTTCCAGGAGCACACGGGCATCGACGTCGAGCGCGATATCGACTCGGTCGTGGCGGCCGCGCTGCCAGACGCCGCCACCGGCGGGCACGACTTCGGGTTCGTCGCGCTGCGGGGGCGGTTCGACACCTCGCGCATCGAGGCGATCGTCGCCGAGAAGGGTGGCCGGCTCGACGAATACCGCGGGGCACGCCTGCTGCTGCCGCCTGCCGATGCAGGCGATGACGCCGACTCGGCCCCCGCCCGTCGTCAGCGCGATGAGCCGCCGGCCATCGGGCTCGTGAACGCGAACCTCGTGGTCCTGGGCACGCTCGATGCCGTCAGGGCGGCCATCGATCGCGACATCGACGGCGGCACCAGCATCCTGAGCGACGGCGAGTTCGTGAGGATGCTCGAGAACCTCGAGAGCTATTCGACCATGTGGGCCATCGCGCGCACGTCGGCGCTTGCCAGCACCGAGCTGCGCGACGAGGTGGCCACCAAGCTGCCGGGCGTCAAGTGGGTCGCCGCCTCCGGGTACGTCAATGGCGGCCTGCGTGCCTCGCTCACCGCCGAAGCGGCCGACGACGAGGCAGCGAAGAACCTGCGCGAGGTCGTGCAGGGAGCCCTTGCCCTCGCGCGGCTCCATGCCGACGGCAGGCCCGAGCTCGAGCCGCTCGTCCAGGGCCTCCAGGTGGCGGGTACGGGACGCACCGTCTCGGTGAACGTCGCGATGCCGTCTGCCGTCATCGACGCGATCATCGGCCACGCGCAGCGGCACGCCGGCCAGATGCGCGAGCGGGCGCACCAGGCCGAGGAGTAGTCGCCGCACCCGGGCGTCCCTATGGATGCCCGTCGACTCGTTCCCCGGGCGGGCCGGCCGTGGCGTTGCGGTCGGCCCGTTCGCGTTTCTGCTAGACTACCGGTTTCAGACCCGCCGCAGCGACGCGACAGCGCGAGGCACGCCGCGGCCGACCGTATCGTGCAGCATCAGGCCGCCTGGCGCGGCGCCCGGTTCCCGTCCACGCGCTGCCGTGAGAGGTCGAGCCGCGTGCGCCCCGTGCGGCCCACCGAGGATCCGTGATCGCCGACGCGTTCTTCTATGGCACGTTGATGTCCGGCTTCGACCGGCGCCGCCGTGCCGGCATCGAGGGCATGCTCCGCAACCGCCGCCGCGGGTGGATCCGCGCGGGGCTGTTCGACCTCGGCATCTACCCGGCGGCGATCCCCGACCCCGACGGCTGCGTGTGGGGCGAGGTCTACACCATGGACGACCCGGTGGCCGTGCTCGCCGCGCTCGACGAGATCGAGGGCTATACGGAGTCGGATCCCGACCGCAGTCTCTACACGCGGCAGGTGACCGCCGTCACGCTGGACACGGGCGAGCAGCTCGACGCCTGGGCCTACTTCTACAATGCCCCGCTCGGCGGGGCCCAGCGCATCGATTCGGGCGACTACCTCCGCCACGTCCGCGCGCTCAGGTAGGCCCGTCCGCGGCCGCCCCGCCGGCTTCCCCGTATACTGCCGCGCATGCGGACATTCCATGCTGGCCTCTTGGTGGCGGCCGTGCTGTGCCCCGGCGCGCCTGCCGCCGCGCAGCCGGACGTCGATCCGGCAATTGCCGCCGCGCTCGAGCGCGTGTCGCCGGAACGGCTCCACGCGACGGTCACCACGCTTGCCGGCTTCGAGACGCGGCACACGCTCTCGGAGCAGGACCACGCGACGCGCGGCATCGGCGCGGCCGCCCGGTGGATTCACGACCAGTTCGCCGCGATGAGCCCGAGGCTCCAGGTGTCGTTCGACGCCTACGACATCCCCGCCCAGGGTGCCCGCGTGACGCGCGACGTGACGGTGCGCAACGTCATGGCCGTCCTGCCGGGGAAGTCGCCGCGGCGCATCTACCTGTCGGGGCACTACGACACCGTCGCGCGGCAGGCCGACGGCAACTTCGACTGGACGCGCACCGACAACCCGGCGCCTGGCGCCAACGACGACGGCAGCGGGACGGCGCTGGTGATGGAAGCGGCACGCGTCATCGCGCAGAGCGGCCTGGAGTTCGACGCGACGCTCGTCTTCATCGCCTTCGCCGGTGAGGAGCAGGGCCTGGTCGGCGCCCACCTGCACGCCCAGCGCGTGCACGACGAGGGCGTGCCCGTCGTCGCCGTGCTCAACAACGACATCATCGGGAACGTCGTCGGCGGCAACGGCGTGGCCGACGGCGAGACCGTGCGCGTGTTCTCCGAGGGGCCGGAAGACTCGGCGTCGCGGCAGCTCGCGCGGTTCGTCGCGCGGCAGGCGGCGCGCTACGTGCCCGGGCACCGTGTGCGGCTCATCGCGCGCCACGACCGTTTCGGGCGCGGCGGCGACCACACCGCGTTCAATCAGCGCGGGTTCGCGGGCGTGCGCTTCTCGGAGGCGAACGAGCACCTCGGCCGCCAGCACGTGGGCGGCGACACACCGGACGGCGTGGACGGCCCGTACCTCGCGCGCAACACCCGTGTGAACGTCGCCGCGGCCATGGTGCTGGCGATGGCGCCGCCGGCGCCGGCCGTCGTGGACGGAGACGGCCGTCCCACGCTCGGGCGCGGGCCGAGCGGCTACGATGCCCACCTCCAGTGGCAGGCCTCGCCCGGGGCCGTGGGGTACCGCGTCTTCTGGCGCGACGCCTGGACGCCCGACTGGCAGCACGAGCGCTTCGTGGGCGACGTGACGGAGGTCGTCCTGTCCGGCCTGTCGATCGACGACCACGTGTTCGGCGTCGCGGCCGTCGGCCCGGGCGGCCACGAGAGCACGGTGGCGGCGTACATCAACCCGCCGCGCGCCCCGGTGACCATCACCACGACGCCCCGGTGAGGTGAGGAGGGCCGCTGCGGCGGACCCTCCAGCCGGCACGTCTGCGGCCGATTGTCAGAGGAGCCGACGAGGACCGCCCATGGACGAACGACGAACCCCGCGCCACCCGATTCACCGCGAGCTGACCGGCGAGGTCACCGTGTTCCGTCCGCTCGCCGTCAGCGACCTCTCGGTGACCGGCGCGAGGGTCGAGACGTCCGATGCCCTCCGTATCGGCTCGATCCGTGTCTTTCGCTTCAACCTCGGCGACCAGACCGTCGTCCTGCGCGGGCGCATCGCCCATGCGCGCGTACGCACGCTCGAGACGCAGCAGGTCGTCTACACCTCGGGCGTGGAATTTGTGGACGTGCCGCCGGCCGTGCAGGCCAGCATCGAGGCCTACCTGGCGCGCAACGCCCCCGCCATGGCGATTGCCGGCGAGTCGCGGATGGACGAGGCGGGCGAGTGACGCACGTCAGCGATCGAGCGCCGCGAGCAGGACGCGCGCCTGCGCCTTGAACACCCGATCCTCCGGTGCCCAGTCTGGATGGAGCGGCGCGTCCAGCACGCGCTGGAGCAGCCGGCGCGCCTCCGCCGTGCGGCCTTCGTCGAGGTACACCTCTGCAAGGAACAGCAGGCTGGCGGTCGAGTCCGGGTTGTAGGTGAGCGACCGCTCCAGGTGGGCGATGGCCCTGTCGTTGCTGCCGCCGAAGAGGCGTGGCACCTTGAAGTACCACCTGCCGAGCGCCCTGTCGGCCGAGCCCTCCTGGAACGCCGGGTCGATGCGCAGGACGCGCTCGAGCGCCTCCCTGATGGCGCCGCGGTAGCGCAGGCCCTGCCGCAAGCCGAACGACTGGGCCAGGGCGCCCATGTTGGCCGCCATCCAGAAGTGGCCTTCCGGGCGATCCTCGCGGAGTTGCGCCGCCGTCCGTCCCGCCGCCACGCCGGCCTCGAGGTCGCCCCGGCGGGACGTCGCGTCGCCTTCCTGCGTGCCCAGCCAGTACAGCGCGCGCGACAGCTTCCAGGCCGCCTCGAAGTCGCGCGGATTGGCGTCCAGCGACGCCCGCCACAGGCGCGCCGCCTCGCGCGCGCGGCCGGGCTGGTCGCGCGCCGCGTAGAGACTGTCGGCGGCCACGGCACCGGTCGCTGCCGCTTGGGCGCCGCGTATGGGAGCCCCTTGGGCGGGCGTCGCGGCGGCCCACGAGGGGCAGACGAGGGACGCCACCAGGCACGTGGCAGCGATGGTGCCCGAGGGCCTCAGCGCGCCTCGGCCTCGTCCCGGACGTCGCAAGCCCTGCGGTAGACTGTCCTGATGCGGCAACTCATTCGAGACCTGCTGACGCACCTCGGTGAGGACCCCACCCGTGAAGGCCTGGTCAAGTCCCCCGAACGCATCGAGAAGTCCCTGAAGTTCCTCACGAGCGGTTACCGTGCCGATATCGACGAGCTGCTCAACGGGGCGCTGTTCACCGTCGACTACAGCGAGATGGTGATCGTCAAGGACATCGACTTCTACAGCCTCTGCGAGCATCACCTGCTGCCCTTCTTCGGCAAGTGCCACGTGGCCTACATCCCGCGCACGCGGGTGATCGGGCTCAGCAAGATCCCGCGGATCGTCGACGTCTTCAGCCGGCGCCTGCAGGTGCAGGAGCGGCTGACCAACGAGATCGCCGAGATCATCCGCGAGAAGGTGGACCCGCTCGGCGTCGGCGTCATCATGGAGGGCACGCACCTCTGCATGGCCATGCGCGGCGTCGAGAAGCAGAACTCGTCGACCGTCACGAGCGCCATGCTCGGCACGTTCCGCAGCGACGCCCGCACGCGTGCCGAGTTCCTCCAGCTGGTGCAGCGAGGCCGCTGACGTGGCGCGTCAGTGCACGGTGCGCGTCTTCCTGTCCATGTAGTCCATGAGCACGTAGCGACCGAGCGTCATCGGCGTGGTGAAGTACGCCTTGCCGCGGCAGATGCTCGCCACGCGCCGCACGAAGGCCACCAGCTCGTAGTCGCGCGCCAGCATGAACGTGTTGATCATGATGTTGGCCTTGCGGCAGGCCGCGACCTCGGCAAACGTCTCCGACACCACCCATGGGTCGAGGCCGAAGGCGTTGCGGTAGATGCGGCCGTCCGGCGTCGTCAGCGCCGACGGCTTCCCGTCGGTGATCATCACGATCTGGCGCATGTCCTTGCGCTCGCGCTCGAGCAGGCGGCGCGCGAGGCGCAGCCCTTCGCGCGTGTTCGTGTAGTACGGGCCGACGCGCACGCGCGCCAGGTGCTCGACGGGCACTTCCTCGGCCGAGTCGTGGAAGAGCACGACCCGCAGCGCGTCACCGGGGTACTGGTGGCGGATCAGGTTGGCGAGCGCGAGCGCCACGCGCTTGGCCGGCGTGAAGCGATCCTCGCCGTAGAGGATCATGCTGTGGCTGCAGTCGAGCATGACGACGGTGGCGCACGAGCTCTGGTACTCGCCCTGCGTCACGTGCAGATCCTCGTAGTCGACGGCCAGGCCATCGCCAGGGCGCGGCAGGCCCTCGCGGGCGATGGCCGACAGGAGGGTCGCGCCCGCGTCCAGGTTGAGCGTGTCGCCGAACTCGTACGGCTTCGAGGCACCGCCGGCCTCGATGCCCGTCGCGAGGTCGCGCGTGTCATGCCGGCCGGCGCTGCTGCGGCCGAGCGAGCCCAGCAGGTCGCGCAGCGCCCGATAGCCCAGGAAGTCGAGCCCCTTGTCGGTGACCTCGAAGGTCACCGGCGGGAGGTCGCGTCCGCGCCCGCCGGCGCTGCCGGGCATGTCGGTGAGCTCGCCCCGCGCGGGCTGCGGCGCGAGGTAGCCCTGGCTGGCCAGACCCTCCAGCAGCCTGTCGACGAGCTGCTCGAGGCCGGTCTGCCCGTCGCCGTCAGCGGGCTCGCCCATCAGCTGCTCGAGCTGCTCAGGCGACAGCATGCCGTTCTGGAGGATGGCGTCCAGGATCGCGTCGGCCAGCTGCTGGCGTGACGGCCCGGGCGCGTGGGGATCGGGATCGTAGGGGTTGTCGAAGCCGCTGCTCATGAGCAGGTCGGACAGCTTCGACAACAATTCCTCGAGGCCGATGCCCTCGAAGTCGTCCGGGACGTAGCGCGTGTACTTGTATTTCACGGGCGTTCCGCTTGCCGCTGACCGCTGACCGCTGACCGCTGACCGCTAACCGCTGACCGCTTGCCGCGGCGGTCAGTTGTAGTACGAGCCGCCGGGGCCGCCGAAGTCGTCATCGTCGTCGTCGAAGCGCAGCCGCTCTCGGCGGCGGTCGGCCTTCGGGCGCACCGGCTCGTCGGTTGCCGTGAACGCGCCGGCGTCCGTGCGGCTGATCGCCTTGCGCGCGTGCATGCCCTCGAGGACGAAGTCCACGGCCGAGGCCTTGACCTCGGGCGCCGCGTCCTCGCCGATGGCCAGGTGTTCGGTCAGCTCGATGAGCCCCTGCACTTCCGACGTCCGGCGGAGGAGCTCCTCGGCGCCCTGCGTGTCGTCGAGCTGGAGCGAGCCGCCCATGTCGAACCACTCGACGACCTGCCGGAGCGGCACCTCTCCGAGGTAGGTGTCGAAGACGACGCCCGTCGCCTGCCGGATGAGCTCGGAGGCCACCTGCGCCGCGCCGCGCAGCTCGCCTTCGTACTCGAGCTCGAGCTTGCCCGTGATCGACGGCAGCGCCGCGTAGAGGTCCGACACGCGCGGCACGGCAACCGGCTCGTCGTTCAGCAGCGCGCGCCGCTCCGCGTTGGAGACGACGTTCTCGAGCAGCGTGATGGGCAGCCGCTGGCTCACGCCCGAGCGCTTGTCGACGCGTGCGTCCTTGCGCGCCTGGATGGCGACCTCCTCGATGACCTCGCGCACGTAGCGCGGCACGTCGACGCGCGGGGCGAGGTCGCCGTCGCGAGCGGTCCAGGCTTCCTGCTCGGTGATGGCCACGCCCGCGTCGCGTGTCGCAGGGTAGTGCGTGCGGATCTCCGACCCGATCCGGTCCTTGAGTGGCGTGATGATCTTGCCGCGCGCCGTGTAGTCTTCGGGGTTCGCGCTGAACACCATCAGCAGGTCGAGCGGCAGCCTCACGGGGAAGCCCTTGATCTGGACGTCGCCCTCCTGAAGGATGTTGAACAGGCCCACCTGGATGCGGCCGGCAAGGTCCGGCAGCTCGTTGACGGCGAAGATCCCCCTGTTGGCGCGGGGCAGCAGGCCGTAGTGCATGGCCAGCTCGTCGCCGAGCGCCAGGCCCCCGCGCGCGGCCTTGATCGGGTCGATGTCGCCGATCATGTCGGCAATCGTCACGTCCGGCGTCGCGAGCTTCTCGACGTAGCGCTCCTCGGGGGTCAGCCACGCAATCGGCAGGTCGTCGCCGGCCTCGGCGAGCCGGGCGCGTCCGTAGGCGCTGATCGGCGCGAACGGGTCGTCGTGCACTTCGGAGCCGGCGATGACGGGCAGCTCCGGGTCGAGCAGCGCCGTCAGGCCGCGGAGGATGCGGCTCTTGGCCTGGCCACGCAGGCCCAGCAGGATGAAGTGATGGCGCGCGAGCAGCGCGTTGACGATCTGCGGCACGACGGTCTCGTCGAAGCCGATGATGCCGGGGAAGATCGCGTGGCCGTCGCGCAGCCGCCGCAGCAGGTTCTCGCGAATCTCGGTGCGCACGGGGCGCCGGCGGACGTGTCCGGCCGCCACCGCTTCCTTCAGCGCGCCGAGCGTTGTCGGTCGGGACATTTGGGCCATAGTATCAGGTGTGCTTCTGGCGTTCGCGCATCGCGGCGGGGCGGCCCTGCGGCCCGAGAATACCCTCCTCGCCTTCGACCACGGCCTGCTCGTCGGGGCCGACGGCCTCGAGCTCGACGTGCGCCTGTCGCGCGACGGCGTCGTGATGGTGCATCACGACGCGACGCTCGAGCGTACGACCAACGGCGTGGGGTACGTGCACGAGCACAGCGCCGACGTGCTGGCGCAGCTCGACGCGGCCTTCCACTTCCGCGGGATCGACGGCGAGCGCTACATGGGCCGTGGCCACGGCATCCCGCGCCTGGCCGAGGTACTCGCACGCTACCCCGGCGTTCCAATCATCATCGAGCTGAAGGGCAACGACCCCGAGGTCGGCATCCGTGCCGTCGCAGAGGTGCGCCGGGCCCGCGCGCTCGATCGCGTCTGGTTCGGCGGGTACTCGACGGCGGTGCTGCGCGCCGCCCGCAAGGCCGAGCCAGAGGCGCGCACGAGCGCCGCGCGCGAGGAGGTCCGGTGGTTCCTGTACCGGTCGTGGTTCGGCCTGGCGCCGAGCGACACGCCGTACCAGGGCTTCCAGGTGCCCGAGACCGCCGGCTGGACGCGCGTCGTCTCGCCGCGGTTCGTTCGCGCGGCGCATGCTGCCGGCCTCGACGTGCACGTCTGGACCGTCGACCAGCCGGCCGACATGGTGCGGCTGCTCGGCTGGGGCGTCGACGGCCTGATCAGCGATCGTCCGGATCTTGCCGCGCAAGTGATTCGTCGCTGGCGGGCTCGACAGCCAGCCACGTCCGCACCCGCTGCGGCAGCAGCACAAGAGTGAAGAGGTAGGTGAGCACGGTCGCGAAGGCCGCGTAACCGGTGGCCCGGCCGTGCGGCGTGTGGCCCAGCGCGCCCAGCGACACGCCCTCGAGCAGCGTCGTCACGAGCCGTCGCGCGAGGCTGCCTTCGGGCGCGTACAGCGCGTCGAGCACCACGTACTTCAGCACGAACGCCGACAGGAACACGACGCCCAGGCTCTGGAGCACGCGCGTGCCGTGGGGCCGCGACGCCAGCGTGTTGAGCAGCAGCACGACGAAGAACACGTTGGCGAGCACGTTCAGGACGCCCGTCTCCGGCGTCAGGCAGTGGAACACCTGCGCGCTCGCGAGCAGCAGCAGGACGACGATCGTGGCGCCCGAGAGGTTCTCGATGGGCCGGCGGTGCGGGCCGACGAGCAGCCACGGGACGAGCACCCCCGAGCGCGCCAGCACGCCGAGCAGCAGGACGGCCAGCACCAGGCTCATGAGGGGCGGCCCGCTGAACAGCAGCCGGCCGTCACCGGCTCCCGTGCGGAACCCTCCGCCCAGGATGCACGCGACGAGCAGCAGCGGCACGGTGAACGCCTCGTGGACCGGGGCGAGCGTGGTGCGCACCGTCACTTGCGGCTCCTGAAGATCCGGAGCGGGTTCAGGTCGTCCCACTCCCGCGTCATGCCGCGGCGCAGTTCCACACGCAGTTCGTCGGCCGACTGGATGCCGAGCGATGGGTCGTCCACCACCACGCGGCCGTCGGGCGCCACCGCCGTGGCGCGCTCGAGCGCCGCCAGGCCCTTCGCATACAGCACGTCGTCGTGCGACAGGCGGCCCCAGCCTTCGCGGTAGTACGTGTAGGCGATGTAGAACTGCGTCCGCGCGTCCAGCCGCGCAGGGTCGGCCCGCTCGAACGCCGCGCGGGCGGCTTCGTACGCCTCGCGGGCGAACAGCTCCCGCCCTTCCTCGAACTGCGCCGTGTCGATGCGGTAGGCGCCGACCGTATGGGCGACGCCGCCCGTGATCTCGACGACCGACGCCGGCTGCGCCGAAAAGAGCCACCCCACAAGGAGCAGCGCCGCCGCGGTGGTGGCAAGTCCGGCCGCGCGGAGCCAGGGGCGGCCATCGGGCGGCTGGCGGGACGGGGCAGGTGTCATGCCACAAAGACGACGTGCACGGCACGCGGGCCGTGCACGCCGCGCGTGAGCGTCATCTCGATGTCGGCCGTCCGGCTCGGTCCCGTGATGACGACGAGGTTGGCGCAGGCGGCAGGTGCGCCGCCGTTGCGCGCCGCCCACGCGCCAAGCGAGGGTACGAGCTGCGAGCGCGTGACGAGGGCCACGTGGACGGGTGGCAGCAGTGACGCGAGGCGCGGGCGTCCGGGGCCACTCGCCACGAGGACCGACCCGGTGTCGGCAAGCAGGGCGATCGCACCGGTGACGCCGACGGATGCCGCGTCGAGCCGCGCCAGATCCTCGTGCCTGCCGTCGGCGTCGGGCCTGACCGAGGCGTCCAGCGCGGCGACGCCGCGCGACGCACAGGCCTCGAGCACGCCGGGCAGCGGCAGGTGCTCGGGCGCCCAGCTCAGGATGCTCGCGACGTCTGCGCCGCCGCGCGCGAGTGTCGCGATGAACGCGGCGACCTCCCCGACGTCGTCGAGGTGGTGAACGGCGCCGCCCACGAGCTCGCAGGCCGTCGTGAATCGCTCGAGGAGACGCTCATCGTCCATCTCCGTGCCCGGGTCCTGAAAAGCAGCGGAGGAGGAATGGAGCGGAGAAGGGGAGGAGCCGGAGGCACGGGACGAACCGGGCGCATCCTGTCGCATCGTGCGCAGGATGGACGCCGGCCAGGGCAGCGTCGACGTCGTGCTCATGCGGTCCTCCGCTGCCGGCGCTTCCAGCGTTCGGTGAACGTCTCGCGGGCCATGGGCGGAAACGTGCGGTAACGCGTCCAGCCGCCGAGCGGGCCGGGCAGCGACTCGATCGAGCGCCCGCGTCCCCGCAGGCGCAGCGCGAGCCGTCCCAGCCGTCCGCCAAGCCTGAACAGCCACGGGCGGGTACCGGCGAACCGGTAGATCCGCAGGCCCGCGCGTACCCACAGCGGATCGTGTCCGGCGGCCACCGTGCGCGCGCGCAGGGCCAGCAGCATCCGGGGGATGTCGATCCGCACCGGGCAGACCTCGCGGCAGGCGCCGCACAGGCTGCTCGCGTGCGGCAGGTCGTTCCAGCGATCGCCGTCGAACACGCCCGGCGTGAACACGCTGCCCACGGGACCGGGGTAGACGCTGCCGTACGTGTGGCCGCCGATCTCCTGGTAGACCGGGCACGCGTTCAGGCACGCGCCGCAGCGGATGCAGTAGAGGATCTCCTCGAGCTCGGTCTGGAGCAGCCGGCTGCGGCCGTTGTCCACGATGACGATGTGCAGTTCCGAGGGTCCGTCGGGGTCGCCGGCCCGGCGCGGGCCCGTCACGACGTTCGTGTACAC
Source organism: uncultured Vicinamibacteraceae bacterium (assembly GCA_964430855.1). Taxonomy (GTDB): domain Bacteria; phylum Acidobacteriota; class Vicinamibacteria; order Vicinamibacterales; family Vicinamibacteraceae; genus JAEZDP01. Next base: position 13,774 of record CAYSHC010000053.1, read on the forward strand.
GGTGAGCGGCTGCCCCGTCGCGCTCCGCGCGAGCACCTGCAGCACCACGGAGAGGTCCGCGAGCGTCGGCACGACGCGCTCGAGCCCCATCATCGCCACGTGGATGCGCGGCGCCGTCGTGGTGAGCCGGCCGTTGCCCTCGTTGGTGCAGAGGCAGATGCTCCCCGTCTCGGCGATGGCGAAGTTCACGCCGCTGATGCCCATGTCGGCGGCCAGGAACTCCGCGCGCAGCTGCCGCCGCGCGAACGCCGTCATCGCCGGCACGTCCTCGACGTCGGCGTCGGTCGCGCCCAGCTCGCGCCTGAACGTCTCGGCGACGTCCCGGCGGGTCTTGTGGATGATGGGCGCGATGATATGCGACGGGTGGTCGTGGTCGAGCTGCACGACGTACTCGCCGAGGTCGGTCTCGACCACGCGGATGCCGCGGGCCTCGAGCGCCGTGTTGAGCGCGATCTCCTCGGTGACCATCGACTTCGACTTCACGACGCGTGCGACCTGCCGCGCCTCCGCCAGCGCGACGACGTACTCGGTCGCCGCCTGCGCCGTGGGCGCAAAGGTCACCACGGCGCCTGCCGCGCGTGCCTGCGTGACGAACTGCTCGAGGTAGGCACCGAGATGCGTCACCGTCTGCTGACGGATCTGGCGGGCGCGGTCACGGATGGCCTCGCCGCCCTCGAGCGCCGCAAACGCCTGCCGGCGCGCGGCGGTCATGCGGCCCGTGCTGATGTCGAGCGCCTCCTGGAGGCGGGCGTCGGCCAGGGCGTCCGCGGCGCGTCGATGGAAGGGCAGGGGCGCCGGCGTCACGGGGTCTGCGGCTCCGTTGCCGTGGCGGGCGCCTCGGCCAGCACCTCGGCGATGTGGCGGACCCTGGCCGACGATCCCTGGCGCTCGAGCCCGCCCTGCATGTGCATGGCACAGCTGATATCGGTCACGACGACGGTGTCTGCGCCGGCCTCGGTGATGTGCCGGCACTTGCGGGCGAGCATGGCGCCGGAGATGTCGGCCATCTTCACGGCGAAGAGCCCGCCGAATCCGCAGCAGGTGTCGGCCTCGGCCAGCGGCACGAGCCGCTCGCCGGCACCCGAGAGCAGGTGCCGCGGCTGCCTGTCGATGCCGAGGCCGCGCAGCCCGTGGCAGCAGGCGTGGTACGTCAGGCGATCGGCGCCGGCGAGCGGCGGTGCCGGCACGCCCAGCACATCCACCAGGAACTGCGTGAGCTCGTAGGTGCGTCCGGCGACGGCCCGTGCCCGGGCCCCCCACTCGGGGTCGTCGGCCAGCAGGGCAGGCGCGTGGTGAATCAGCATGTCGGCGCACGAGCCGGACGGCACGACGACGGGCGCGTCCGAGCGGGACAGGACACCGACGGTGTGCCGCGCGAGCGCCGTCGCGTCGGGGCGCGCCCCGGCGTTGAACGCGGGCTGACCGCAGCAGGTCTGGCCGTCCGGGACGGTCACCGTGACGCCGGCGCGCTCGAGCAGCGTGACGACGGCGTCGGCGGTCTCGGGCCGGAAGTGATCGACGAGGCAGGTCACCAGCACCTGCGCGTGCGTCGGGCGTTCGGCAGGCACGCGGGGGACGTCCATTGGAGCGTCACGATCATACATGCACGCCGCTGCCGGCGGCCCGCGCTTCGAGCCCATCCGCCGGGCCGTCTACAATGACCCGCACCATGCACGACGCGTCGACCTTCCGCTGGGGCATCCTCGGCGTTGCCCGCATCAACCGCGCCCTCGTCGGTCCGCTGAACACCGGGCGCCACACGCTCCTCGCCATCGCCTCGCGGACGGCGGCGCGCGCCGAGGCGTACGCCGCCGAGCACGGCATCCCGCGCGCGTACGGCAGCTACGAGGCGCTGCTCGCCGATCCGGACATCGACGGCGTGTACCTCCCGGTACCCAACAGCCTGCACGCGCCCCTCACCATCCAGGCCGCACGCGCGGGCAAGCACGTGCTGTGCGAGAAGCCGCTGGCGCTGTCGGGCGACGAGGTACAGGCGATTGCCGACGCGGCCGCGGCCCACGGCGTCGTGGTGGCCGAGGCGTTCATGTACCGCCACCACCCGATCGTGCCGCGCATGAAGGCGCTCATCGCCGAGGGGGCCATCGGCCGTGTGCTCGGTGCCTTCGGCGTGTTCAGCTTCGTGCACGACCGGCCCAACGACGTCCGCTTCGACCCCGACCTCGGCGGCGGGTCGCTCTGGGACGTCGGGTGCTATCCGGTAGGGTTCATCCGCACGCTTCTCGGCGAGCGGCCCGCGAGCGTGTACGGCGTGGGTGCCTGGAGCGCGCGCGGGGTTGACCTGACGTTCTTCGGACAGCTGACCTTCCCGAGCGGCGTCGTGGCGCAGGTCGTGTCGAGCTTCGAGACGGCATTCCGCACCGAAGTGGACGTGACAGGGACCGAAGGGCGCCTGCGCGTCACGCACGCGTTCAAGCCGCGCGAGCGCGAGACCATCGAGCTGATCCGCGGCGACGAGGTCGAGGTCATCGAGGTCGAAGGGCCGCCACTCTACCAGGGGCAGGTGGACGACCTCGTCGAGGCCGCGCGGACAGGGCGGCCGCCGCTCGTCACCCTCGACGACAGCCGTGCGAACGTCGAGACGCTGGCGGCCCTGCTCGAGTCGGCGCGGACCGGCCAGGTCGTGCGCCTCGATGGCTGAGGCGTCCTGACGCGGCTGGCGGCGGCCGCGTCACCCGCACATCGCATGCAGCGTCGCGATCCTTCGCCGCCCGCCGCCCCGGGCGAACTCCTGAGCGGCCTCGTCGAGCGCGTGACCTACCACGACCCGGAGTCGGGGTTCTGCGTGCTGCGCGTGCAGGTGCGTGGACGACGCGACCTCGTGACCATCGTCGGCCACGCGCCGCAGGTGAGCGCGGGAGAGCACGTGCACGCCACGGGGGCGTGGGTGCACGACAGGACCCACGGACCCCAGTTCAAGGCCGACTGGCTGCGCGTGTCGCCGCCGCACTCGCCGGAGGGCATCGAGCGCTACCTCGGCTCGGGGCTGATCAAGGGCATCGGGCCGCACTACGCCAGACTGCTGGTCGAGCAGTTCGGCACCGACGTCTTCGACGTGATCGACAGCGAGCCAGACAGGCTCCTCGACGTCCCCGGCATCGGGCCGACGCGCGCGAAGCGCATCATCGAGAGCTGGCAGGCGCAGCGTGCCATCCGCGCGATCATGGTGTTCCTGCACGAGCACGGCGTCAGCACCGCCCGCGCCGTCCGCATCTACAAGGCTTATGGCGCCGGTGCACTCCAGGTGCTCCAGGAGAACCCGTACCGCCTCGCGCAGGACATTCGCGGCATCGGCTTCGTTACCGCCGACCGGATCGCGCGTCAGCTGGGCATCGCGCCCGACGCGATGGTGCGCGTGCGTGCCGGGCTGCACCACTGCCTCGCGCGCGCGCTCGACAGCGGCCACTGCGGCCTGCCGATCGACGAGCTGCGCAGCGCCGCCGTGGCGATGCTCCGGCACGACGATGCCGACGCCAGCGACGCTCCAGACGAGGCGGGCAGCCGTGCGGGAGTCGGCGAGGTGCAGGTCGATGCGGCGCTCGACGAGGAACTCGCCTCCGGCTCGCTCGTGCGCGAGGTCGTGGACGGCACGCCGCTCGTCCTGCTTCCCGGCCTGCACGCCGCCGAGTCGGCCATCGCCGCGCGCGTCCGGGCACTCGCCGACGCGCGGCCGTCGTGGGCGGGCCTCGACACCCGGCGCGCCATCCCCTGGGTCGAGGCCAGGCTCGGCATCGCGCTGTCGCCGAGCCAGCGGCACGCCGTCGAGATCGTCCTCGGGCAGGGACTCGCGGTGCTCACCGGCGGGCCCGGCGTCGGCAAGACCACCGTCCTGCGCGCGATCCTCACGATTCTCGGCGCCAAGGGCGTGCGTCCGCTGCTGGCGGCGCCGACGGGGCGTGCCGCGAAGCGGATGACGGAGGCCACCGGACTCGAGGCGAAGACGCTGCACCGGCTGCTCGAGATCAACCCGCGCAACGGGCAGTTCCGGCGCACGGAGCGGAACCCGCTCGAAGGCGACCTGCTCGTGATCGACGAGGTCTCGATGGTGGACGTCGTCATGATGGCGCACGTCCTCCGGGCCGTGCCGCCGGGCATGGCGGTGCTGCTCGTCGGCGACGCCGACCAGCTTCCGCCTGTCGGTCCCGGTCAGGTCCTGGCGGACCTCATGGCCTCGGGCGCCGTCGCCGTCGTCCGCCTGACCGAGATTCACAGGCAGGCCGCGGGCAGCCGCATCATCACCGCCGCGCACGCCGTGAACGCCGGCGAGATGCCCGCCTTCGACCCATCCCCCGACAGTGACTGCTTCTTCGTCGAGGCGCGCGACGCCGAGACGGCCAGGCAGCGACTGCTCCAGGTAGTGGCCACGCGCATCCCGCGCCGCTTCGGCTTCGATCCCGTCAAGGACGTCCAAGTGCTGTGCCCGATGAACCGCGGTGCGCTGGGCGCGCGCAGCCTCAACGTCGACCTCCAGGCGCTGCTGAACCCGTCGCCGTCCGCCGTGCTCGAGCGCTTCGGCACGCGCTTCGCCGTGGGCGACAAGGTGATGCAGACCGAGAACGACTACGACCGCGACGTGTACAACGGCGACCTGGGCGTCATCACGGCCATCGACGTCGAGCAGCAGACGGTGACCGTCGACATGGAGCAGCGGGAGGTCGTCTACGAGGCGACCGACCTCGACCAGCTCGTGCTCGCCTACGCCACCACGATCCACAAGGCGCAGGGTTCGGAGTATCCGGCTGTCGTCGTGCCCATCACGACGCAGCACTACCCGATGCTCCAGCGCAACCTCGTCTACACCGCCATCACCCGCGGCCGCCGCCTGGTCGTGCTCGTCGGGCAGCGCCGCGCCCTCGCCATCGCGGTCCGCGGACGGGAGCAGGGCCACCGCTGGACACGTCTCGGCGCCCTCCTTCGCGACGACGTGCCTTGACGACACCCGGCTCGACCGCCGACGATGCCGTCGATGGCCATCCTCTGTGCTGTGGACTTCTCGGAGACGTCGGCGCTCGCGCTCGCCTGTGCGCGTCAGGTTGCCGACCACTACGCGCAGCCGCTGACGATCGTCACGGTTGCCGACCCGCTGCTGGCCGCCGCCGAGCAGGTGCGCGCCGGGCGGGATGCCTCGGCCCAGCTGCGCGAGGCGCTCGACGAGTTCGTCGCGGCACGGATCGGCCGCGGACGGCCGCAGGGGCAGCACCTCGTCGTGCGGACCGGCGACGCGGTCGACGGCATCCTGCGCGCGGCGGCCGACACGCACGCCCAGCTCATCGTCGTGGGCAGCCGCGGCGCCACTGGGATGGCGAAGGTCGTCTTCGGCTCGATCGCCGAGCGGCTGCTGCGCGAGACGACGCTGCCCGTGCTCGTCGTGCCGCCCGCCTTCGCCGAGAGCTCGCGGCACGTCATGGGCTCGCTGCGGGAGGTCCTCGTCCCCGTGGACTTCCACGACCACGCCATCGACGACGCGCGGATTGCCGCGCGTGTCGCGCGCGCCAGCCACGCCCGCCTGCACCTGCTGCACGTCGTCCAGGCGGATGACCCTGCGCGGTGGAGCCTGCTGCGCCAGCGGACGTCAGGCGACGGCGAGGCGCAGGGTTCCGTCGATGCGCCGGCGGAGCATGCGACCGCGGCGCTGCAGCGGCTGGCCGACGCGCTGGAGCTCGATCCCGCGCCGGCGATCGACGTGGTGGACGGGCAGGTCGCCGAGCGGATTGCCGAGATCGTCAGGCGCCAGCCGATCGACCTCATCGTGATGGGGCTGTGCGGCGAGGGCGGCAAGGGCTGGCGGCGCATCGGCTCGACGGCCTACCGCGTGCTCACGTCGACGTCGGTGCCCGTCCTGGGCCTTCCCGGCGGCCTGCCGTCTCACGTGCTCGGCTTCCTCGGCTGAGCGGGGGCCGTGGTGTCGTCGTGCCGGCTCCCCGCGCGACGCGCGAGGTCGACGATGAGCGCCGCGAGCTCGGCGTCTTCGTCACGACTGGCGGCTGCGGGCCGGCCGTGCGCGACCCGCACGTACGGGAAGCGGGCGAGCTGCTCGCACACGTGACCCGCGCGCGCGTCGCCGCTCGAGGCACACAGCGTCGGCACGGCGAGCATCTCGACGGCCTCGGCCGTGGACCAGTCCGCGCGGATCAGCGGCACGAGCGCCGGCAGTGGCGGGTCGACCTCGAAGAAGGCCGACGGGCCCGGCGCGATCAGCACGAGGCCGTCCACCGGCCTGTCCTCCATGTGGCGCACCGCGACGGCCATCGTCTCGGCTCCGCTGCCCAGCCCCCCGACGAGCACCGGGACCGACAGCGACTCGAGCGCCCCGAGCAGGCGCCGCAGCTCGAACGCGACGTCGCGCGGCGAGCGCCGCTGCCAGAAGTACTGGAGCGCGTCGATCGTCAGCACCGACACGCCGGCCTCGGCCAGCCGCGCTGCCAGGCGCGGATGGGGCTGCCGCAGCACCCGTGCATCCGACATCAGCACCGTGACCGCGCGCGGCCGGGCGACCCACTCGGCGGTCATCGGCAGCGCGAAGTGCGTCAGCCACCGGTCGAGAGGCGCATGGCCCGTCGTCGGGCGCTCGGCAGGCCGCTCCAGCAGGGCGGCCGCCTCGACGGGCAGATTCGAGGCCGGCACGTCGCGCCAGCGCCGTCCGTCGACGACGGCGGCAGCAGGCCCGCACGGCGCCTGGCCAGCGACGCCGGTTGCGGGGCCTGCCTCGCCGATGCCCGACTTGAAGACGTCCGGTTCGCTCGCGAGCAGCAGCCCGCGCGCCAGAGGCGCCGCCGCGTCGAGGCCGACGAGGACGGGCGGCCGATACACGGTCAGGCCGGCTTCGCGCTGGGCCTGGCGCGAGGCCAGCGCCAGCGCATCGATGAGCGTGTCGCAGGACGAGGTGCGCACGTCCGCGGTAGAGCCGTCCACGGGGACGACGAGCGTGGACGCCGCGAGCGTGTCGAGCAGGCGATCGAGCGACGGCCCGCCGCCGGCGTGCAGGACGATCGCCACACCCGCGGCCTGCGTTCGCGGCACGTGCAGGAGGGCAGGGCTGAAGGGCTCCGGGAGGTCGACGGCGATCGTCCGCGACCCGCGCCGCACGTCAGGCGCGGTCCCGACGTCGTCGCCCACGGAGACGCTGGTCGCCACCGCCAGGAGCAACGCGAGGATCGCGCGCCGCAGCACGACGTCGCTTCTGCGCACCAGCCCTCCTCCCGGTGCAGGGCGGCGGCGCCGTGCCGCCGCCTACGGTCGGATTAGACGTCCCATCCGCGCGCGCGTTCGACGGCGCGCGTCCAGCGCTGGTAGAGCCGCTCGCGCGTGGCCGCGTCGATGCCCGGCGCGAACTCGCGGTCGAGCACCCAGTTGCGTCGCACGTCGTCGAGGTCGTTCCAGTAGCCGACGGCGAGGCCGGCGAGATAGGCCGCGCCGAGGGCCGTGGTCTCCTTGACCTCGGGACGCCGGACGGGTACGCCGAGGATATCGGCCTGGAAGGCGAGGAGCAAGTTGTTGGCCGTCGCGCCGCCGTCCACCTTGAGGCTCGACAGTCGCACGCCGGCGTCCTGCTGCATCGCGTCGAGCACGTCGCGCGTCTGGTAGGCCATCGACTCGACCGCAGCCCGCGCGATGTGCGCATCCGACGTGTTGCGCGTCAGCCCGATGATGAGGCCGCGCGCGTACTGATCCCAGTACGGCGCGCCGAGGCCCACGAACGCGGGCACGAAGAGCACGCCGTCGCTGTCGGTCGCCTGCTGCATCAGGCGCTCGACGTCGCTCGACGACTTGATGATCCTGAGCCCGTCGCGCAGCCACTGCACGACGGCGCCAGCCACGAAGATCGCGCCCTCGAGTGCGTAGGTGACCTCGTCGTTGCGCTTCCACGCCACGGTCGTCAGCAGGCCGTGGCTCGAGTCGGACGGCCGCGTCCCCGTGTTCATCAGCAGGAAGCCGCCCGTGCCGTAGGTGTTCTTCGCCGAGCCCGGCTCGAAGCACGCCTGCCCGAAGAGCGCGGCCTGCTGGTCGCCGACGGCCGAGGCCAGGGGAATCGGGCGGCCGAACAGCGACGGGTCGGTCTCGCCGTACACCTCGCTGTTGCCGCGCACCTCGGGCAGCATGCGCCGCGGCACGTCGAGCAGCTCGAGCAGCTCGTCGTCCCAGTCGCGGGTGTGGATGTTGAACAGCAGCGTGCGCGACGCGTTGCTGATGTCGGTGACGTGCAGGCGCCCGCCCGAGAGACGCCACAGCAGAAAACTGTCGATCGTGCCGAAGAGCACGTCGCCCCGCGCGGCGCGGGCGCGCAGGTCGTCCTGCTGGTCGAGCAGGTGCTTGACCTTCGTCCCCGAGAAGTACGCGTCGATGACGAGGCCGGTCTTCCGGCGGATGAGCGGCTCGTAGCCCTGCTCCTTGAGCCTGTCGCAGATGCCGGCCGTGACGCGGCTCTGCCACACGATGGCGTTGGCGACGGGCTTGCCGGTCCTGCGATCCCACAGCACCGTCGTCTCGCGCTGGTTGGCGATGCCGATGGCGGCAATCGACTCGGGGCCGATGCCTGCCCGCTCGATCGCGGCGCGCGCGACCGAGATCTGCGACTCCCAGATGGCCTCCGGGTCGTGTTCGACCTGGGCGGGCCCCGGGAAGATCTGCGGGAACTCCTGCTGCGCGTCGGCCACGGCGCGGCCGTCGCGCCCGAAGACGATGGCGCGGCTCGAGGTGGTGCCCTGGTCGAGGGCGAGGATGTAGGACGTGTCAGGCATCGAGGATCACCGTCGAAGGAAGCGCGGCCCGTCCCGCCTCACGGGGCCGGGTGCCGGTCGCGCACGCAGACGTCGTAGAAGTAGCCGCCCAGCACGCCGCCGACGCAGGGAGCGACGACGGGTACCCACCACCAGCCGTTGGCGGCCGTGAACACCTCGGTGCCCCAGCCGGCGACCGCCGTGAACAGGCGCGGTCCGAGGTCGCGTGCCGGGTTGATCGCGTAGCCGGCGTTGACGCCGAAGGCCATCCCGATCGCCACGACGATCAGGCCGACAAACAGCGGCGTCATGCCGGGGGTAGGCGGCGCGTTGCGCTCGTCGGTCAGGAAAAAGACGCCCGCGACGAGCAGCGCGGTGCCGACGACCTGGTCGATGAAGCCGCCGAGCGTCGAGAGATAGGGGGCAGGATAGGTCGCGAAGATGCCAGCCGTGCCCTGCGGCCCGAGCACCTGCCGCACGCCCTGGTCGAAGGCGGTCAGCGCCTCCATGTAGGTGATGTAGACGACGAAGGCGCCGACGAACGCGCCCGCCATCTGCGCGGCCACGTACGGCAGCACCGACCGCCACGGAAAGCCGCGGCGGACGGCCAGCGCCAGTGTCACCGCCGGGTTGATGTGCGCGCCGCTGACCCCGGCGCACGCGTAGACGCCGAGGACGACGGCGAGCCCCCAGCACAGCTGGATGCTGAGGCTGCTGCCGGCGGTCTGCCCGCTCAGCACCGTCTGCGCGACGACGCCGAGACCGAAGACGATGAGGATGAACGTGCCGAAGAACTCGGCGAGGGCTGCGCGTGCGATAGGCGTCATGCGGAGTGGCTCACGGACTTCAGGTCAGCTCGTTGCTCGGCGTAGGACGTGTCGAAGGCCTCGACGGCCGGGTCCAGGGGCCAGCCGTGGCGCGCACACGCGGCCCGGTAGAGGGCGGGCCACCAGTTGTCGTGACGCGTCAGGCCCTTGTCGCGCCACTCCTCCCAGCCCATCAGCACGCGCGACCAGCAGCGGTCGCCGTACCGCAGCGCCTCGGTGTGGCTCGGCATGTCGCTGACGTACCACTGGCGGCCGATGCGCGCGTGCAGCACCTCGTCGGCCCAGTCGTAGTCCTGGAACGTCGCGGCCACCGGCAGGTCCGTCTGGAGGGCGATCTCCCACTCGTAGCGCTTGCCGTGCTTCGGCATGAGGCCCTGCTCGATGAAGTAGAGCACGGCGTGCCGCTCGAGCGGGGTGAGCTGCGTGTTCAGCCCCAGCGACCAGGTGAAGTTGATGGGAACCTGCGAGGGCCAGTCCACGCCGAGCGCGGCAAACAGCACCTCGCCCATCATCGCGTGGCGCGCCTCGTCCCACAGCTGCCGTGTCATGTCGAGGCTGTAGGCCCACGGCTTCCCGGGTGTCTCCACGATGATGGACGCCATCATCTCCGGCACGTCGATCTCGCGCAGGCGCTTGTAGGCCAGCATCAGCAGCTTCGGCGGCGGCGGGTACGAGGGCTCGTACAGGAACGCTTCCGCGTTTACGGCCATGTTGTAGGGGTCGGGGAAGCGTGCGTCGCGACGCGGCACCGGGTCGAAGGGCCGCGGCGTCGCGGAGTAGCGCGGGGCCGGCGCCGACGCGGTCGCGTCGCGCGTGCCGTCGAGGCCGCCGGCTGCCGCCAGCGCCGCACGAAGCTCGTCGAGCCACGCGTCGGGCGTTGCGTCGAGCGTCGCCGCCAGCGCGTCGGCCGCCTGCGCGCCCGTCGCCAGCACGTCGGCGAGGTCGAGTCGCGCGTGGCGGCACAGCCGACGCGTCGGGGCGTCGGCCAGCGGGTGCACGTCGCGGTCGAGTGCCTCGAACGCCGTGTCGAGCGCCGGCAGGAGCACCCGGTAGAGCCCCAGGCAGAGGTGCGCGCCATCAGGCGCCGAGGCGACCTCGTCGAACGCCTGCGCCAGGGCCGCCGGCGGCGGGTCGTCGAGGCCGAGCGGCGGCTCGCGCATCTCGGCGACACGCGCCCGGAGCGCGGCCGTGATCTCCGCGCACAGGTACGCGTGGTGGCTGTAGAGCATCTTCAGCTCGTACAGCGGCTCCGACGGCAGCCGGAAGAGCAGCAGGCCGTGCACGCGACGCGCGGCAAAGTGCAGGCGCTTGAGGCGCCCGACCACCTCGGCCACCGGCAGCGCCGGGGCCCGGGCGGCGTCGAGGCTGCAGAGCCCGGCGAGGGCGGGCAGGCCTGGAACGGGAGCGACGGGCGGCTCGGTCATGGTCGGCTCCTGCCCCCCGGCACGCCGCACGCAGGGCGCGGTGCGACCCGCGGGGGAGTGAGTGCTGCGCAGTCTGTCCCGCGACCGGCGTCGCCGTCAACGGCCGTCCCGCCGCCGCCTCCCGGTGGGGGCATGGGGCGGCGCCGGCGCCCGTTGCCGATCGCTTACCAACGAACGCGAGCCAGCGATCCGAACACGCGTCGGCGCGTCTCGTGACACGAAAGCGTCCGCTTTCGGACAGGTGTCCGCCGGCGGACGAGGCTGGCACGAGAATGCGCGAAAAACGCTGAAAAACGACGAACCGAACAAGTGACGGCGATTGTGCGATCCGCGTGAACTTCTGCCGGCGCGGCTCGTCTATACCCGCCGTGCTCGAGGGCGCGCTTCATCCAGTTCATCCCGCCGGCGCCCCCGGGCCTCGACCTTCGCCGTTCACGAAAGGACGTCGTTTCATGCCGCAACTCCGTTCATACCGCTCGCCAGCCGC
>CAYSHC010000054.1:0-25044 GCA_964430855.1 uncultured Vicinamibacteraceae bacterium
ACGCCGGCATGCTGGGCATGCGCCTCGTGAAGAAGAGCGTGAACCAGGACGACCCGGGCACCTACCACCTCTTCTACGCCGACGCCGAAGGGCATCCGGGCACCGACCTGACGTTCTTCCCCTGGGCGCACCTCGCCCCCGGGCGCATCGGATACGGCATCAGCACGGAAGTGCAGCTGGCCGTGCCGCCCGACTCGCTGGACTGGTGGGGTGAGCGCCTGAGCCGCTACGGCGTGCGGCTGTCGTCGATCGAGACGCGGTTCGGCGAGCGGACGCTGCCGCTGCGCGACACGCACGGGCAGGCGCTCGCGCTCGTGGAAGCTGCCGATTACGCGTCGCGCCTGTTCACGCCGTGGGAAGAGGGGCCCGTGCCCGTGCGGTACCAGATTCGGGGGCTGCACGGCGCGCGCGTCGTCCAGCGCGACGTCGGGCCGTCGGCCTTCTTCCTCGTCGAGACGCTCGGCTTCGAGCACGTCGCCACCGAGGGCGAGTGGCACCGCTATGCCGTGGCCGGCGGGGGCTCCGGCCGAATCCTCGACATGCGCGAGGCGCAGGAGGAACGCCGCGGCCACTGGGGCGTCGGCACCATCCATCACCTCGCGTGGCGCGTCGACGACGAGCCACACGAGCTGGCGACGCGGGCCCTCGTGGAGCGCGTCGGCATGCGGCCGACGCCCGTCATCGATCGCTTCTGGTTCCGCTCGGTGTACTTCAAGGAGCCGGGCGGCGTGCTCTTCGAACTCGCCACCGACGGACCGGGCTTCGCCGTGGACGAAGACCCGGCACGGCTCGGCGAGTCGCTCGTGCTGCCGCCATGGCTCGAACCGCAGCGCGCGGCGATCGAGGCGGCGCTGCCGGAGCTCCGCCCCGCGGCGACGCCCTGACGGGCCGTCGCCGCCGGGGGTGCCCCGCGCCGTCGGCTCGCAGCGCCGACGCTGTCAGCGGGCGGGCTCGAGGACGAGACGGTGCGCCACCGCCTGCTCGACCGTGGCGCGCGAGTAGCGGAGCGGGAAGTACTCGCCCTTCGCCCAGCCCTCGAGCAGGTTGCCGTAGTACGGGCTGCCCGGTTGCGCCGACTGCCCGGGAGTGTTGGTCACCCTCGACTCGTCGAGGTTCGCAAAGTCGATGATCTCCCGGAACGTGGCGCCGGTCGCCGCAACCGTGTCCGCGCCGCCGTCGCGCTCGACGCCCGGCAGGTCGTAGGCACTCACGAGCGGGTGCGGGAACTCGCTGCGATGCCGACGTCCCCATCGCCACTCCTGCCTCTCGGGTCCGAGCGCACCGGTCAGCGCGTCCACCGCCCGCTCGAGGGCGGCCCGGGCCGCGGCCCGGCGTGACGGCGAGGGGTCGGCCAGCGCCAGCCGCCGCGCGGACGCGCCGACGCCGCCGCGCGCGTTCCAGCCGTCCGCGTGCAACGCGCTCGCGTCCAGGTGCTGGCGCCATGCCCGGTGAATCGACGCCGCGACGCTGCCGGCGATGTAACGTCCATCCCACGCGAGGATCTGCTGCCGTGCCCACTCGACGTCCTCGCGGCTCGACGTCCACCCCGTGAAGAGCGCCTTCTCCTCGTCCACGTAGGGCCAGCGCGTGTCGAGCTGGAAGCGCTCGACGTCGGCGGTCGTGATGTCGCGCCTGCCTGTGAGCATCTGGACGACACGGTCGAAGCGCGAGTAGGGCGGCTGCTTGAAGAACAGCGGCGGGTGGTAGCCGGCCGGCAGGATGTTGTGGTTTGCCGTGGCGATCCAGCCGCGGTCGGGATTGAACTCGTAGGGCAGGTCGTCGCGGAAGCCGTTCCAGCGGTATGCGCCCGTCCCGGGCACCGGCAGGCGCCCGTACCAGCCGCCCTCGCGGCGCGGCGTCAGCGCGGAGGCCTGCCACGCGATGTTGCCCTCGACGTCGCCGCAGATCATGTTCTCCGCCGGCGCGAGATAGTGGCGCTGGTGCGCGAGGAACTCGCGGCACGTCGGCGTGAGCGACGCCTGGTTGAGGCGCAGCGCCCCGAGGTACTCCGCCGTGCCTCGTTCCTGCAGGGTCGACCGCAGCGCGTACGCGCGGTGGTTCGCGTGGTCCACGTGGAAGATCGGCCCGTGGCGGCTGTAGCGGTGCTGCACCCGTCGCGGCGCGCTGCCCCGCACGTCGATCGTGTCGTCCACGATGCGCAACGGATACCACTCCCCCTGCCACTTCGCCTCGTCGTGGTTGGCGGGGTTCAGTTCCTCCACGAACACGTCGTCGTAGTCGGTGCCGACGATGGTGAGGCCCCAGCCCACGCGGCCGTTGTGACCGATGGCCACGCCCGGCAGCACGGGCTCTGTGGCTCCGATGACATCCCACCCCGGCGCGACGAGGTGCACGAGGTAGCGGAGCGACGGGTTGGCGACCTGACGGTGCGGGTCGTTCGCGAGCAGCACGCGGCCGCTGGCCGTGTGCGAGCCGGCGAGCACCCAGTTGTTGCTCCCCGGCGCATGCTCGGGCGTCCCGATGTCCGTCGATGCGAGGGCGCCCGGCATGTCGCGATAGGCGTCGGCGAGCGGCGGGCGCGGGAACGGCACGACGGGCAGCGTGCCCTCGAGCGCCCGGAGGACGTCGGGCCCGATGATCGACACGTCGAGCCCGTCGGGCACCACGAGCGGGATCGCCGGGTCCTGCACGAGGCGACGGTTCACGGCGTCCACGCCGTCGCGCGCGACGTCGAGGGCCAGACGCAGCTCGGCCCGCGCGTTGGCCAGTGACCGTGCAGGCACGCGCAGGACGACGTCGCGAATCGTCCAGGGGCGCGGCGTGATCCCGGTCAGCGTGAACTCCACCGGCAGCCGGTCGCGATGGCTGTCGATGTACGCGTTCACGCCGTTGGCAAACGCCCTGAAGATCCGCCGTGCCTCGGGATGGTAGCTCTCGAACTCGCTGTCGTCCCACGGCCCCTGGTACTGCACGAGGCGGAGCAGCCGATCGTGCTCCACGGCGGCCTCGCCGACGATCTCGGCGAGGTGTCCGCTGTTGTAGCGACGCCACAGCTCCATCTGCCAGAGCCGGTCCTGTGCCTGCACGTATCCCTGCGCGAAGAACAGGTCGTCGACGTTGGACGCATAGATGTGCGGAATCCCCCACCTGTCGCGCAGCACCTCGACGGGGGCGTGCAGTCCGGTGAGCCGCTCGGTGCCGTCGATGCGGCTGAGCGCGCGACGCGCCAGTTCGTCGAACGAGGGCGTGGCCGGCTGCTGCGCCGCCCCGCCGGCGACCGAGATCGCAAGAGCTGTTGCCAGAGCCGTCAGCAGGCGGCGGTGGATCATGTGTGGCTCCCTACGGCCTGATCACCGTCCCGTCGCGCCGCCGCGTCGTGCCCCACGAATAGTCGAAGTGCGGCGGCCCCTCGGGGAACGGGAACTTCGCGGCGACGGCCTCGTCCACCTCGACGCCGTGGCCCGGCGCGTCGTTGGCCAGCATGTAGCCGTCCTGCTGCACCGGGGAGCCCTTGAACACCTCGCGCGTCTCGGCCGGGAAGTTGCCGCCTTCGTGGATGCCGAAGTTGTACGAGGCGAGCTCGAGCGCGAGCTGGGCCGCGTGCGCGACGGGAGACGCGTCGCCGGGCCCATGCCACGCGGTGCGCACGCCGAAGAACTCCGACAGCGCGGCCACCTTGCGCGCCGGCGATAGTCCGCCGATCTGCGAGATGTGGATGCGGATGAAGTCGATCAGCCGTTCGGAGATGAGCGGCAGGTATTCCTGCACCGTGTTGAACAGCTCCCCCATCGCGATGGGGATGCTCGTGTGCTGGCGCAGCTGGCGGAACCAGGCGTTGTCCTCGGGCGGGAACGGGTCCTCGAGGAAGAACAGGTTGTACGGCTCGAGCGCCTTGCACAGGTTGATCGCCTCGTTGAGGTGCACGCGCTCGTGGACGTCGTGCAACAGCTGCACCTCGTCGCCCAGCGTCGACCGCAGGTGGTCGAACAGCCGTGGCAGCATGCGCACGTAACCGGCCGACTCCCAGATCGCGCGCGGGTTCGTCGGGCCGATGGGCTCGTCGGCGGGTCCCGCCTGCGCCGCGTCGCTGCGGGCCCCGTAGGTGGACATGCCGGGCACGCCGCCCTGCACCCTGACGTAGCGGAAGCCGGCGGCCATGCCCTTGCGCGCGTTGGCCTCCACCTCCTGGAAGTCGCGCCCGCTCGCGTGGTAGTAGCAGTCGGCGCCGTGGCGCACCTTGCCGCCGAGCAGCTGGTAGAGCGGCAGGCCCGCGCGCTTGCCGAGGATGTCCCAGAGCGCGATGTCGACGCCGCTCATCGCGTTGAACAGGACCGGCCCGTTGCGCCAGTACGAGCTGACATACATCGACTGCCAGATGTCC
The DNA here is from genome assembly GCA_964430855.1 of uncultured Vicinamibacteraceae bacterium. GTDB lineage: Bacteria > Acidobacteriota > Vicinamibacteria > Vicinamibacterales > Vicinamibacteraceae > JAEZDP01. Next base: position 4,343 of record CAYSHC010000054.1, read on the forward strand.
TCGATCTCGTCGACGCGCCGGCCGACGAGGAAGGGGCGCAGGTACTCGTCGACGGCGGTCTTCACGACGAGCGCGCGCTGCGTGAACGTGGCGCACCCCCAGCCATGGAGGCCGGGCTGGTCGGTGAGGACCTTCACGAGGACGAGCCGGATGCGGTTGGGCGCCGTGAGCACGACCTGCACGTCCCTGATGCGGATCGGCGGCAACCCGCGCGGCGCCGGCGGCGGGGTCGACGCCTGGGCCAGGACGTCGCGCGCGGCCAGCAGGCCCGCACCCGTCATCGAGCCTGCCGCGATCGTTCGCAGCACGTCACGTCGTCTCATGCGTCCCTCCTCGTGCCGGCATCCTTGTGTGGACGTCGTGGCGGTGTCAAGCCTGCCCTATAATCGCGCCCACCGTGCGCGGCGCGTCCACTGGCATCGGCAGACGACACTGGTGGGCCGTCGCCGCCCTCGTCGCCGTGACGTGCGCCGTGCTGCTCGTGATGGGCCGCGTCCCGATCTGCACCTGCGGGTACGTCAAGCCCTGGCACGGCGTCGTCCTCAGCGCCGAGAACTCGCAGCACCTCGCCGACTGGTACACGTTCTCGCACGTGATCCACGGCTTTGCGTTCTACGGGCTCCTCTGGCTGGTCGGCGGTCGACTCGGCTGGAGCGTCGGCCTGCGGCTCGTGCTGGCGGTGGCGCTCGAGGCGACGTGGGAGATCGTCGAGAACACGCCGACGATCATCGACCGCTACCGCGCGCAGACCATCGCGCTCGACTACTACGGCGACAGCGTGGTGAACTCGGTCGCCGACATCGCCGCGATGGCGGTCGGCTTCCTCGCGGCGTGGCGCCTGCCGCTCCTGCTCATCGTCGGGCTGACGGTCGTGATGGAGGTGGGCGTCGGGTGGTGGATTCGCGACAACCTGCTGCTCAACATCCTCCAGCTGGTGCACCCGCTCGACGCCGTCCTCGAGTGGCAGCGCGGCTAGGCCGGCGTCCCGCCGCTCAGAAGTCGAACTGGTCGATATTGGCCTTCGTCATGACGAGCGGCGTGCCGAGCAGGATCTCGGAGCCGCGGACCTCGATAGGCCCCAGCCGTCCGCCGTCGACGCGCGTGTCGCCTGGCGCGAGCGCGCCGCGGGCGGCAAGGGCCGCAGCCCGGGCGGTGAGGTACCCCAGGTTCGTCGTGTTCCAGAGCACCACCGTCTGCACGATGTCGTCGTGCACGTAAGGCCTGTTCATGTTGGGCAGCGAAAGGCCCATCACCTTCACGTCGCCGCCGCGGCCGGCCTGCTTGACCGCCTCCGCTGCCCCGGGGACCGCCGGCGCCGCGATGGCCATGATGAGAGTGACCTCCGGATGCGCGCGCATGATCGTCTGCGCCTCGGCAAACGCCTTGTCGCGGTCGTCGTCGCTCGGGCGGATGGCAGCGAGCGTCAGATCCGGGTAGGCGGCGGCCAGGCGCTCGCGGATGACCTGGATCCAGGCGTTCTGGTTCGGCGCGGCCAGCGCGCCCGTGATGATCGCGAATGTGCCGCGGCCGCCCATGAGGCGTGCGGCCTCCTCGACGAGCGTCGCGCCGATGCCTTCGGGCGTCGCCTGGTTCACGAAGTAGTCGCGCGCGTCGGCTTCGGCGTCGGCATCCCAGGTGAGCACGGCGATGCCGTGGGCGCGCGCCTTGCGCAGCACCGTGGAGATGCTCGCCCGGTTCTCGACCGAGACGGCAATGGCGTCCACCCGTCGCGTGATCCAGCTCTCGACGAGCTCGTTCTGCCGTGCGGCGTCGAGGCCGGTCGGCCCGTCCCAGATCAGGTCCACCCCCAGCTCGCGCGCCGCCTCCTCGGCACCGAGCCTGCAGCTCACGAAGTACGGGTCGCCCTTGGCCTTCGGCATCATCGCCACGACGAGCCGTCGCGCGTCGCCGGTCGGCGCCGCCACGCCTGAATCGGCGCCCGTGCCCGTCCCGCGCGTCAGTGTGCTGAACAACCACGCGTTCGTCCCGGCGACGATGAACGCGCCGGCGAGGATGGCGGCGCAGAGGACGGCCACTTGACTGTTCTTCACGGGCACCTCGCATGCTGGCGGATCCCAGGAGCGGTCGACCGGGCCGCGCCCGTGCTGCGCACGGCGCAGCCGGTCGGCGGCAATGGCGCCGACGAGCACGATGCCTGTCAGCACGCCGACGAGCTCGGACGGCCAGGCTGCCAGCTGCAGGCCATTCTGCAGCACGGCCAGGATGGCCAGGCCCAGCAACGACCCGGCAATCGTGCCACGGCCGCCGCTGACCGACGCCCCGCCGAGGACGACCGCCGTGATGGCCTGGAGCTCGTACCCCGTCCCCGTGTCGGACCGCGCCTGGCCGATGTGCGCGACATACACCAGCGCCGCGACCGCCGCCGTCACGCCGCTCAGGACATAGGCGAGCGCGAGCCGGCGGCGGACGGGCAGCCCGGCGTGGCGGGCCGCTGCCGCGTTGTGACCGATCGCATACCACGAGCGGCCCATCGTCGAGCGATGCAGCAGGGCATGGTATCCGCCTGCCGCCAGCACCAGCACAGGCAGCTGCGCGGGGACCCACCCGCCGAGGTAGCCCTGCCCGAGATAGTGAAACGCCGCCGGGAAGCCGGCGTAGCTGGTGGCCCCCTCCGTGATGCCCTCGGCGATGCCGCGCAGCAACGCAAGCGACCCGAGCGTGACGATGAGCGGCGGCACACCGAGACGCGCGACGAGGAAGGCATTGAGCCCGCCGCCGGCCGCCCCGGTGGCGAGCGCGCCGAGGGCCGCGAGGGGCACGGGCCACTGCCAGTCCCGTGCGGCGACACCGAAGGCCACGGCCGCAAGCCCCATCATCGCGCCCACCGACAGGTCGATGCCGCCCGTCACGATAACCGGCGTCATGGCGATCGCCAGCAATCCCAGCGCGGTCGAGAAGCGCGCGATCTCGAACAGGTTGCCGGCCGACAGGAAGTGCGGAGTCGTCAGTGCGAACACCCCGACCTCGAAAAGCAGCACGAGGACAAGGACCAGTTCCGAGGACCACCGCTTAGGCACGGGCCTGCCCCTGTCCTCGCGGGTGGGTCCTCGGCAGCCCCGCGCCCTCGTGCCGGCGCGCGCGGACGGCGTCGGCGGCCACGGCCGTCAGGATGATCGCGCCCTGGAGCGCGCGTTCCCAGTACGCGCTCGCGCCGAGGAACGTCAGGGCCGGCCCCATCGTGCCGAGCAGCAGCATGCCGAGCAGCGTGCCGGCGACCGTCCCTCGCCCGCCCGTGATCGCGGTGCCGCCGACGACCACGGCCGCGATCACCTGCATCTCGAGGCCGAGGCCGGTGTTCGCGGGCACCTGGCTGAAACGCGCCGCGTTGAGCAGCGCGCCGAGCCCGGTACAGGCGCCGGCAATCGTGAAAGTCCACAGACGCACCGCACGTACGTCGATCCCCGCGAGCCGTGCCGCCTCGGCGTTCGAACCCGTGGCGTAGACCGCACGCCCGGCGCGGACATGCCGGAGCGTCCACGCCGCAGCTCCCACCACCGCCGCCGCGATGCCGATGGCCGCGACGGGGTAGCCACTCTGCGACAGGCCGAGCCACTGGAAGTTCGCCGGGAGTCCCTGCACCCAGGTCCCCTCCGTTGCCCACCGCAGCGCGTCGCGCCAGGCCACGAGCGTCGCGAGCGTGACGACGATGGAAGGCAGCAGCAGGCGTGCGACCAGCAGCCCGTTGACGGCGCCGAGGACTGCGCCGGCGAGCGGCGTGCACAGCATCACGGCCCACAGCGGCGCGCCCGACACGGCCAGGGTTCCGGCGACGACGCTGCACACGCCGAACACCGAGCCGACGGAGATGTCGATCTCCCCGGTCAGGATCACGAGCGTGGTCCCGACGGCGACGACGAGCGCGGGCACCAGCGCCAGCAGGACGTCGAGCAGGTGGCCGGGCTGGTAGAACGCCGGCGCGCGCACCGCAAGCAGCAGGCCCAGCGCCACCAGCGCCGCCGCCGTCGAGACCTCGACGCGATGCCGCGCGATCATGATCCGCGCACCGTCGCCGGGCCGGCGAGTGCCAGCGCGAGAATCCGCTCGGCGGAGGCCCCGGCGCGATCGAGGGTGGCCACGATCGTGCCCTCTCGCATCACGGCGATGCGGTCGCTCACGGCGAGCACCTCGGGCATCTCGGACGAGATCATCAGAATCGCCAGGCCGCGACCGGCCAGCTCGCGCATCAGGGCGTGGATCTCGGCCTTCGCGCCGACGTCCACGCCCTGCGTCGGCTCGTCGAGCATCAGCACGGAGGGGCTGGTTGCCAGCCAGCGTGCGAGGACCACCTTCTGCTGGTTGCCTCCGGACAGGCGCTCCAGCGGCGTGTCGACGTCAGGCGTCCGCACCCGCAGCTGCGCGACGTACCGCTCCGCCAGGTCGCGCTCCACGGCCCCGCTGACGATGCCGTGCCGCGACACGGAGCGCAGGCTCGCCAGCGTCGTGTTGGCCGCCACGGTCATCGGCAGCACCGCGCCGTGGCGGCGCCGGTCCTCCGGCACGTACGCGAGTCCGCTCGCGATGGCAGCCTCGGGCTCGCGAATCACGACGGGCGCGCCGTCGATCAGGATCTCGCCGCCGTCCATCGGGCGAAGGCCGAACAACGTCTCGGCAAGCTCGGTGCGGCCGGCGCCGACGAGCCCGGCGATGCCGAGGATCTCGCCACGCCTCACCGAGAGCGAGATGTCGTGCACGCCGGCGGCCCGCGACGACAGGCCGCGCACCTCGAGTGCCACGGGGCCCGGCGCCCGATCGCGAACCGTGACGTCCACCGACACCTCGCGGCCCGCCATCCAGCGCACCACCTCCGCGCGCGTGATCTCCTCATGCCTTGCCGTCGTCACGCTCTCGCCGTCGCGCAGCACCGTGAGACGGTCCGCCATCGCGAACACCTCGTCGAGCCGGTGCGAGATGTAGACGATGCAGGCGCCGGCCTCGCGCAGTCGCGCGACCGCGTCGAACAGCCTGCGGACTTCCCTGTCGGAGAGCGACGCCGTCGGCTCGTCCATCAGGATGACGCGCGCGTTCGCCCCGACGGCCCGCGCGATCTCGACGAGCTGCTGCTCGGGCATGCTGAGCGACCCGGCGGACCGGTCGGGGTCGATGGACGCGCCGACCCTGGCCAGCAACTCGGCCGCCTTGCGCCGGCTGCGCTGCCAGTCGATGCGGCGCCACAGAGAACCGGCGTCGAGCGTCCACGCGATGTTCTCGGCCAGCGTCAGGTCGGGGAACAACGCAGGCTGCTGGTAGACGGCGGCGATGCCGAGGTCGCGGGCGCGAGCCGGCGTCAGCTGCGCAAGGTCCACTGGTGCGCCGTCCACGACCAGCGAGCCTGCGTCGGCACGCTCGGCGCCCGTGAGGATGCGGATGAGCGTGGATTTGCCGGCGCCGTTCTCGCCGACGAGGGCGTGGACCTCGCCTGACGCCAGGTCGAGCGAGACGCCCTTGAGCGCGCGCACGCCGCCGAACGACTTGCGAATCGACGAGGCGGTGAGCAGGCCGTTGGACATCGCGCGCGCCGGGCCCCTCAGAAGCCCGAGCCGAGCGACGCGGGAGCGGCGTGGCCCCGCCGCTCGGCACGCTCGCGCGTGACGCGCTCGAGGTAGCCGCTCTGGCGGAAAGCGTCGAGCGGGTCGGCGGGCAGCTGCCGGGCCTGCCGCCACTCGCGGAGCACGGGTCGCACGTCGGTGGCGAAGGCGTCCTGCAGGCACCGCTCCGCGCGCACGATGTCCGCCTCGCCCTGGGCCCTCACCATCGCCTCGAGGTCGACGAGGGCGGCGCGCGCGAACAGCTCCTGGGCCGTCACGACGGTCTGGATCATCGCCTCGACCTTCCCCTTCAGGTTGTGGCTCTGGTCGACCATGTAGGCAAGGTCGGCGGGCGCCCCGGTCTCCCACTCGTGGAACCGGATCTCGTGGAAGATGCGAAAGACCTGATAGGGGTCGATCGAGCCCAGCGTCAGGTCGTCGTCGGCGTAGCGACGATCGTTGAAATGGAAGCCGCCGAGCATGTCCTCGTCGAGCAGCCACGCGACGATCTGCTCGATGTTCTGCCCCTGGTAATGGTGGCCCGTGTCGACCAGCACCCGCGCACGCGGACCGGCGGCACGCGCCAGCAGCAGCGCCATGCCCCAGTCGGCGATGTCGGTGTGGTAGAAGGCCGGCTCGAACGGCTTGTACTCCACCAGCAGTCGCTGGCCGTCGCCGAGGGCGTCGTGCACGTCGCGCAGCGCCTCCTCGAACCAGCGCTTGCGCTGCCGGATTGACCCGCTGCCCGGGTAGTTGGTGCCGTCGGCGAACCAGCAGGAGAGGTCGCGGCTGCCGAGCGCCTGCATGATGGCGACGCTGTCGAGGGCGTGCTGCCGTGCCCGCGCACGGACGTCGGGATCGGGGTTGCCGAACGACCCGTGCTTGTACCGCTGGTCCTGGAAGAAGTTCGGGTTGATGGCCCCTGGCCGGACGCCTGCGGCCTCGGCTGCACGCTGCACGGCCGGCGCGTCGGCGGTTCCCCCCGGCAGGTCCCACTGGACGTGCAGCGCCACCGTCGGGCACGCGCCGGTGAGGGCGTGCACGAAGCCGGCGTCGGCGAGCTTCTCCTCGATGGTCACGGCGGCCGCAGGCTGCCGGAACACGCCGAACCGTGTGCCGGTGTCGGAAAACCCCCACGAGGGCAGCTCGATCCGGAACCGATCGAGCGCCTCGAACACGCGTGCCGTCATCGCGTCGTCCATCTGTCGTCCCTATCGCAGGAATGCCTCCCGCAACCCGCCGTCCACGGGGATGACGTGTCCCGTTGTCCTGCTGCTCTCGTCGCCGGCAAGCCAGCAGATCGCTTCGGCGCAGTCGGACGGACGCACCGGCTGGCCGGTGAGCGTCCGTCTGGCGTAGAACGCCGCAAGCCGCGCACGAAGCGCCTCGGTGGACTCGTCGTCGCTCCACGCGATGCCGTACTTGTCGAGCGACACGATGACGCGGTCGCGAGGGAACATCGCAGAGCCGGCCACCACCGTGGCCGGGGCGATCGCGTTCACGCGCACGAGCGGTCCCAGTGCCACGGCCAGCTCGCGCACCAGGTGGTTGACGGCAGCCTTGCCGACGTCGTACGGCTCACTGCCGCTCTTCGGCACCACGGCGTTGGCCGAGCTGGTCAGCACGATGCTCGCCGGCAGCTGCTGTGCCGTCAGTACGTCGGCGGCCTCCATGGCGAGCAGGTGGTTGCTCGTCACGTTCACCTGCAGCGCGCGCGCCCAGGTGTCCTCGAGGGGCGTCCCTGCGGGAGGCGTCGGATAGATGGCCGCCGTGTTCACGACGATGTCGAGGCCGCCGAAGTGGAGCACCGTCTCGCGAATCGCCTCGCGCAGGGAGGTGCGCGACGCCAGGTCGGCCGCCACCACGTGCAGCTGCTCGGCGGAGCCGGCGGCAGCGATCTCGTCCCGGGCCTCACGCACGGCGTCACCGTCGAGGTCGGCGAGGACGACGTGGGCCCCGCGCGCCGCCAGGCGCCGGGCGGCCTCGCGCCCGATGCCGCTGCCGGCGCCGATCACGAGCGCGATGCGCCGGCTCAGCGCCTTCTCCGGCGGCATGCGCTGAAGCTTGGCCTCCTCGAGCGCCCAGTACTCGATGCGGAAGGCCTCCGACCGCGGGAGCGCGACGTAGTTGTAGACGCTGACGAAGTCAGCGGCCTGCTCGGGCCGGCGCGCCTGCGGCAGGGGGCCCTCCACTGGCCCGTCGTCGGCAAGGGCCGTCGCCCCGGCCATCACGTGGATGGCGTTGACGAAGAACTCGGTCGTGATGCGTGCCTCGCGCTTGTCGCGCGCGAAGCCGAAGAGCCCGAGCGACGGGATGACGACCACGGAAGGATTCGAGTCGCGCAGCGCGGGCGACTCGGACGAGGCATGGGTCCGGTAATACGCGACGTACGCATCGCGATACGCGGTCGCGCGCTCGACGACGCGCGCCTTGAGCATGTCGATCGACTCGGATTCGGGATTCCACGGGACGAACATCGGCGAGATGCGCGTCCGGAGGAAATGGTCGGGGCAGCTCGTGCCGAGCCCGCAGAGCTGCTCGGCCCACGCCGACCCGGCAAACGCCAGCGCATCGGCCGAATGATCCCAGTGCGCGATGGTCCGCCGGTTGGACGACACGATGCCCCGCAGGTGCGGCAGCAGCTCGGCCGCCACGTCGCGTCCGCTGACCGCGCTGACGGCCGCGCCGCCGAACACCGGCCGACGGGCGCCCGCGGCGTGCGCGTCGACGAACCGCCCCATCTGGTCGATCGTGGTGATGCTCGACAGGTAGCACTCGCGCTGCGTCCGTCCCCACGTGAACAGGCCATGACCGCCGAGCAGGATGCCGTCGCATCCGTCGGTCTCCTCCACCGCCTGCCGCAGCATCAGCGCAAGCTCGAAGCCCGGGCGCTGCCACGGGATCCACGCGATGCGCCGGCCGAACTGTGCGTTGAAGTCTGCAAGCTTCGCCCTGCCGTTGCCGCTGGCGGCCAGCGCAATCGCCCAGTCGGGGTGCAGGTGGTCCACGTGCGGAAACGGGAGAAACGCGTGCAGCGGGGTGTCGATCGACGCCGCGACCCTGTTCTCGCCGAACGCGCACAGCGGATAGAGCGCGACCATTTCGTCCTCGTGGGCCTCGCCGCGGTACCGCGGGGCGAGGCTTTCGAGCCGGTCCATGTACAGCACGGCGAACCCCGCCGGGCCAATCGAGCGCAGGTCGCCGCCGCTGCCCTTCACGGCCATCACGCGCGTGGGTGCGCCGGTCAGGGGATCCGGCAGCTCGAATTTCGAGCTGGTGTTGCCGCCCCCGAAGTTGGTGATGCGCAGGTCGGCGCCGAGCAAATTCGACCGGTAGCGCAGCAGGTCGAGCGGGGAGGCGGCAAGGCGATCCGCCTCGGCAGCGTCCCAGAGGTCCTCGAGGAAATGCAGATCAGGCACGTGCATACTCCACGACGTCGCGGAACCGGCGATGGCGCTGGTCCCACGTGCGGTCCCCCGACGGCGCGTACTCCTCGACGGGGAACGAGCGCCTGATGATGTCACGAGCGTCGGCAAGCGACGGCACCGCTCGGGTCGCCAGCATCTGCACGGCGATGTTCCCGAGCGCGGTCGCCTCCACCGGGCCTGCCAGCACGACGCGCCCGGTAATGTCGGCCGTCAGCTGGTTCAGCAGCGCGTTGCGCGCGCCGCCCCCGATGACGCGGATCGTGGCAAACGACAGGCCCGACACATCCTCGAGCCACTCGAGCACCATCCTGTACGCGTGCGCGAGGCTCTCGACGATCGTCCGGGCAAACGCGCCGGGCGACTCCGGGACTGGCTGCGACGTGCGGCGGCAGTAGTCGGCGATCGCCCGCGGCATGTGCGCGGGGTTCAGCAGCGAGGCGTCGTCCGGATCGACAACGGCCCCGTCCGCAGGAGCACGGCGGGCAGCGTCCACGAGCGCGTCGTACGACAGCGCGCGGCCTTCGGCCGCCCAGGCCGTCCGGCAGGCCTGGAGCAGCCAGAGGCCGCCGATGTTCTTGAGCAGCCTGGTCGTGCCGCCCACGCCGCCTTCGTTGGTGAAGTTCAGGTCCGCGGCCCGGGCCGTCAGGACGGGTGCCGGGAGCTCGACGCCAAGCAGCGACCACGTTCCGGAGCTGAGGAACGCCGTGTCGCCGCCCGTGGCCACCGCTGCCACCGCCGATCCGGTGTCGTGGCACGCGGGCGCCACCACCGCCGCGCCCGCAGCCGCGCCCGTCGGCGCCCGGAGGGGACCCAGCAACGTGCCGGGTTCGACGATACGTCCGAACAGGCGACGCGGCAGGCCGAGATCGTCGAGCAGCGGCGTCGCCCAGGTGCGCTCGCGCGCGCTTACGCACTGCGTGGTGGTCGCGTTGGTGTACTCGGTCGCGATCACGCCCGTCAGCCGGTAGTTGAACAAGTCGGCCATCGTGACGAGGACAGCAGCCCTGTCGAGCGTCGCGGGCTCGCGCTCGGCGGCGGCGACCAGCTGATAGAGCGTGTTGAAGGGGAGGCACTGCACGCCTGTCGTCTCGTACAGGCGCGCGCGGCCGATCCGGGCGAGGACACGCTCCATTACGCCGTCCGTGCGGTGGTCCCGGTAGTGGTACGGCGGCTCGACGAGCGCGCCCCGTTCGTCGAGCAGCGCATAGTCGCAGCCCCACGTGTCGACGCCGACACCCGCGAGGCCGGCGGGTGCGCAGGCGAGGGCCCCGCGCATCTCGCGCCACAGCGCGTCGACGTCCCAGCGGAGCGTGCCGTTCAGGCGTCGGGGGACGTTGGCGAAACGGTGCAGGGACTGGAGCTCGAGCCGGCCGCCGGACAGGTGTCCGACCATTGCCCGCCCGCTCTCGGCCCCGAGGTCGAAGGCCAGAAAACGTGCCATGCGTGCGTTGGATGTGCGGAGCAGTCTACTATCGCGGCGGAGCGAACCCACCGATGCTGCGCAAGGCCTTCCGCATGGCGGTCCATCCCGATCAGCACGCAGAGTACGCGCGGCGGCACCAGCCGATCTGGCAGGAGCTCGAGGACGTGCTCCTCTCGCACGGCGTGCTCACCTACTCCATCTTCCTGGACGAGGCCACGAGCGACCTGTTCGCCTACGTCGAGGTCGAGGACGAAGCGCGCTGGGACGCCATCGCCGAAACAGCCGTCTGCCAGCGCTGGTGGCGTTACATGCGCGACGTCATGCCGACGCACGACGACAGTCGTCCCATCTCGCGCCCGCTCCCGGAGGTTTTCCACATCGAGGCACGGAGCCGCCCCTCCCGCTGACTGCTCCTCCCTCCCTCTTTCAGTGCTGATGCCTTGCCAGGTGCTCCCTGAGGAGGTCCCCGCCGAAGTCCCGTTCGAGATCGCGCCAGATGGTGTGCACGTGGTTGGCGTCGTTCTGGCTGTTGTCGTACTCGATGAGGAACGTCGGGCCGTGGACGCGGTAGTAGTGCTTCTCGCCGACGGCGGTACCGCCCGCCCACGCGAAGTGCACCTTGTCGAACGTGGCCTCGATCCGTGCCAGCTGCGCGTCGGCCTCGGCAGGCGACAGCCGCCGTGCGTAGACCTCGATCAGCGTGCGCAGCTGCGCGCGCTGATCCGGCGTCATCGCCGATGCCGGCAGCCCGTCGAACGAGAGGCCGTCCACCTTCGGCACGTTCGTCGTGACGATGTCGTTGGTGGTCTCCGGCGCGATGATCACCTGCTCGCGCGCCGCGGCGTCGAAGCTCTCGAGCAGGGCCCGCGCGACGTCCTCCTCGTCGGCGAGGATGCGCAGGCCGGCATGCGGGCCCGACGGCACGCGGGCCGGGTTGGCGCCGAAGAAGAGCGGCGAGACGGCGTCGCCCTCGGCGCCGCCATGGGTGACGTTCACCGACAGGTGATGGCCCTCGAAGCGCCAGCCCCACGGCGACGCGCCGGGCTCGCCGAAGATCGCCAGGTAGTAGAGGTCGGGGTTGCGGCGATCGTAGTTGCGCACACCGCGCTGCCGCTCGAGCTCGCGGAGGATGGCCTCGTGCGCGACGATCTTCTTCGCGGTCTCGAAGCCGCCCGGGCTCAGCGCCAGCTGGAGCAGCGCGTAGGCCTGCTCGCGCTGCGCGTCGGTCATCTCGCCGAGCGGCACGCCGCCGCGGACCATCGGCACGTAGTTGAACGTGTAGCGCTCCTCGGCATCGAACGGGAAGCGCCCGATGGCGCGCTGCGCGTCGGTGAGCGAGGCGGCAAACGCCTGGGCCTGCGCCACCGCTTCGTTCGAGAGGCGCGGGACGGCGTCGACCGTCGCGGCGGACTGAGGACGTGCGGGCGAGCAGGCCGCGGCCCCGGCGGCCACGCCGGCCAGCACGGCCAGGTGGGCAAGCAGTCGTGTCATGGGAAGCTCCGGCCGCATTCTAGTGCATCGCCGGGCCGCGTGCAGGCCTGGCGGTAGACCGGCGAGTACGCTGCTCAGGACGCGTCGTCGATGACCTCGACGAGAATCCGTCCCGCCTCCTCGCAGGCGGCACGGTCGACGTCGAGATGCGTCACGACGCGGAGCGTCCGCAGGCCAAGGGCAAACAGCAGGACGCCACGGGCACGCGCGCGCGCGACGACGCGCGCCGCGTCGGGCGCCCCGTCGGCCAGGTGGAAGACGACGATGTTGGTCTGCACCGTGTCGGCGTCGAACACGACGCGAACAGACTGCTGGAGAAGCCGCGCGATCGCCTTCGCGTTGGCGTGGTCGTCGGGCAGGCGCGACATGTGGTGGTCGAGCGCCCAGAGGCCCGCGGCGGCGAGAATGCCCGCCTGCCGCATCGCGCCGCCGAGCATTCGCCTGGAGCGCGTGGCGCGCTGCACGAAGGCCCGCGTGCCCGCCAGCATCGCGCCGGCAGGCGCGCCGAGGCCCTTCGACAGCGAGACGCTGACGACGTCGAAGGGCCCGGCGAGCTGGGCAGGCGTGTGCCCTGTCGCCGCGGCGGCATTCCACAGGCGCGCGCCGTCGAGGAACGTCGACACCGCGCGTGCACGTGCGGCCATGCAGATGCGCTCGACCTCGTCCTGAGGCACCACGATGCCACCGGCGCGGTTGTGCGTGTTCTCGACCTGCACGAGCGAGGTGGGCGGATAGAGCATGTGCCCGGCAGGCTTCAGCGCGGCGACGCACTCCTCCGCCGTGAAGACGCCGACGCTGCCGAGCTCGGTGAACTGCACGCCGGCGTTGGCGGCACCGGCGCCGGCCTCGAGCCACACCGCATGGCTCTCGCGACTGACGATGACGTCGTCGCCCGGCCGCGCGAGCGTGCGCAGCGCCACCTGATTGGCCATGGTGCCCGTCGGCAGCCAGAGGGCCGCCTCCTTCCCGAGCAGCTCGGCCATCCGTCGCTGGAGGAGGTTGACCGTGGGGTCCTCGCCGAACTGGTCGTCACCGACCTCGGCGGCGGCCATGGCCGCACGCATGCCCGGCGTGGGACGCGTCACCGTGTCCGAACGCAAATCGATGAGCTGGGAGGCCACGGTGCGTGAGGGTAGCAGATCGGGACGCAAAGCTCCCTGAACGAGCAAACGCCCAGCACACCGGAGTGTGCTGGGCGCTTGAAACGCTGGAGGACGGCTCGGAGAGCCGTCCCTACCACTCAGCCGAGGCGGACGACGTTCTCCGCCGCCGGGCCCTTGGCGCCCTGGACGACGTCGAACTCGACGCGCTCACCCTCGTTCAGGGTCTTGAAACCCTGACCCGCGATGGCTGAATGGTGGACGAAGCAATCCTTCTGTCCATCCTCGGGAGTGATGAACCCGAAGCCCTTGGTCTCGTTGAACCACTTGACGGTACCGGTCGTACGCATGTTGCGAACTCCTGTGCTGCTGTGAATCGGAGTACGGGCGTGCCGAACGGACCGACTACAACTGCCAGTGAAACTGCCGTGAATCCTCACGACGGGGGTTCCCGCGGCGCCCTCTCGCGGTGTGTCCAGACAGTCGAAAGGGCCTGGCTTTCCAGACCCTCGCGAGCCCTTCCGGACGGGTTCGCGTGCAGCATGCACACGTGGCGCAGAAGTCACACTACAGGCTTCGCACGACGCTGGCAAGCGAAAAATGTCAGACCTCTGGTGTGAACGCGTCCACCTCGCGGTAAGCGTCGATGAGCCGCTGCTCGCCGTCCTTCCCCGGGAACGCGTTGCCGTGCTCCATGCCGAAGACGAAATCGCGCCCGGTTTCCTGCATCCGCCTGTGGATGTGCCGGAACACGTTCCGGTAGTTGATCTCGCCCGTCGTCGGCTCGCGACGGCCGGGGACGTCGCCAATCTGGAAGTAGGCAATCTCGTCCCACGCCCAGTCGATGTGCGGGATGATGTGCCCCTCGTTGCGCTGCATGTGGTAGATGTCGAACAGGATCTTGCAGGCCGGGCTGTTGACCGCGCGACAGATCATGTAGGTCTGGTCCGAGGTCCGCAGGAACTGGTCCGGGTTGTCGCTGAGCGGCTCGAGCACCATCGTCAGCCCGTGCTTCTCGAGGACCTCCGCCCCCGCGCGCAGCGTGTCGATCACGTGGCCGGTCTGGATGCCGATGGGGAGCCGCCGCTCGAACGCGCCCGGCACCACGGTCATCCACTTCGCGCGGACGCGCTGCGCGACGGGCACCGCCGCCTCGCACGCCTGCACGAACAACGCGCGATTCTCCGGCTTGCCCGTCGTGAAGCGGTCGCTGTTGTTGCCGCCCGTCTGGATGACGAACACGCCCATCGTCATCCCCAGCTTCTCGAGGAGGTCGCCGATCTGCTGCTGCACCTCGACGGGACGCCCCATCAGCCCGTTGTCCTCGAAGGCCGTGAACCCCTGGTCGGCCATGAAGCGGATCTGGTCGAGCAGGTCCTCGCCGGCCGACTCCTTGAACATGCCGAAGTGCGGGGCGTACTTCAGCTTGAACGTCCGGGCGGCCGACCGCGCAGGCGCGGCGGGCGCCTGCGTGGCCGGCGATGCGGCGGCGGTGCCGTGACTCAGGGCGCCGGCGGCGCCGGCGAGGGAAGCGGTGACCGTATGGCGGAGGAATTCACGTCGCTGCATGCCAGTGCCCTCAATTGACGGGGACAGGCGGACGGCCCGGAGCCGTCCGTGCCCGAAGCGCGCGGGAAACAGCGCGGGACGCCGTCCCTACTTGATTGCCGAGTAATCGGTGGCGGTCATGAAGACGCTTTCCACCTTGGCGACGATCTTGCCGTTGACCTCCGAGGCGTCGCGCACCTTGTGCCACTCCGGATCGGACAGGAACGCCTTCCAGCTCGCGGCCGCCGCCTCGCGGCTGTCATGCTTGAGGATGTAGATGAGCGTGTCGTCGGCGAGCGGCTGGTCCTGCGGCGCCCAGTAGCCGACGTTCACCATCCCGTGCTTCTCGAACAGCCTGGTGGTGTGGTCGCGGAAGCGCTTGTGCAGGTCGGCGAGCTTGCCGGGCGGGGCCGTGTAGGTCCGCAGCTCGAACACGGTCGACCCCGACTGCGCGGTCACCGGCTCCTGCATCCACTGCCCGCAGACGACTCCGACGGCAAACACGAGCGCCAGCGCCACGATCCTGATGACGTATGTCGACATGGTGGTGCCCCCGCCGCGTCACGCGGACGGTCGTCCCGACGGAGACGACAGGTGCGCGGCGGGAGCGATTCTACGTCACCGGGCGGCGTCACGCGGCACGGCGCGCCGCGGCAGCGGGGTCAGGCGCCCGGACGCGTCATCGCGTCGGCCACCACCCACTGGTCGAACTGCTCCGGTGTGACGTCGCCGGACGCGATGGCGGCCTCGCGCAGCGTCAGGCCTTCCCTGTGCGCGCGCTTGGCGATGGCCGCGGCCTTGTCGTAGCCGATGTGCGGGTTGAGGGCGGTCACGAGCATCAGGTTGCGCGACAGCAGCTCCGCGATCCGCTCGCGGTTCGGCTCGAGGCCGCGCGCGCAGTGCTCGTCGAAGGCCAGGCACGCGTCGCCGATGAGCGACATCGACTCGAGCACGTTGTGCACCATCACCGGCTTGTAGACGTTCAGCTGGAAGTTCCCCTGCGTCCCCGCGAACGCGACGGCCGCGTCGTTGCCGAACACCTGGACGCACACCATCGTCAGCGCCTCGCACTGGGTCGGGTTGACCTTGCCGGGCATGATCGACGACCCCGGCTCGTTCTCGGGGATGCGGAGCTCGCCGATCCCGCAGCGCGGGCCGCTCGCGAGCCACCGGACGTCGTTGGCCATCTTCATGAGGCCGCCGGCCAGTGTGCGCAGCGCGGCCGAGGTCTCGACGAGCGCGTCGTGCGCCGACAGCGCGAAGAACTTGTCGGCCGCGGCCCGGAACGGATGGCCCGTGTAGGCCGCGAGGCGTACCGCGGTCCGGTCGCCGAACTCGGGGTGCGCGTTGAGCCCGGTGCCGACGGCCGTGCCGCCAATCGCCAGGTCGAGCACGCCGCCGAGCGCGTGGTCCAGCGCGGCGAGGCCGAAGTCGATCTGAGCGACCCAGGCGCCGATCTCCTGGCTGAGCCGGATCGGCGTCGCATCCTGCAGGTGCGTCCGGCCGGTCTTGACCACGTCGTCGAAGGCGGCGGCCTTGGCCGCGAGCGTCTCGCGCAGCTGCCGAACGGCCGGGAGCAGGTGGCCGTGGGCCCGCTCGACGACGGCCACGTGCATGGCCGTCGGGAAGGTGTCGTTGGACGACTGCCCGCGGTTGACGTGGTCGTTCGGGTGCACGAGGCGGCCCTCGCCGCGGGGCCCGCCAAGCAGCTCGGAGGCCCTGTTGGCGATCACCTCGTTGGCATTCATGTTCGACTGCGTGCCTGACCCCGTCTGGAACACGACCAGCGGGAAGTGGTCGTCCAGCGCGCCGGCAATCACCTCGTCGGCGGCGCGGACGATGGCGTCGGCGATGTCGGGCGGCAGCTGACCGAGGTCCCTGTTGGCCTCGGCGGCCGCTTTCTTGAGCAGGCCGAGCGCCCTGATCATCGGCCGGGTCCAGCGGAACCTGTCCACGCCGATGGGAAAGTTGCCCACGGAGCGCTGCGTCTGGGCGCCCCAGTAGCGATCGGCAGGCACCTCGATGGTGCCCATCGAATCGCGCTCGATACGAGTCGTCATCCTGTCTCCTCAACGCCGGCTGAACCGTGCATCCACGCTCCACCGTCCGCCGCCCAGGCACAGGAAGGCAGGCGCCGCCGCGCCGTGCGGCAGCGCCGCTGCCTGGGGCGGAACGGCTCGGTGGCATGCTCGAAGATGGCGGCCGTCGCCATCGTGCACAGTATGAAGAACGCGGCCGGCCGCGTCAGGAGCCCGGCCGCCGGCAGCAGCCCGCCGAGCATCGCGGCGCACGCCACCGACACACCATCGCACGCACCTGAACCTCGTGGCGACCTTCCGCCGCGTCCACTATAGACTCGCTGTCGATGCGACGACGCGCGTGGCCCTCGGGAACCTGGCCGTGGCTGGTGGCCGCGGCGGTCCTCGTCGTGGCCAGGACCCTCGTGTTCGTCGTCTACCCGGCGCTCACCTTCGATGCCGACCAGGCGGTGGTCGGCCTCATGGCCAAGCACATCGCCGAGGCCCGCGCCTGGCCCGTCCACCAGTACGCGCTCACCTACGTGGTCGAGGTCACGGCCTACCTGGCCGCCCCCTTCATGTGGCTGTTCGGCCCGACGATGACGGCGCTGCGGCTGCCGCTGCTCGTCATGAACGTGGGCGTCGGCGTCGCGCTGGTGGCGCTCATCGCCCGCACGGGCGTGCGGCCGCCCGTGGCGCTCGCCGCGGCCCTGCCGCTCGTCGTCGCGTCGCCGGGGACCTCGGCCGCGCTCACCGACGCGCTCGGCATGACCGTCGAGCCGCTCGCCTTCGTGCTGGCGCTGTGGTGGCTGCGCGACCGCCCCGTCGCCTTCGGCGTCGTGGCCGCGCTCGGGTTCCGCGTGCGCGAGTTCGCTGCCTACGGCGTCGCGGCCATCCTGCTGGTCGATGCCGTGGACGGGCGGCTGTTCAGCCGTGCGGCGCTCCGCCACTGGCTGCTCGTGGCCGTCGGCGCCGCGGGCATGTTCGGCCTGCTGGCCGGACTGGCCCGCTTCGAGACGCCACGTGGCCCCGGCACGTGGGTGGACGAGGCCGGCAACGGCCTCGAGACGCTGTCGGGCGCGTTCTGCTTCGACCCGTCGTGGGCTGCCCGCAACGTCGTGGACCTCGGGGTGCGCTACCTCGGGCTGCTGTACGGCGCGAAGGTGATGCCGGTCGAGGACGCCATCGTCCGATCGGACAGCCATCAGGGCGCCCCGGGGCTGTGGCTCCTGGTCGGCGTCGCCCTCCTGCTGATGGGCGCGCGCGCGGTCGCGGCGCTGCCACGGCTCTGGGCGGATCGACGGCACGGCCGCGTACAGCTCGGGCTCTTCCTGACCGCGGTCGGGGCGCAGGCCGTGCTGGTCTACGCGATCAGCCGATGCGGGCCGCTGTCGGCGCTGACGCTGCGCTACGCGCTGCTGGGGCTCTTCCTGCCGAGCGGCATCATGCTGCTGTTCCTGCACGTGGAGACGCGCCCGCGCCTGCGGGCGGCGGCCCTCGGGGTGTTCGTCCTGCTGGCGGCCGTGAGCCTTCGCGACCACGTACGCCTCGCCTGCGAGGAGGCCACCAGCCCGCAGGTGGCCAATCGCCTGCTGCTGGCCGACGCGCTCGAGCGCGCCGGCATCCGCTACGCCTACGCGGACTACTGGACGGCGTACTACGTGTCGTTTGTCACGCAGGAGCGCGTGCTCGTGGTGCCCGACGTGCTGTCGCGGATCGCCTTCCACGAGCGTGAGGTCGAGGCCCACGCCGCCGAGGCCGTGCGCATCAGCGTGACGCCGTGCGACGACGCGCCGCCGATAGCCCCCGGCTACCATGTGTGCCGGGTTTCGCGCTGAGGAGGCGCCCTTGCTCCGCGACTACGTGGCCATCGCCAGGCCGGACCACTGGGTAAAGAACGGCTTCATGCTGCTGGGCGTGCTGCTGGCGGTGTCGTACCAGCCTGACGTCCTCGACGCCACCGGCCTGCTGCGACTGCTCGCCGCCGTGGCGTCCACGTGCCTGGTCGCGTCGAGCAACTACGTGCTCAACGAGATCCTCGACGCGCCGCGCGACGCCTTCCACCCCGTCAAGCGCCACCGCCCGATCCCGTCGGGACGCGTGTCGCTGCCGGTGGCGTGGGCCGAGTGGCTGCTGCTCGGCGCCGCCGGACTCGCGGCGGCGTGGTGGCTGTCGCTGCCGTTCCTGCTGTCGGCGGCGTGGCTGTGGGTGATGGGCTTCCTCTACAACGTCCCGCCCATCCGCACGAAGGAGTGGCCGTACGTCGACGTGCTCACCGAGTCGATCAACAACCCGATCCGGCTGCTGCTCGGCTGGTTCGCGCTCATCGACGCCGAGATCCCGCCGGTCTCGCTGGCGCTGTCGTACTGGATGGCCGGCGCCTTCCTCATGGCCACCAAGCGCTACGCCGAGTATCGGCACATCGCCGACCCCGAAGCCGCCGCGGCCTACAGGCGGTCGTTCCGGCACTACGACGAGGAACGCCTGCTCATCTCGATGTTCTTCTATGCCGTCAACGCAGCGCTCTTCGGGGGGATCTTCATCCTCCGCTACCACCTCGAGCTGGTGCTGTGCGTGCCGGCGGTCGCCGGGCTGTTTGCCTACTACCTGCGCCTGGGGATGCTCGCCGACAGCCCGGCGGAGCGGCCCGAGTCGCTGTACCAGCATCGAGGCTTCATGGCCTACCTGCTCGCCTGCACGGTGCTCTTCGTCTCGCTGCTCTTCGTGCGCATCCCGGTCCTCTACGACTGGTTCAACGTGGAACCGGCCACGATGCGGCCGTTGTGGACGATCGGCACGGAGCCCTGAGCCGGCGCGAGGCGCGCAGGGTCACGGGAGGCGGGCGAGCTCGTGGTCCGGGATGCGGCGGCGTCTCGCGTCGAGCAGGCGCGTCACCACCTCGCGCGCCCGCTCGCTCGCGGGCCCGTCGGCGTCGTGGCGCATGCCCTTCTCGTGGTTGCAGCGCGCGCAGGCCACGGCCAGGTTGCGGAGATCCTCGGGCGTGCGGACCTGCTCGACGAGCTCCCGTGCGGCGCGCCGGCGGAACCAGCTGCGCGGCACGATGTGCTCGAGGGTCGCTGCGCCGCGCGGCTCGCCGTCGAGGCTCACGGCGAGCGTCGACCGGCAGTGCAGGCACGGGGCGACCCAGCCGTCCTCGCGGCGCATCGCCAGCGTGTCGGTCTCCATCACCCGCAGGAGCAGCGCATTGCGGTGGGCCACGGTTCGGATCTGTCGCATCGGTCTCGGAAACGACGACGCCGGCGTCCGCGGGTGGGACGCCGGCGCGTGGGGTGAGCAAAGGGGGACGGCCCGGAGCGCCGTCCCTGCCATTCAGGCGCAGCCGCTGGTGGTACCGCAGTTGGCGCACTTGTAGCACGCGCCGCTGCGCACCATGATCGAGCCGCACGTGCTGCACGGCGGCGCGTCCTCCTGCATCCGGATCGGCGCGAACTGGCTGCCGGCGGCCGCTGCAGGTGCCGGCGCTGCCGACGGCGCCGCTGCCGGGGCCGGCTCGGGGGCCGCCTCGGCGGCGACCGTCGGGTCGGCCATGTTCACGCCCGCGCGGAAGCGCGCCTCCGGCGAGAGGAACTTCGTCGCCAGCCAGCGGAACACGTAGTCGACGATCGACTTCGCGAAGCGCACCTCGGGGTTGCGCGTCATGCCAGACGGCTCGAACCGCGCGTGGCTGAACTTGTCGACGAGCACCTGGAGCGGCACACCGTACTGGAGGGCATAGGAGATCGCCTGCGCGAAGGCATCGGCAAAGCCCGAGATCGTCGAGCCTTCCTTGGCCATCACGAGGAAGATCTCGCCCGGCGAGCCGTCCTCGAACATGCCCACCGTGATGTAGCCCTCGTGGCCGGCGATGTCGAACTTGTGCGTGATCGACTGCCGCTCGTCGGGCAGGCGGCGCCGCACCGGCTGCGCGGCGGCGGCCAGCTGCTCGGCCGTCTCCTTCACCACCGCCTTCGCGTCCTTCGACGTGTTGAGCGGCTGGGTGCGCTTGCTGCCGTCGCGGTAGATCGACACGGCCTTCGCGCCCAGGCGCCACGCCTGGATGTAGGCCTCCTGGATCTCCTCGACCGTCGCGTCCTTGGGCACGTTGACGGTCTTGCTGAGCGCGCCCGAGATGAAGGGCTGCGTCGCGC
>CAYSHC010000055.1:0-24579 GCA_964430855.1 uncultured Vicinamibacteraceae bacterium
ACCTGTCACTCGGACGACGCTCGAGAGGGGCCGCACGCCCGGCACCTCGACGTCGTGCTGCGCAGCGGGAGCACCCGATGGCGTCTCGGTGACGATGAAGCCCACGCGGCCCGCGATCCGCTCGCGCACGAGCGCGAGCCCCGCCTCGGCGTCGGCGCCGTGGGGCACGACGACGTACTGCAGCAATTCGCCAAAGACGGCCGAGGCGGCGGCTTCAGCGCCACGCTCCACTTCGAGCGCGTCGGCGACCGAGCCGAGGTGCGCGATCTGCCCCTCAGGCGAGAGCACGAGGCGGGCGCCTTCGCCGTACTCGGCGCGCGCCGCGACGAGTTCTTCGAGCGATCGCAGGCGTGCCTCGAGGCCCGAGAGGGCGTTCTCGCGCGTCCGGATGTCGCGCTCGCGCCACTCGCGCTCGATCCTCGCGGTGCCGAGGGCGGCGTCGAGGGCCACGCGCTCGTCGCGCAGCCTGCCGAGCGCCGCATGGGCAGCCTCGAGCTGCGCGGCGACGTCCTCCTTTTCCGTAAGCACCCGCTCACGCTCGACGTCGAGGTCGTCCATCTCGACGGCGAGACGCGACAGATCCTGCGCAATGCGCTCGCGCGCCTCGGTGGCACGCTCGATGGCCCCGCGCAGCGTGCTCGCCTGCGTCAGGCCGGCGTACACCTCGGCCCGCGCCTTCTCGACCGCGGCCTCGTAGGAGGCGACCTCCTCGGCGGCCGCCTGGACGGCGGCGTCCTCCTGGGCCACGCGCGCGGCCGCGGCATCGCGCTCGGCGTCGGCGCGCGCCGCCTGCTCGCGGCGCTCGGCCAGCTCCTGCTCGGCGGGCTGGATGCGCTGCTCGAGGCGGGCCAGGTCCTCCTGCATCAGCACGAGCGCGTCGGCGAGCGCGGCGAGCTGCTGCGTGTCCGACTCGAGCTGCTGCTGCCGGCGACCGCTCTCGAGCTCGCGGGCGTGCGCGGCCTGCCTGGCCGCGTTGGCCCGCGCGTCGGCCTCGGCCAGCGAGAGCCGCAGCCCCTCGAGGCTCGCCTCGAGCTCCGCGACGCGCGTCGCGATGCCCTGCTCACGCTCGCGCGCCTCGGCAAGCCTCGCCGCGGCCGAGGCCATCGCCTGCTGGAGCGCCTCGCACCGCTGGGCGAAGAGCAGCTTCTCCCACTGCCGCAGTTCCTCGCGCAGCTTGCGGTAGCGGCGGGCGCGCGCGGCCTGCCGCTTCAGCGAGCCGCGCTGCTTCTCGAGCTCGAAGATGATGTCGTCGACACGCGTCAGGTTCTGCTGCGCGGCGTCGAGCTTCAGCTCCGCCTGCCGGCGGCGCACCTTGTACTTGGTGACGCCGGCCGCTTCCTCGATGAGCTGCCGGCGTTCGGTGGGCTTGGCGGCGAGGATCTGGCCAATCTTTCCCTGCTCGATGACGGCGTAGGCCTTCACGCCGATGCCGGCGTCCATCAGCAGATCCTGCACGTCGCGCAGGCGGACCACGTGGCCGTCGATGAGGTACTCGCTCTCACCCGACCGGTACAGGCGCCGCGCCACCTCGACGTCGCGGGCCAGGACGATGTCGGTCAGGTCCGCCACCGACTCCTCGAGTTCCTCCTCGATCGACTTGCGCGACGGCGCCTGCGTCCCCACGCGCGAGATGACGCCGCTCAGCTTGAGCTTGACCTCCGCGGTGTGCGTCGGACGCCTCGCATCACTGCCGGCGAAGATGACGTCCTCCATCCGTTCGCCGCGCAGGCTGCGGGCGCTCTGCTCACCCAGCACCCAGGTGATGGCATCGACGACGTTGCTCTTGCCGCAGCCGTTTGGACCGACGATCGCGGTGACGCCACGGTCGAAGGCGAGGTCGGCGCGGTCCGGAAAGCTCTTGAAACCAGATATTTCGAGTCGCTGAAGGCGCATGATGACAGACGGAAGACGCCCGGGAGTCTAGCAATTACTACCAGTAGCGGCAAGCTTGACAGCCACCACAACATGTTGGCTAGAACGTGCCACTGGAGAGGTAGCGGCCGTGCGGGTCGGCCGGCAGGGCGTCGCCGGGAGTGACGTGGTGCTCCGTCCCGGCCTATTCACCGGGACGGGATGCCATCGAGCCGCTTTCGCTCAGCTTCGTCAGGCGGATGGCCTCGTCGAACTGGCCCAGCGCGAAGATGGCCTGCGGGTCGTGCCGCAGCAGGTTCCGACGGGCCTCCTCGACGCCGAAGAGGGCGAGGTCGATGTCGTGGTGGATCATCGCGCGGATGAAGTCGCGGTCCTTCTCGAAGGCCTCTTCGTCGATCCGCACCTTCCGCTGGACGAGGAAGGCCTTGAAGTCGGCAATCATCGCATCGTCCACGGTGAAGCCGCGGGCGACGGTCTTGCGGTTCTTTCCGAGTTCGACGCGCGTGTCCCCCTCGGCCGAGAAGAGCTCCGCGTAGTCGGCGAAGAGCTGGCGCGCATACAGGCTGCGGCCGAACCGCGTGGGAGCGAAGCCCTCGACGGGCCCGGCGATGTACTTGTCGGGCTCGATGCCGCCGCCGCCATAGACCTTGCGGCCGGCGCCGGTGAACCGCAGGTCGGCCGGGTCACGCTGGGCCGGCTGATCCTGGTCGCGGTACGCGTAGGTCAGGTACTCGTCGAACGCGCCGTCCCACGGTCGCTGGATGAGGCGCCCGCTCGGCGTGTAGTACCGCGCGGTCGTCAGCGCCAGGCCGGCGCCCTCGCTGATCCTGTAGATCGACTGGACGAGCGCCTTGCCGAAGGTCCGCTCGCCGACGATGAGGCCCCGGTCGTGGTCCTGGAGGGCGCCCGAGACAATCTCCGCGGCGCTGGCGCTGTTGCGATTGACGAGCACCACGACGGGGATGCCTTCCATGGCGGCGTCGTCTTGCGCGCGGTAGTCCTGGTCGGCGTTGCGCGTGCGGCCGCGCGTGTACACGACCATGTGGCCGCGCGGCAGGAACCGGTCGGAGACCTTGATGGCCTGGTCGAGCGGGCCGCCGGGGTTGTCGCGCAGGTCGAGCAGCAGGCGCTTCATTCCCTTGCTGCGCAGGTCGTTCAGCACGAGCCCGAGGTCGCGGTCGGTGGTCTCGGCAAAGTCGCGCAGCCGGACGTAGCCGGTCTGCTCGTCCACCATGAACGCGCCCTGGATCGTCGGGATGTGCACCTCGTCGCGTTCGACCGTCAGCGTGATCAGCTGGTCGTAGCCCTGGCGGCGCAGGCCGAGCTCGACGGTTGACCCCTTCGGCCCGCGGAGGGCCTTCACGGCCTGCTCGTTGGTCCAGCCCTTGGTGTCCTCGCCCTCGATGCGCGCGATGACGTCGCCGCGGCGGATCCCCCGCTTGTAGGCCGGCGACCCCTCGAACAGCGACACGACGGTGATGTCGCCGTCGACGGGCACGATGGTGATGCCGAGCCCGTAGTACCGGCCCTCCTGCCGCTCACGCATCTGGGCGTACTGCCGCGGGTCGAGGAAGCTCGAGTGCGGGTCGAGCGTCTGGAGCATGCCGTTGATGGCGCTGTACACCAGGCGCTCCGAAGGAAGCTCCTCCACGTACTCCCGCTCGATGGCGGCCAGCGCGGCGGTGAACGTGCGGTACCGCTCCGTCATCGGGTCGGAGGTGGCCTGCGCGCGCCGGCCGAGCACGCCGCCGACGAGGGCCGAGACCACGACGGCGAAAAGGACCGCGGGGAGCACGCGCTGCCTGTACATGCTCACGAGGATACTACACGCGCGCGCACGAGACTGGGCCGGGGGGGCTCGGTTGACCCTGCACGGGGGCGGTTCCTATAATCGAGTTTCGCGACCGGGCACGTCGGCATGCATTTCCGCACTCGACGCGCCCTCCAGGAGCACAGGATCTATGGGACCTCTCGGGATGCCGGAGCTGGTGGTGATCTTCGTGATCGCCCTGATCGTCTTCGGCCCACGCAAGCTGCCGGAACTCGGCAAGTCGCTCGGCAAGAGCCTGGCGGAGTTCAAGCGAGCCTCCAACGAATTGCGGAACTCACTCGAGGACGAGATCCGGCTCGAAGAAGAGAAGGAGCGCGCAGCGAAGGCTTCCTCGCCGGCGGCCGCCACGCCGGCCGCCCCGCCCGCGCCTGCCACGCTCGACGACGTCCCCGAGGACCGCACCGAGCCGACCACGACGTCGAGCGACGAGACCACGCCGCGCGGCGCGGCGCTCTGATCCGCCGCACCCGCCCCCTCCGTACGCAGCGCCCTGCATGACGACATCGCCCGTGCTCGCCACGCCGCCGCCTCCCCGTCACGACGAGGAGGACGACGACGAAATCGGCGGCAAGATGTCGTTCCTCGAACACCTCGACGAGTTGCGGATGCGCATCATCCGCGGCCTCATCGCCATCGTCGTGGGGTTCCTGGTCGCCGTCGTCTTCATCAGCGAGATCTTCCGCTTCATCATGCAGCCGCTGCAGGCGGCGCTGCCCGAGGGCGGCCGGCTGATCTACACCGAGCCGACCGAGGCGTTCATCCTCCAGCTGAAGATGGCGGCCCTCGTGGGGCTGCTGCTCGCGCTGCCCATCCTGCTGTGGCAGATCTGGGCGTTCGTCTCGCCCGGGCTCTACTCCAACGAGAAGCGGCTCGCGCTTCCCTTCGTCTTCTCGGGAACGCTGTGCTTCGTCGCCGGGGTACTGTTTTCGCACTATGTCGTGTTTCCGGCCGCGTGGATGTTCTTTGCGGGCTTCGGCACCGATTACCTGGAGTTCATGCCACGCGTGGCGCCGATCTTCTCGCTCTACGTGCGGATGGCGCTCGGCCTCGGGGCCGTGTTCCAGATCCCCACGCTCGTGATGTTCCTGGCCCGAATCGGTCTCGTCACGCCGCGCCTGCTCGCGCGCAACACCAAGTACGCGCTGCTGGCGGTGTTTGTGGTGGCCGCCATCATCACGCCCGGCCAGGATCCCCTCTCGCAGGTGCTCGTCGCCGTGCCGATGATGGCGCTCTACGTCCTCAGCATCGGCGTCGCCTGGATCTTCCAGCGACGGGATCTCAAGGAAGACGCGTAACCCCCCGCTCGCGGCTTTCCCTCCGACGCCTCCGCTCCTCCTGCCTCCTCTCCCCCGCTCCCGCCGTGGGGCAGGCCCTGTTCCGTCCGGATGGGCTTACCGATAAGCGTTGACGCGGGGGTATTGACATGCCGATACTATTGAACGGGTTGCTATATTGGATTCGTATTCCTTTACGAACGAAACCGCGAGGGCTTTCGACATGACACGCCTCTTCAGGGTTGGTCTCGCCGCCGCCGTTGCCATGGCGATGACTGTGCCTGCAGGGTATGCGCAGCAGGCAGCCTCGGCTGACGACGCCGTCACCGAGACACGTCCGGCCACCACCACCTATCAGGGCGATACGGGCCTGTGGTTCGTGCCCCTCGGGGAGGTGCTCCCGGCGGGTCGCTGGTCGGCGAGCGGCTACCGCACGAACTTCGATCGTCAGGAAGGGTTCACTGACATCTCGTTCTTCCCGGTGACGTTCGGCTACGGCGTCGCGAACCGCGCCGAGCTGTTCGCGGCGCTCGGCGTGGTGTCGCGCATCGACCGCGACATCCGGCCGATCTTCGTGCCCGGCAACGAGGCGGGTGGCCCGGTCAACGACTACCCGCTCGTGCGTCAGGGATGGACCGGCAACCGGTTCGGCGACCTGATGGTCGGCGGCAAGGTCGCGCTCCTGTCCGAAGCGAACCAGGATCCGCTCGCGATGGCGCTGCGCGCGATGGTCAAGGTGCCCACGGGCAGCAGCGAGCGCGGCAACAGCTCGGGCCAGGCCGACTTCTTCGTCGACTACATCGTCAGCAAGGAAGCCAACCAGGCGGTCGACATCTCGGGCTACGTGGGCGCGGCCATCCGCGCCGACGCCGACGGCGTCGATCAGAGCAACGGCTTCCGCTACGGCGTGGGTCTCGGCTTCCCGACGCGCAGCAACCTGAAGATCACCGCCGAGCTCATCGGCGAGCGGTACTTCGACGACACGATCACGATCTCGGGCCTGACCGGCGCCGAGGACGGCAGCGTCGTGGACGGGTCGTACTCGCTGCGCAGCCCGCTCGATCTCGCGATCGGGGCCACCTACATCAGCCGCCGCGGCTTCTTCATCGGCGCGGGCGGCACGCTGGCCCTGGCCCACGACAAGCGTGAGGACTTCCTCTCGCAGTACGACAACGGCATCGGCGACCGCATGGGCTTCCAGGTGCGCGTGGGCTACCACCCCGGTGCGCGCGTCTACTCGCCGCCGCCCCCGCCCCCGCCGCCTCCGCCGCCGGTCCAGGAGAACCGCCCGCCGACGGTGAAGGCTGTCTGCAACCCGTGCACGGTTGAAGTCGGCAAGAGCTCGACGGTGACGGCCAATGCCCAGGATCCGGACGGGGACCCGCTGACCTACAAGTGGAGCGTCCCGGCTGGCACGCTCGCCAACGCGGCCGAGCGCGAAACGCTGTGGACCGCACCGATGCAGGAGGGGCCGGTGCCCGTGACCGTCACGGTCGACGACGGCAAGGGCGGCACCGCCACCGACACGGTGACGATCCAGGTCGTCCGCCCGGCGGTGCGTGAGGTGGAGTTCGAGGACGTGCACTTCGACTTCGACCGCTACACGCTGCGGCCCGAAGCCACCCGCATCCTCGACGAGGCCGTCAAGGCGCTGCAGGACAACCCCGAGCTGCGGCTCGAGATCGAGGGCCACACCTGCAACATCGGCACGGCCGAGTACAACCTCGCGCTCGGCGAGCGCCGCGCCCTGTCGGTGCGCGACTACCTGACCTCGCGTGGCATCGGCGCGGATCGCCTCCGCACCGTCAGCTACGGCGAGGAGCGGCCGAAGCACGACAACAGCCGCGAGGAGACCCGCCGCCTGAACCGTCGTGCGGCGCTGGTCGTCCGCATCACGCAGTAACGACCGCCGGCAACGGCGGCCTGTCCACCCTTCGAACGCCCGGATGCGCAGACGCGCACCGGGCGTTCGTCGTGTCGGCGTACAATGCCCTCGGCCCTGTCACTCGAGCTGGTCCCGCAGCGGCGGCAGTGGCCCGTCTCCCGACCGTGCACCCACGACACAGCGCGCCTGCTCGTCCGGGCGAAGCCCGCCTGCTGGTGGCCGAGCTGCTCGGCGACGACGACGTCGCCTCGGAGGCCGCCGCCGCGCGGCTGGCGATCCTGGGCCGTCCGTCAGTCCGCCCCCTCCTGCAGGCCCTGGAGACAGCCGAGCCCGCCCACGCCGTGCGCGTGCTCGGCGTGCTCGAGCGGCTCGCCGATCCCCTGACGCTGCCGGCCGTGGCCGCCGCACTCGACAGCGGGACACCGGAGATTGCCGAGGCGGCCGTGTGGGCCCTCTCGGCCCTGCTCCAGGCGCCGAAGGACACGGTCGCGACGGCCGCCCTCGACCGGCTGACGGCGGCTGCCCTCGACACGTCGAGGCCGCGCTCGGTCAGGCTCGCCGCGTTGCGGGCACTCGCCAGCCTGGAACTGGAAGCCGTCGCGCTGGTGCGGGCCCAGTTGCTGTCGGATCCGGACGAGGACGTGAGGCGCGCCGCAGGCGGGGCAGACGACGCGCAGGACGGCGCTCAGGCAGAGGCCGGGCCGACGGCGGTCCCTGGACGCGGCCAGGCCGAGGCACTGGCCCCTCGGCCGCCAGACAACGACGTGGTGCGGGCGGCAGTCGCCGGCGCCCTGCCTGACGACCCGGAAACGCTGCGCGTCGCGCTCGGACACGCCGACGCCGTGAGCGTCTCCGACCTCCACCGGCTCATCGTGGTGTTGCGCGAGGCTGAACGCCAGGCGCCCGAGTCGCCGGCCGCCGGCTGGCTGGCCTGCCGCGCCGCGGTCCACCAGGTGCTCGCGGACCGTGACAGCCGCGTGGCCGTCTACGACCTGCGCGATACGCTCGAGGCGCTGGGACCGCAGGCGCCGGTCGGCATCCTCTCGGCGCTGCGCGACGTCGGCGACGCCGCTTCGCTCGACGTCATCGTCGAGGCGTGGGCGGCGCACGCGGACCCGTGGTTCCGGAGCCAGCTCGCCTCCGCGTTCGGCGCCATCGTCACGCGCGAGGGCCTCACGCGGCGCCATGCCGTGGTGCGCCGCGTCGCGCAGCGGCACCCGGACGCGCTCGCCGCCCTGTGGGCGGCAGCGCAGGAACGGGCCTCCTAGTACGCCTTCTGCGCTAGTACGCCTTCGCGAAGCAGGCCATCACCTTCGCGGGCCGCCCCGTGACAAAGCACGCCTTGCCCTCGGCCGAGGGCGCATCGAAGGGATAGTTGCGGATGGTCGCCTGCGTCTCGGCCTTGACCTGCGCCTCGACCTCCGCGTCATCGCACCACGGCGCCATGACGAAGCCCGGGCGCGCGCCCTCCATGAGGGCCTTGAACTCGTCGTAGCTCTCCGTGTAGTGCGTGCGCTCGGCGCGCACCGCACGGGCGCGCTCGAGCAGCGCCGCCTGGATGTCGGCGAGGAGGCTTCCCACCGTCGCCGCGAGCCCGTCCATCGGCACGAACTGCTTCGCGCGCGTGTCGCGCCGCGCGAGCACGACCTGCTGCTTCTCGATGTCCTTCGGGCCGATCTCGAGGCGCAGCGGCACGCCGCGCATCTCCCACTCGTTGAACTTCCAGCCGGGCGTGTACGCGTCGCGGTCGTCGAGCATCACGCGGATGCCGGCCGCCCGGAGTTGGTCACCAATCGCCTTTGCGCGCGGCAGCACGGTCTCCTGCCAGTTCCCGCGCGAGATGGGCACGATCACGACCTGATACGGGGCGACGTTCGGCGGCAGCACCAGGCCGGCGTCGTCGCCGTGCACCATGATGAGCCCGCCGATGAGGCGCGTGGAGACGCCCCAGGACGTCGTCCAGCCGTACTCCTCCTTCTTGTCGCGTCCCTGGAACTTGATCTCGAACGCCCGGGCGAAGTTCTGCCCGAGGTTGTGCGACGTGCCGGCCTGCAGCGCGCGGCCGTCGCCCATCAGCGCCTCGATCGAGTAGGTGCGCACCGCGCCGGCGAATTTCTCGCTGTCGCTCTTGCGCCCGGTGATGACCGGCATGGCGAGCTCGGTCTCGACGAACTCCTGGTAGATGCCGAGGATCCGGAGCGTCTCTTCCTCCGCCTCGGCCTCCGTCTCGTGCACGGTGTGGCCTTCCTGCCAGAGGAACTCCGTCGTACGCAGGAACGGCCGTGTGACCTTCTCCCACCGCATGACGTTGGCCCACTGGTTGATGAGGATGGGCAGGTCGCGCCACGACTGGAGCCACTTGGCGTAGAGCGTGCCGATGATGACCTCGGAGGTCGGACGGATCGCCAGGCGCTCCTCGAGCTTCTCGGTGCCGCCGTGCGTCACCCAGGCGACCTGCGGGGCGAAGCCTTCGACGTGGTCGGCCTCGCGCATGAGCAGGCTCTCCGGGATCAGGAGAGGAAAGTAGGCATTGACGTGTCCGGTGGCCTTCAGCCGCTGGTCGAGGAGCTGCTGGATGCGCTCCCAGATCGCGTAGCCGTACGGCCGGATGGCCATGCAGCCCTTCACCATCGTGTAGTCGGCCAGTTCGGCGCGGCGCACGACGTCGATGTACCAGCGTGAGAAGTCGACCGACTGGGGCGTGATCTCGGTGGGCCCGTCGGTGCCCGGGGGCGTTGTGCGTTCGGTGGTCATGATCTCGGTGGGTCTCAGGCGCGCGTGTCGGCGCAGTGCACCAGCCAGTTGGCATCGTCACGCGCGGGGTAATCGGTGCGGTAATGCCCGCCCCTGCTCTCCAGCCGGCGCCATGCGGCGCGGGCCATGAGATAGGCGACGGTGACGAGCGTCCGCGCATGGGCCTCGGCCGCCGTCGCGGGGGTGTCGTCGGTGACGCGCGCGAAGGCGGCGCTCGTGCGCGCCAGCGCTTCCTCCAGCCGTTCCGCGTCGCGGACGAGCCCCAGCGTGCGCCACGCCAGGGCCGGAATCTCGCCGGGTTCGACGGGCACGTCCGCAGGCCTGACGGCGGGCGGCTCGGGGCAGAGACGCAGGCGTCCCGATGCCCAGTCGTCACGCCGCCGGGCGGGCGCCGTCATGGCACGCCCCGCCCGCGCGCCGAAGACGAGCCCTTCGAGCAGCGAGTTGCTCGCCAGCCGGTTGGCGCCGTGCACGCCCGTGCAGGCCACCTCGCCGGCAGCGTACAGCCCGGGCACCGACGTCCGCCCGTCGAGGTCGGTGACGACCCCGCCCATGACGTAGTGGACGGCCGGGCTCACCGGGAGCGGGTCGCGCGTGATGTCGAGGCCCGCGCGGCGGCACGTCTCGGCGATCGACGGGAACCGCTCGTGCAGCAGCCCTGGCGGCAGGTGCGCGAGCGACAGGTACACGCTGCGGCCGGTGCGCTCCCGCTCGCGGACGATCGCCCGCGCGACCCTGTCGCGCGGCGCCAGTTCGCCCGCCGCTTCGTACCGCCTCATGAAGGCCTCGCCATCGGCGTTGAGCAGTCGCGCACCCTCGCCGCGCAGGGCTTCCGACAGCAGGAAGCGCGGGAAGCCGGGCACGTCGAGCACCGTCGGATGGAACTGCACGAACTCGAGGTCGGCGACCTCGGCGCCGGCCAGATACGCCATCGCGATGCCGTCGCCCGTCGTGACCTCGGGGTTGGTGGTCTCGGCAAACACCTGCCCTGCGCCGCCGGTGGCCAGCAGCGTCGCGCCGGCCGACACCACGTGCGTCGCGCCGTTCCTGTCCATCCACGTCGCCCCGACGCAGACGCCGTCCTCGACGAGCAGCGAGGTCACCCGCGCGTGGTTGACGATCTCGACGGAGGGCAGCGCCGAGGCACGGGCCAACAGCAGGTTGCCGATCTCGCGGCCCGTCGCGTCGTGCGCGTGCAGCACGCGACGCACGCTGTGCGCCGCCTCGCGCGCGAGCGCCGGGCGTCCGTGCTCGTCGGTGTCGAAACGGGCCCCCCACTCGATCAGTTCACGGACGCCGTCGATGCCCTGCTCGACGAGCACGCGGACGGCCTCGACCTCGCAGAGGCCGTCACCGGCTGCCAGGGTGTCGTCGAGATGCAGCGAAGGATCGTCGTCGGGACCGAGCGCCGCGGCGATGCCGCCCTGGGCCCAGCCCGTGTTGCTGTCGTCTGCGGCCGCCTTGGTCAGCAGCAGGACGCGGCCGGCGGGGGCGAGGGCGATCGCCGCGCGCAGCGCAGCGATCCCGCTGCCCAGCACCAGAAAGTCCGTGCGTCGTCCCACCGGTTTCGTCCGTCGGCTCCCGTCACATCTCGGCCGGAGGCCCGGCGCGACCCTGCTATCCTACCATCCCGATTCGCGCCGCTTTCGGGCCTGCAGGCGCCGTTCAGACCATGCCAGACCTCACCATCCACGTACGCACGGGGCCCCGGGCCCGTCACCCGATCCGCATCGGCGCCGGACTGGCCGCGCGGCTCGACGCGCCCGTGCGCGAGGCGTGCCCGTCCGCCTCCCGCATCTACATCGCCTCCAGCCCGCGCGTATGGAGGCTGGTCGGCCCGACCATCCTCAGCGGCCTGCGGGTGCCCGCGTCGCGAATCGTGCTCGTCAGCGACGGCGAGCGCGCCAAGACGCTCGCGACCATGACTCGCGTGCTCGATGCGCTGGTGGCCGATGGCGCGGACCGCAAGGCCGTGCTCGTGGCCGTCGGCGGTGGCGTCCTGGGCGACATGGCCGGGTTTGCCGCGGCCACGTTCCTGCGCGGCATCCGTCTGGTGCACGTGCCGACCACCGTCGTCGCCCAGGTCGACAGCGCCATCGGCGGCAAGGTCGGCGTGAACCATCGCCTCGGCAAGAACCTGATCGGCGCGTTCCACCAGCCGTCGCTCGTCGCCATCGATCCGACGCTGCTCGCGACGCTGCCGCCCCGGGAGCTGCGCGCGGGCCTGTACGAGGTGGTCAAGTACGCCGTCATCGCGTCCGCCTCGCTGTGGACCCGCCTGGAGGCGGAGATGCCCGCGCTGCTGCGCGGTGACACGGCGAAGCTCACGCCCGTCATCCAGGCCTGCTGCCGCATCAAGGCGGACGTCGTGTCGGCCGACGAGCGCGAGCAGGGGCTGCGGCGGATCCTGAATTTCGGCCACACCGTCGGCCACGCCCTCGAGGCGGCCACGCAGTACCGGCTGCTGCGCCATGGGGAAGCCGTGGCTTACGGGATGCGCGCGGCGTCGGCGCTCGCCGCCGCCCGGGGGCTCTGGCCGGCAGCCGACCACGCGCGGCTGTGCGGCCTGCTGCATGCCATGGGCCCGCTGCCGTCGCTGGCCGGCGTCCCGGCCTCGGCGTGCCTCGAGGCCATGGGCCGCGACAAGAAGGTCATCGCCGGCCGGCTCCACTTCGTGCTGCCCACGGCGATGGGCGCGACGACCATCGTGGACGACGTGTCGCGGCGCGAACTGCGGCGGGCGCTGGCCTCCATCGGCGTCCGCTGACCCACGGGCCAGCTCACGGCCAGCGCGAGCGCCCCTGCGGACGCCCGCGCGCCAGTGCCGGCGCCGGCCGGTCAGCGCGGCCGCGACAGCTGGTAGTCGCGGATCATCGTCAGCACGGTGCGTGGCGGCACCTCGAGCTCCTCGGCGGCGCGGACGGGGTCCCACCCGTTCGCGTCCAGCGCCTTCTGGAGCTTGCGCCGCTCGACCTCCGCCACCACGCGGCGCGTGGCGGCCGAGAGGCTCCCCGACAGGTCGATCCCGTCCCACGGATCGGCGGAAGGCTCGGCTGGAACGTCTGCCTGCGGCGGCGGCTCGTCGGCCGTCCTGCCGTCGGGACCGGCATGCAGGGCGAGGCTGAGGTGCTGCGGGTGAATCGTGTCGCCCTCGGCAAGGATGACCGCGCGCTCGATGCAGTTCTGCAGCTCGCGCACGTTGCCGGGCCACGAGTGCGCCAGGAGCGCTTCCTCGGCGGCCGTGGAGAGGTGGCGGGGGCGCTTGTTCTGCTCGCGCGCGAAGCGCTCCACGAAGTGCCGCGCCAGCAGCGGGATGTCGCCGGCACGGTCGCGCAGCGGGGGGATGGTCACCGGAAAGACCGACAGCCGGAAGAACAGGTCCTCGCGGAACAGGCGGTCCTGCACGGCGCCGCGGAGGTCGCGGTTGGTGGCCGCGACGATCCTGACGTCCACGTGCAGCGTCGTGTTGCTGCCCACCCGCTCGAAACTCCGCTCCTCGAGGGCGCGCAGCACCTTGGCCTGGAGGTGCAGGGGCATCTCCCCAATCTCGTCGAGGAACAGCGTGCCCCGGTGCGCGATCTCGAAACGGCCCGGCTTGCGGGTCTGCGCGCCCGTGAAGGCGCCCTTCTCGTGCCCGAAGAGTTCCGTCTCGAGCAGGTTCTCCGGGATCGCCGCGCAGTTGATCGCCACAAACGGCCCGTCGGCCCTGTCGCTGAAGGCGTGCAGCGCACGGGCGAACAGCTCCTTGCCCGTGCCGCTCTCGCCCTGGAGCAGCACCGTCGTGTCGGTGGGCGCGACGCGGTGGAGGCTGCGAATGCGCTCGGCCAGCTGCGGGTCCTCGCCGATGATCGTCGGCGTGCCGTGGCGTGAGCCGAGCGCCTCCCGCAGCAGCAGGTTCTCGGTGACGAGGCGGCGCTGCTCGATTGCCCGGTTGACCGTCAGCACGAGATGGTCGTGGTCGACGGGCTTCGGCAGGTAGTCGAGCGCACCCTCCCGCATCGCGCGGACGGCCTCCTCGATGACGCCGTAGCCGGTCATGAGCACGACCGGGAGCGTCGGGTCGAGGTCCTTCGCGGCGCGCAGCACCCCGAGGCCGTCGCCGACAGGCAGCCGGAGGTCCGACAGCACGAGGGCGGGCCTGCTGCGGCGTAGCGCCTCGATCGCGCTGGGCTCGTCGGTGGCTTCCGCCACCTGATACCCCTGCCGCGACAGGATGACGCGCAGCACGGCGCGGAGGTCGTCGTTGTCGTCGACGAGCAGGATCTCGACGACGTCGCGCCCGCCGTGCGCGCGCGCTGGCCTGGACACCTCCTCTGCCATTGGCCACTGAGTGTATCGGATCGGCTGGCATCGAGCCACGACCCTCCCCTCCCGGCCGCCACATCCCCGGTCCGTTCCGTCCCTTCGCCATCCTCATCCCTGGCGCCAGGCGACGATACGGGGCGGCATATCGAGCGCCGCCCGCCGGACGGCGAGAAGGCGCCGCACCCGCGCGCCGTCTGCCGTGCCGGCGACTGCGGCCACGGCGATCTGCGCGGGCTGGCCGGCAAGTGTCAGGCCGTCAGGGTCGTCGGCCACCAGCGCCACGACCCACGGCGCGGGCCCGGCGCCGCGCCACCCGCCCAGCAGGTCGTCCGCGCCGCAGGCCAGCCACGGGCGCCACACCGGCCGCTGCGCCGACGGCCACCGGCTGATGGCGTCGGTGGCCGCCTGGAGGCGCGCGGCCTCCGTCGCCAGGACGGCAGGGTCGACGCCGGGCGCGGCCGCCCCCGGGCAGGGCCCGGGCCCCGCGGCGCCGCCGACGACGTGCCAGTCGGGCTGGGATGCCAGCACCCGCGCCGCCATGGCGCCCATCGCGTCGGCCGCAGCGCCGAGCGTGAGCACCACGTGCTCCTCGCGCTGGATGCCGGCGCTCCAGGCCGTATGCGCGACGAGCCAGCCGGTGACGCCCGTCAGCCAGAGCATCACCAGCAGCACGCCCGGCAGCGCTGCGCCGGCCCGTGCGCCGTTGGTCGTCGGGCCCGCCGCCACCCTACCCTCCATGCAGCCCCCGTGGCGCCACGAACACGTCGAACTCGACGTCGCGCACTTCCGTTGCCGGCCGCGAGGCCTGCCCGGGGTGCAGGAACGCCAGCCCCGTGCCACGCACGACCGGCGACGTGGCCTGCAGCCGCAGGCGGACCCGCACGGCGCGCAGCCGCAGCAGATCGGCGTCGAACTGCCAGGGCGGATGGCCGCACCACGGGCCGTCGGCAAGCTCGCCCGTCGCGAGCTCGACGAGCGGTGCGGGAAGTGGCCCCAGCAGCGGCAGCAGCGTCGTCCCGTCCGCGT
The DNA here is from genome assembly GCA_964430855.1 of uncultured Vicinamibacteraceae bacterium. Taxonomy (GTDB): domain Bacteria; phylum Acidobacteriota; class Vicinamibacteria; order Vicinamibacterales; family Vicinamibacteraceae; genus JAEZDP01. The sequence goes on from CAYSHC010000055.1 coordinate 14,948, forward strand.
CAACAACGCATGTGGCCTCGCCCCCGAGGGCGGGTCGGACCGGTGGAGCCGGGTCGGCGTAGTAGCGCACCGCCATCGACACCACGTCATCCACCAGCGGCTGATCGTTGGCCAGCCCGTCGTAGCGACGCAGCTGCCGGCGGGCGGCGTCGAAGTAGAGCACCCGCATGTCGATTGCAGCCACGATGCCTGCCGGCGTGACCGGCACGAGGGCGGGCGCGTCGAGGTCGACGCGCGCCGGTGCCGTGCCGGCAACCGAGGCAAACGCGACGCCCGTCGCGGCGTCCATCACCGCGACGTGGTCGCCCGTACGGAACCCGCAGGACGGATCGATGCCGCAGGCCGGGTGCGTCCCGAGATCGAGCGAGACGGCGCCTGCCGGCGCGCCCGTCGCCAGCGCCGCCTGCGGCGCGAGCCACGGCACGGTGACCACGGTGAACCTGTCGGGCCAGGCCGACGTGTCGGGGTCGGCGCTCCAGCGCCCCAGGCGGCGGGGCCAGATGGCCGGCGCGACGTCGGTGATGGCCGACTGCCCGAGCAGGTCGGCGCCTGCGCCCGCGCTCTCGAGGCTCTCGCGGACGAGCGCCTCGGCCACCCGTGCGCGCTCGAGCAGGTCGGCGTGCTCCGGTGCGCTCACCGTCAGGTCGAGGGGCGGCTGGAGCAGGACGAGCAGCACGGAGAGGACGATGGACCCGAGCGCGAGCGCCGCCAGCGCTTCGAGCGCCGTGAAGCCGCGCGCGGAGGTCATGGCCTGACTCCCGCGACGCAGACCAGCGACTCGGCGCGTGCCAGCGCCGCCCGCGCCATGGGGACCCCGGCCAGCAGCGCTCGCCGCCCGGCCACTTCCACCCGGATGACCCGGCAGTCCGCTTCGACCGGATGAGCGCGCACCTCCCACCGCCGCACGAGCGGTGCGGTCCCGGCCGTCGTCACGCCGCCTCCATCCGCCGCGTCCGCGTAGCCCGCGGTGTCGACGTCGAGCACGCCGGGAGGCGCGTCGTCGAGCCCGGCGCCACCGGCGACGAAGCCGTCCACCGACACACGGCTGGCGCTGTCCCGGACGGCCGACCCGTCGGGCAGCGCGTACCAGGGCAGCGCGCGCAGGCGCTCGAGGTGGCTGGCCGCCGCCGTGTGCGCGCGGGCCCGAAGCCTGGCGTCGGCCCCGGCGCGCGCGACAAGGCCCGTGACGGGCAGGACCGAGCCCACGAGCACGGCAAGAAGACCTGCTGCGACCAGCGTCTCGACAAGCGAGACGCCCCGTTCCCCGCGCGTACGTGGGCACGACATGCCCGTTCCCTTCGCAAGGGGCGGGCCACGCGGTCGCGCGACCGGATCGTGGGGAAACCCGCATGGCTCGGGCACGCGCGCGACGAGCGAGCCGGCCACCGCGCAGGACCTGCACGGTGGGGGCGTGGCCCTGCTGCAATCCCTGCTACGAAACCTTCTCGTGGTCGATGAGGTACAGCAGGCCGTCGATGTCGCCGGTGGCGGACGTCAGCGGGATCGTGGCGACCGGGTAGCTCGCGCGATCGGCGTCCGGCCCGGCCACGATGCCGTCGCGCCGGGCACGCGCGGTGAGGCAGGCATGGCCAAGGTCGCGGAGGGCGTCGGTGCCCTCGACCTGCCAGAGCACGCGTCCCGTCGCCGGCTCAGGCACGCGCAGCCATTCGGTCGCCCACTTGTTGAGCAGCCTGATATGGCCTTCGGGCGACACGACGATGAGGCCTGCCGGCAGGGCCTCGGCCAGCTGGGTGATGAATGCCTCGAGCGTGTCCACGCGGGCGCGGTGCGCCAGCTCCTGGCCGCGCAACCGCGTGACGGCCTCGGCCATCGCGTCCGAGAGCGCGGCCTCGCTCCGCGCGCCGTTCATCCGCGCAACGCGCAACCGGCTGCCCTGCCTGGCGGCGCGCCACCACGAGAGCAGCATCAGCGCCAGCACCACGAGGAACGGACCGATCAGCCAGACCGCCATTGAAGCCACACTACCCCGGAATGCCGGTTCACGGCCACTGCCTCAGATGGCGTACAGGGCCAGGTACCAGGCCAGGATCGCATCGCCGAACAGCGAAGCGACCAGCGCCCCCACGGCAAGGAACGTTCCGAAGGGCACCATCGTCGTGCGCGCATCGGCCCGGAGGGCGATGAGACCCATGCCGAACAGGCCGCCGGCGATCGAGGCAAGCACCAGCGTGAGCACCATGAGCGGCCAGCCGAGTACCGCGCCGACCATCGCGAGCATCTTGACGTCGCCCATCCCCATGCCTTCCACGCCCCGCACGCGTTCGTAGAGGGCACCCGTGGCCCAGAGGATACCGGCGCCCAGCGCCGCGCCGAGGAGCGACGAGACGATGCCGGGCGGGAAGAAGAGCGCGAGGAGCAGGCCCGCGACCAGGCCGCCCAGGGTGATCTCGTCGGGGAGGATGCGGCAGTCGAGGTCGGTGAGAAACAGCACGACCAGCGCCGCCGCGAAGGCCGTGCGGATGACCATCACGGCCGTCGGCCCGAACCACCACGCGTGAAGGACGAACAGGGCGGCGGTGAGCAGTTCGACGAGCGGGTAGCGCCAGCTGATGGCGGCGCCGCAGAAGGCGCAGCGGCCACGCAGCAGGATCCAGCTGACGACCGGCACGTTGTGCCGCCAGCGAAGCGTCGTGCCGCAGCTGCCGCAGCGGGATGGCGGTGTCACGACGGACAGGTCGTGCGGCAGCCTGTAGATGCACACGTTGAGGAAGCTGCCCACCACCAGGCCGAGCAGGCCCATGCCGGCGAGCAGGAGCGCGTCGGGCGTCACGGGACCGGCTCGGAGGAGGCCCCGATCGCGGGGGGCGTCGCCGGCGGCGTCGGCAGCGGCCACAACGGCGAGTCGCGGCCGACGTCTATCGCGCCGGTGTTGATGTCGATGACGTACGGCACGCCGGCCGGGTCGATGGGGACCGTCGTCAGGAGGCCCTGGCTGAAGAGGAGCGCCCACGACCAGGGGCCGTCGATGCCGCGCGCCCGCGCCTGCTCCACGGCCTTCGACAGCTGCTCGATGCGTTCCATCGCGTCGATTTGCTCGAGGCGACGGGCGGCTTCGCGGCGCAGCCAGTCGTTGTCCGCGGTCTCACGCAGCGTCCGCCACAGGAACCGCGCGTTGCGCAGGTCGCCGCCGCCGGCGAGTGTGGTGGCCGCCAGCGACTTCAGCCACCACGGCGCGCCCTCGACGGCCGCGCCGCGCTCGAACCAGCGTGCGGCCTCGGCGTAGTCCTGATGCCACCAGTAGTGGACGAACCCGATGTCCTGGTAGTACTCCCACCGCGTGGGATTGTGCTCGATGCCCTTCAGGAGCAGCGCGATGGCCTGATCGGTCCGCCCCGGACCACCCGGGGGCGGCTCCGACAGGAAGATCGCGCCGAAGCGGTACGCGATGTTGAACTGCGGGTCGAGCGACGTCGCGATGTCGAGGAACGGATAGAGGCCCTCGTAGGTCTTGTCGCCGCCCTCGCGCAGACGCGTCGACCCGAACTCCTGGAGCGCGCGCATCCAGTAGAGGTCGGCGACGAGCGTGTCGTAGGAGAGCGCCAGCCGGCGTGCGGCCTCGGGCGAGCGCAGGTAGCGCACGGGCGGGACCTCCGGTGTCGCGGGGCTGCGGAGCCACGCGCCCTGCACGCCGGCCGACGCCGCCAGCAGCACCATCCCCGCCACGACCGCGACGCGGCGCGTCATTTGAGCTCCCGCCGCGCGAAGACGGCGATGGCCAGCGCGAGCACCGCCGAGATGTAGCAGCCGGCATAGACGACGGCCAGCAGCACGTCGCGGCCGGCAATCGGCAGGCCATGCACGACCTGCGCCTTGACGTCGAACAGTGCGAGGTTCGGCAGCACCCAGGACACGGCCGAGGCGATCCATTGCGTCGCCTCGCCGGCGCCGACCGTGTGCAGCGACCGCAGGTCCGACACGAAATGCCCCGCCACCCACAGCGCCGCCGTGACCGACGCCGACAGCAGCGCGCTCGAGTACGTCGAGCACAGCAGCGCGATGGCCGTCACCACCGCGAGTTCGACGTAGATCAGCGCAAGGGCGACGAGCAGCCGGGGGTCGAGTGGCGGCCGCGTCCACAGCCCCTGGACGTCGGCCGGCATCCGCCACTGGTAGACGGCGAGCACGGCGTACAGGGCCGCGGTCATCACGGAGATGTTGACGAGCAGCGTCAGGAGCAGGCCGGCGTACCGGCCCAGCAGGAACGCGGGACGGCTCACCGGCTTGGCGAGCGTCGCGTAGATGCTCCGCCGCTCGACCTCGCGCGCCACGAGCTGGATCCCGATGAAGATGGCAATGCCGACGCCGAAGAGCGACGCGGCGGCCAGGCCGAGGTCCTTGACGATCTTGACGTCCTGCCCGGCGGCGAGTTGCCCGATCACGATCGACGAGCCGACGAGCAGCACCGCGAAGAGGACCAGGTTGTAGAACACCCGATCGCGCACGGCCTCGCGGAACGTGTTGATCGCGATGACGCGTACGAGCCGGGCCATCAGGCGACCTCCTGCGGGCGCGAGCCCGGGTCGTCGCGGCGCTTGCCCTCGACGAACCTGACGAAGACGTCCTCGAGCGTCTCGCGCACGGGCGTCAGCGCGAGCACGCGCGCGCCGGCGGCGGTGATCAGGGGCAGCAGCGGCTCGGGCGTGGCCGGCGACTCGAGGTGCACCTGCACCCGGTCGTCGCCGAGCGTCGTGATGGTGGCGCCGGCCGCCGCGAGGCTGGCGCGCAGGTCGGCCGTGACGCCATCGAGCAGCAGGTCCCAGCCGCGCGTGCTGTACTCGACGAGCTCGTGCATGCCCCCGATCGCCTGGAGTCGCCCTGCCGCGAGGATCGCGACGCGGCTGCACAGGGTCTCGGCGTCGGAGAGGATGTGGCTGCTGAAGAAGATCGTGCGCCCCTCGTCGCGCAACTGGAGGATGAGGGCGCGGACGTCACGGCGGCCGAGCGGGTCGAGGCCCGACATCGGCTCGTCGAGGAAGATGACCTCCGGATCGTTGACCAGCGCCTGCGCGAGCCCGAGGCGCTGCACCATGCCCTTGGAGTAGCGGCGGACGGCCAGCCGCCGCTCGGCGCCGATGCCGACGCGGTCGAGCAGCGCCGCGGCGCGTGACCGCGCCGTCGCGCCGTCGAGGCCGCAGAGCTGCCCGTAATACGTCAGCAGCTCCTCACCAGTCAGGTAGTCGTAGAACGCGGGGTTCTCGGGCAGGAAGCCGACGCGCCGGCGCATGCCGAGGTCGTCGAGCGGCCGCCCGAGGATGCGCGCCTCGCCCCTGGTAGGGAAGACCAGGCGCATGAGCAGCTTCAGCGTGGTGCTCTTGCCGGCGCCGTTCGGGCCCAGACAGCCGAAGACCTCGCCCCGCTGCACCTCCAGCGACAGATCGTCGAGGGCGCGGTAGGGCCGGGGACGCCAGAAGCCAACGGGATAGTCCTTCGTCAGGTGCTCGAGCTGAATGACCGGATCTGCCATGGCTCACTGGTGCGGCCGGCAGGCCGCCACGCACCGGAACAAATCGGCCGCTGGCCGTGGCGCTTCACTCGCGCGGCGCCGTGACCTTCTCGAGCTCGTACTCGATCAGGAAGTCGAGCACGCGGGGCGGCAGGCCGCCTACCTTCACGCCGTTGAGGAAGAAAGTCGGCGTCGACGTCACGCCCAGGCTGGCGCCGAGGGCCGTGTCGGCCCTGACGAGCGCGAGCATCGCCTCGTAGCGCGCGTCGAAATCGGTGACCCCGGCGACCTCCCGCGCGCCCTGCCGGACGAGATCCGGCGTGAGCGAGGGCTGCCGCGCGAAGATCCACGCTTCCATCTCGTCGGCCTTCCCCTGCTCGCGCGCGAGCCGAACGGCGACGGCCGCCTCGCAGGCCGCTGCGTGCAGCCCCGAGGTCACCGAGGCGTTGCACTCGGGCTCGAGCGGGAAGTCGCGCGTGATGAACTTGACCTGGCCCGGAGCCTGCTCGTCCCACTTCGCCTTGATCGGCTGGTACAGCTGCCAGGTCTGGCGGCACGGCGGGCACTGGTAGTCGTTGAACTTCACGATCACCACGCGCGCGCCACCGGCGTCCGCGGGAACGATCGCCCGTGGCATGTTGTCGAACGACGCCCGCAGCTGCGCCTTCTCGGCCTCGCTCAGCGGCGGGCCGAGGTCCACGGGACCGGCAGGCGCTGTCGCGGCCGTCGGCGCGGCGGGCGCCGGCGCGGCATCGTGCTCGCCCGGAAACAGTACGGCACCGACCACCGTCGCCGCCAGCACGACGAGGATGGCCGCCAGGGCGGCCGGGGTGGCCGTCAGCCGCGGGAGGTCGCGCGACAGCCGCGACGCCAGCCCCGAGACGGGGAACGGCATGGCCGCGCCCGCGACGAAGAACAGCCCGATGACGGCGGCGTAGGTTGCCAGGCAGAGCAGGCAGAGCGTGCCGAGCACGAACAGCGTCGCCCAGGCCAGGTACAGCACGACGACGAGCCCGCCCCCCGCCCCGATGACCAGGGAGCCAGCAATCGCCTCGAGGTGCCGCCCGAGCAGCGCCAGCAGGAGCAACCCGAGGAAGTACCCGACGCCGAGCACGGCGACGGGGATGCCGAGCAGCCGCCCGTATTCGCTCTGGTACGCCTGCGTGCAGCTGAACGTCGCGTTCACGTCGCAGAAGCTGATGTAGTCGGCGCGTGCGACGGCCTGATAGTGCACCCACGAGGCGGCGAGCGACGCGCCGAGCCCCAGCAGGATGAAGACCACGACGGCGGTGAAAGCCCGGCTGGACATGAGCGATCGCGATGCTAACACGGAGGAGGAGGCCTGGAGGACAGGAGGACGCGGCGCGGCCGCCGAGGCGCGCGCCATTCGGGTTGGCGCCCCGCGGGGTGGGCGCTCCCCGGGCGGCGCGCACCGCTACTGCGACGTGAGGGGAGAGACCGTCCCGCCGGCGACGAACGGCTCGGTGGGTGCCGTGCCGCTCGTGTCCTGCCAGATCGTGCCCACCTGGTTGGTGGCAAACGCCCGCCGGCCGGTGCTCGCGCTGAGGGGCTCGGCGCTGAAGTAGTACCCGCTGCGGCTCGCCTGGCCCGTGCAGTCGGCAGGCCGCGGTTCGTAGTCGTCGCCGGAGAGCGCGAAGATGAAGCCGCTCTTCGGCGAGATGTCGAGGTCCGGCGAGACGAAGCGCTCGTCGACGAGCGTGTCGAGCGAATCGGTGTAGTTGCCCCGGCCGCAGACCGCCGCGAACGTCTCCTGGCCGCTGTTGAGCGCCTTCAGCGATCCCACGGCCGACGCCTCGTTGGCCGACGACCGCGCCGCGAGCAGGAACGGCGCGCTGAGCGCGGCGAGGATCCCTATGAGCATGACGACGAGCAGGACTTCGATCAGCGTGAAGCCGTGCCTGGTACGAACGCACATCGGCAGCATCTCCTTGCCCGTTCCTGAAGCAAGGACGATGCCGGGACGCGGCGCTCCGACGACGAAAAAAAGCCTCGTGACGCCGTGGCGTCACGAGGCCCGAGGGAGTGGTGGAGGGTAACCCGGCGCTTACTGGACGGGCGTCACGTCGCCGGCGGTCTCGAGCGGCTCGGCCAGCGGGGCGCCCTGCGCATCCTGCCACACCGTGCCGCGCTGGTCGGTCGCGAACGAACGCTGCCCCGTGGAGCCCACCTGCTGCGGCACGGCCATCGCGAAGTAGCCCGACACCACGTCGTCGGCCACGCCGTTGCACACCGCCACGTTCAGCACCGCGGAGCCGTCACCGGCCGCGAGACCCACGTCGTAGCCGCTCTTGCCGGCGCTGTTCGGGAGCGCGCCAGCCGCACCCGCGCCGGGGCTGTTCGCCGGGTCGAGGTCAGGGCTGATGAAGCCGGCCGAGCTGCCGGGCGCCGCGGTCACGAGCGCCGTGAGGCTCGAGGCGAAGCCGCCCGACGCGCAGCTGGCGGCGTAGGTCGCCTGGCCGCTGTTGATCGAGCGCATGGACCCGATGGCCGACGACTCGTTGCCCGACATGCGGGCACGGAGCAGGCCCGGGATCGCGATCGCGGCGATGATGCCGATGATCGCCACCACGATGAGCAGCTCGATCAGCGTGAAACCCTGGTTGTTGCGATTCTTCATGACTCTGTTCTCCTCTGGGCAGTGACCCCACGAGCAGTGGCGGCCCCTTGGTCCGAAGGGCCGCCCCCGCGACCCCACTCATCCATGCCCAGACGGATAGCAATCGATATGCCACAACGGCGCGCAGGCGCCACCCTCGGGAACCCGCGCATTTTCAATGAAATTTGAGACGTCCGCGGTGCCCGGCCGGTCGGCCGCCTTCACCATCGTCGAGCCGACTGACGATTCCTGTCAACGACGACAACAAAGGTTGTCACCTCGCGAGGGAGGAACGAGGAGGGGAGGAGGCGCGCACATGGCGCCTCCCTAGAGGTCGTACTTCTTGGCGTAGTACCTGAAGCTGCGGAAGCTCATGCCGAGCAGCTCCGCCGCGCGCATCCTGACGCCGTCGGCACGGCGGAGGGCCTCGGCGATGTACTCGCGCTCGACGGCGCGGACGTGCTCTTCGAGCTGGAAGCCCTCGTCCGGGATGCGCGGCCCTGTGGCAAGGCCCTGCGCCGACGCAACCTCGCCCCGCGACGCCGTCTCGCCGACGATGTGCTCCGGGAGGCTGGAGGCCTGGACCTCGGTCGTCGGCTCGAAGGCGACGGCGCGCTCGATGGCGTTTTCGAGTTCCCGGATGTTGCCCGGCCAGTGATAGCGCTGGAGCGCCTCGATGGCCTCGGCGCTGAGCCGCGCGGCGGGACGCGCCATCGCCGCGGCGGTCCGCTCGAGGAAGTGCTGCGCGAGCAGCGGGATGTCCTCGACGCGCTGCCGCAGCGGCGGCAGCGCCACCGGGATGACGTTGACGCGGTAGTACAGGTCCTCGCGGAAGGTGCCTTCGGCGACCATCTTCGCCAGATCGCGGTTGGTCGCGGCGATCACGCGGATGTCCGCGGCGATCTCCTCGGTGCCACCCACGCGGCGGAAGCGGCGCTCCTGGAGCACGCGCAGCAGCTTGACCTGCATCAGCGGGCTCATCTCGCCGAGCTCGTCGAGGAAGATCGTCCCCTTCTCCGCCTCCTCGATCAGGCCGCGCTTGGTCGTCGTGGCGCCGGTGAAGGCGCCCCGCACGTGGCCGAAGAGCTCCGACTCGAGCAGCGTCTCGGTGAGTGCCCCGCAGTTGATGGCGACAAACGGCCGCGAGGCGCGCGGCGAGAGACGGTGGATCGCGCGCGCGGCCACTTCCTTGCCCGTGCCCGACTCGCCCGTGATCAGCACGGTGCTCGACGTGCCGGCGATGGCCTCGATGAGGGCGCACACGCGGTGCATCGCGGGGCTCTGCCCGATCAGCGTCTCGGCGGCCTTCCCGCTCGGCACGCGCGCGCCCTCCTGCGCGGCGGCCGCGGCACCCGCGGCGTGTCGGCGCTCGAGCACCTGGGCGACGACGCGCTTCATCTCGTCGACGTCGAACGGCTTGCTGACGTAGTCGAGCGCCCCCGTCCGCAGCGCCTCGATCGCCGTCGCGGTCGAGACGAAGCCGGTCATCAGGATGCCGGGCACGTCGGGCTGCAGCCGCTTGGCCTCCCGCAGCACGGCGATGCCGTCGCC
>CAYSHC010000056.1:0-24414 GCA_964430855.1 uncultured Vicinamibacteraceae bacterium
GATGAGCACGGGGTTGTTCTTGGTCCGCCGCGAGAGCACCTGGATGACCCGGCGGATCTCCTCGTCGCGGCCGATCACCGGGTCGAGCTTGCCGCTGCGGGCAAGGTCGGTGAGGTCGCGGCCGTACTTCTCGAGCGCCTGATACTTGCCCTCGGGGTTCTGGTCGGTGACGCGCTGCGCCCCGCGCACGGCGCGCAGCGCCTGGAGCACCTTGTCGGGCGTGACGCCCGCCCCGCGCAGGATCTGGCCGACGGGCACGCGGTCGCCCTCATCGGCCATCGCGAGCAGGAAGTGCTCGGTGCTGATGTACTGGTCCTGAAGCTGCGTCGCGTGGCGTTCGGCCGCGTCGAACACGGCGCGCAGGCGGGAACCGAGACCGGCCTCGGCGCCGCCCTGCACCTTCGGACGCCTGTCGAGATCGGCCTGGAGCGCGCGGGCAACCGCCTCGGGCTCCACCTGCATCTTGCGCAGGACGTCGGGCACGATGCCGCCCGACTGGCGGACGAGCGTCAGCAGCAGGTGCTCGGGCTCGATCTGCGGATGCCCGAGCGAGGTCGCCAGTCGCTGGGATGCGATGAGCGCCTCCTGCGCCTTCTCCGTAAGTCTCTGCATGTCCATGTGAATCTTCCTGTGTGTTGTCGCCTGCGTTCGCCGGGCCCGCCGACGGTCATGCCGTCTGTGCGGGCCGCGCCTCGAGCGCGGCCAGTGCTTCGTAGTGCCGCCGTTCCTCGTCGGTCAGCCGGGAGGGCACCTTCACCTCGAGCGTGACCAGCAAATCGCCGCGTACGCCGGACTGGCCCAGCACGGGCATGCCCTGGCCGCGCACGCGCAGCGTGCGCCCCGGCGCGCTGCCGGGCGGGACGCGCACGCGCAGCGGACGCCCGACCAGCGGCCGGACCTCGGCCTCGCCGCCCAGCACGGCCGTCGGCACCGAGATGGGCACCTTGACCGCAAGGTCGTGGTCGCCGCGCCGCTCGAACCGCGGGTGCGGCTGGATGCGCACCCGGAAATACACGTCGCCGCCCTCCGAGGCCGCGCGCACGCGCTGGCCGTCCCGGATGCCGGCGGGGAACCGCACCTCGATGGTGCGGTCGGCCCGGCCTGGTCCCGACAGCGTCACGCGGCGTGACGTCCCGGTGAAGGCTTCCTCGAGCGAAAGGGACACCTCGTGGTCGACCGTCGAGGCCGCGCGGCCTGTCGCCGGACCCTGGCGTGTCGTGCGGCGTCGCCCCGCCGTGCGGCGCCGCGTCTGCGTGCCGCCGAAGAACGTCTTGAAGAAGTCGGAGAAGGGGCTCTCGTCACCGAAGAGCTCCTCGACCTCCTCGGGATCCACCGGCCGTCCGCCGCCGGAACCACCCATGTTGAACGTCCAGGTGCCGCCCCCCGGCCCCCCGAACCCGCCAAACGGCGACCCGCCGCCCTGGCGCGCGGCCTGCTCGTACGCCTTCCAGTTCGCGCCGAGCTCGTCGTATTTCCTGCGCGTCTCGGGCGAGCCGAGCACCTCGTAGGCCTCGCTCACTTCCTTGAAGCGGGCCTCGGCGCTGGCATCGCCCGGGTTCACGTCCGGGTGGTACTTGCGGGCGAGCCTGCGAAACGCCTGCTTGATTTCCTTGTCCGTCGCGGTCTTGGGGACCCCAAGAATCGCGTAGTAATCGCGGAAGTCCACGTGGGCCTCACAAGCCGAGCATCTCGCTCAGGCGATCGAGTTCCTGGATCAGCTGCCGCATCGACGTGCGCGACCAGTCATCCTGCCGGGCCAGCGGCCGCAGGCGACGGACGACGTCGGCCACCGCCAGCAGGCGCTGCACGCCGGCGAGGTTGATGCCGCCCTCGTCGACGAGGTACTTGATGGTGCGCAGCCTGTCGATCTCCTCGCGGGTATAGACCCGCATGCTGCCCAGCGTGCGCGACGGGCGCACCAGGCCGAGACGCTCGTACTTGCGCAGCGTCTGCGGGTGCATGCCAAGGTGCCTCGCCGCCATGCTGATGAGGTACAGCTCGTCGGACTCCGCCGACCTGGTGTTACTTCGAGTCATATGACACCGCTGACATGAAGCAAGTGTAGACATTGACTCGGTGCGTGTCAACCTCTCGCGTGCGGGTCCCACCGTGCCGCCGGGGCCTGCGGCATACTGAAGCCCCCCGGGCGGGCGCATGTCGCGCCATCCAGGGCCGGAAGCCTCGTGGACGTCACCTTCGCCGACCTGCTGACCATCGCGCTCCTCGTCCTGCTCGAGGGCATCCTGAGCGCCGACAACGCGCTCGTGCTCGCCATCCTGGTGCTGGCGCTGCCGCGCCACGAGCAGCGGAAGGCGCTGCGCTACGGCATCCTCGGCGCGTTCCTGTTCCGCGGCCTCGCCACCGTCTTCGCCGCGTTCATGATCCAGCTGTCGTGGGTGAAGCTGATTGGCGCCGCGTACCTCCTCTGGCTGCCGTACAGCCACTTCCGCGGGGGCGACGGAGAGGAGCGGCGCGCCATCAAGCCGGCGACCAGCTGGTTCGGCCTCGGCGCCTTCTGGACGACGGTGATCAAGGTCGAGCTGACCGACATCGTCTTTGCCGTCGACTCCATCCTGGTGGCGGTGGCGATGTCGCCGAAGCTGTGGGTGATCATCACCGGCGGCCTGCTCGGCATCGTCGCGATGCGCCTGCTCATCGGACAGCTGCTGACTGTCGTGCAGCGGTTCCCGGTGCTGGTGGACGGCGCGTTCGTCATCATCGGCTGGGTCGGCATCAAGCTGCTGATCGAGTACTTCCACCAGATCGGCGTGGTGCACTTCGAGGTGCCGAAGTGGCTGTCGCTCGGGCTGATCGTGGTGATCTTCGGCGGCTTCTACGCCTACGCGCGGATGAAGGGGCCGGTGGAGGTTCCGGCCGAGGACGAGGGCGAGGCCGCGTCGCTGCTGCGCGAGGACACGGAACGCCGCGACTGACGCCGCCCGGCGCCGTGCCGCCCGGGGCGGGCGGTGCCGGCCCGGTGGGCCATAATGGAGGTTGGGGCTCGACCCCGGAAGGAGTGTGTGTGGCGTATCCCGAATTCCTGATCGCCCCGATGCGCGAGGAACTGACGCGTCTGGGCGTTACCGAACTCCGTACAGCAGCCGACGTGGATGCCGCCGCGACGGCGCCGGGCACCACGATGATCATCGTCAACTCCGTCTGCGGGTGCGCGGCGGGGAAGGCGCGTCCCGGCATCGCGCTGGCCCTGCAGCACGGGACCCGTCCCGAGCGCGTGACGACCGTCTTCGCAGGGGCCGACATCGAGGCGACCGAGCGGGCGCGGCAGTACTTCACCGGCTATCCGCCGTCCTCGCCGTCGGTCGGGCTGCTGCGCGACGGCAAGCTCGTCTACATGATGGAGCGGCACCAGATCGAGGGGAACAGCGCCGAGGGCATCGCCGCCGAGCTCGTCGCCGCCTTCGACAAGTACTGCGCGGCGCAGGTGAGCTGACCGGGAAGGGGCGGCGGGCGCTTCCCGCCGCCGGCCGCCCGGCCCTACCGTACGGGCGGCGGCAGCTCGCGGGCCGCGCGGTGCGCGGGATGGACGATCGGAAGCGGGCGTCCCGTCCGGTACCGGTCGTGCGTGGCCTGCACCGCGTCGGCCAGCGTCTCGATGAACGCCGGGTGCGCGTTGACCGACGAGGCCAGCGCCATCGGGATGCCGAGCGACGCGCACGTCTCCCGGGCCTCGTGGCCGAGGTCGTAGAGCACCTCGATGTGGTCGCAGACGAAGCCCAGCGGACTCACCACCACGGCCGGCAGGCCACGTGACGCCTCGTGCCGGAGCCAGTCGTTGATGTCGGGTTCCAGCCACGGGTCGTCCGGTCTGCCGCTGCGGCTCTGGTAGACCAGGTCCCACCGTTCGAGGCCGGCGTGCGCGGCGACCCGCGTCGCCGATTCCTGCAACTGCCGCACGTACGTCGCGGCGCCCTCCATGCGTGCCGGGATGCTGTGCGCCGTGAAGACCACGCGCGCGGCGTCGCGCACGTTCTCGGGCAACGACGCCCGCGCCCGCTGCAGCTCGTCACTCACGGCCGCGATGAGGCCGTCGTGGGTGTGCCAGTCGTTCACGTAGGTCACGTCGATCGGCTGCCGCCCGGCCGCCACCAGTTCCTCGTTGGCCTGCTGGACGTTGTGGCGGTACTGCGTGCATCCGGAGTACGAGCGGTGGGCCGACAGCAGGACGCCGATGGCGCGTCGCACGCCGTCGCTTGCCATCTGCGCCAGCACGTCGGGCAGCAGGGGCTTCCAGTTGCGCATGCCGACATAGACCGGCAGCGTCAGGCCGCGCGCCTCGAGCGCCCGCCGCAGGCCCTCGGCCTGGTCCATCGTGAAGCGGGTGAGCGGCGACACGCCGTCGAACAGCTCGTAGTGGTGGGCGACGTCCTCGACGCGCGCGGGCGGCACGTGGCGCCCGCGCAACACGTTGGCGAGGAACGGGCGGATGTCCTCGCGCCCGAGGGGACCGCCGAACGCGACGAGGAGGATGGCGTCGAAGGGGGCACGCGACCGGCTCATGGCAGCAGCAGTATGCCGCAGCTCGCCGCGGCAGGCGTCCGCATGCCATGCTGTGAATCATGCGTAAGATTCTCGTCACCAACGACGATGGCGTCCGTTCGGAGGGCATCGAGGCGCTGGCAGTCGCGCTGGAGACCCTGGGGGAGGTCACGGTGGTCGCACCGCACCACGAGTCGAGCGCCATCGGCCACGCGCTCACGCTCGCGCGACCGCTGCGGCTCGAGCAGCTCGGCCCGCGCGTCTACATGGTGGACGGCACGCCGACCGACTGCGTCAACATCGCCGTCGCGCACCTGTTCGACCGCAAGCCGGACCTTGTCGTCTCGGGCATCAACAAGGGCTGGAACCTCGGCGACGACGTCACCTATTCGGGGACGGTGGCCGGCGCGCTCGAGGGCATCCTGCTCGGGATCCCGTCGATCGCGGTGTCGCTGCAGCGCACCGACCGGTTCGACTTCTCGCACGCGGCGTCAGCGGCCACCCACCTCGCGCGGCAGGTGCTGGCGCACGGCCTGCCGCCGCGCACGCTGCTGAACGTCAACCTCGCCACGGGCACGCCGCGGGGCTGGCGGCTCACCGTGCAGGCCGACCGCACGCATGTCACGGAGGTGCTGCGTGGCGACGATCCACGAGGGAGGCCGTACTACTGGATCGACGAGGGGCTGAGCGAGTGGGTGCCGCACGGGCAGTCCGACTACGAGGCCGTGCGCGAGGGATACATCTCGGTCACGCCGCTGCAGCCGAACCTCACGGCGCACGACGCCATGCGGTACGTGGCGACGCTGCTGCCAGGAGACGGGGCGGATCAGGCGCGGTAGTTGACGTGCCGGCCCACGCCGTCGCGAACGGGTGGCGGGGCCTGCGGCTGGTCGAGCAGCTGGACGAGCGCCGCCGCCTGGTCACGCTCCTGGCGCATGGCCTTGCCGAGCACCAGTGTGGTGCGTTCCGCGGCGGCTGCCGCGTTTGCCGATGCCGTGATGGCTGCCGCGCCGTCCATGATCCGTTCAATCGGCGGCGGGCCGGCCATCATGAATGGCGCGCCGGGCCACCGGGGCACGCTCGTGGCGCGGCCGCCGTGGGCGAAGGCGCCGGTGCGTCCGGCGAGGACGGCGGCGGCGTTCCGCGTGGGCACCGTTTGACGCGTTCATGGCCGTCGAGTAGAATCACCCGGTTGTCGGGGCGTGGCTCAGCCTGGTAGAGCACTCGGTTCGGGACCGAGGGGTCGGAGGTTCAAATCCTCTCGCCCCGACCACTCACTCACTCACATGCGTTCGCTCGCGGCCGGGGCGAGTGCCAATCCGCTAACCGCCAACCGGTAGCCGCCAACCGCGCACGACCAGCCGCGGGCTCGACGCGATCGGTCGGCGAGTCATCCGAACCGCTCGCCGCCAACCGCCAGACCGAACACTGCGCCCCGCGTCGGCGTGTCGACGCCGCCGTCGCCCCATCGTTCCCTCACCGTCGGGCGAGCGCGTCTTCCGGTCACGCAGCGCGATGCGCCGCACACGCGCCGCGATCGCACGTCCACTCGCTCGACTCGTTACCTTTTCACCTCACGTCGCGGGGTGACGCCGAGTCTGCACGGTCGTCCAGCGCTCCGCGCCGGTACGTGCGTCAGGCCTCCCGCTGCACCTGGGCGCCGAGCGCGGTCAGCCTGTCCACCACCTGCGCGTAGCCGCGCTCGACGGTCTCGAGTGGCCCGACGACGCTCTCGCCCTCGGCCGACAGGGCCGCGGCGATGAGGGCCATGCCCGAGCGCAGGTCGCGCGTGTCGAGGTGCCGGCCGCGCAGCGGCGTCCGCCCGGTGACGACCATGCGGTGCGAGTCGCACAGGAAGATGTCGGCATGCATGCCGCTCAGCTGCTCCAGCGCGAAGAGCCGCAGCTCGTACATCCAGTCGTGGATGAGCGTCCGGCCTTCCGCCTGGGTCGCCAGCACCGTAACGAGGCTGACCATGTCACTCGGGAATCCGGGCCACAGGCCGGTGACGATGCGGCCGATGGCACGGCAGCGTGACGGCGCGACCTCGAGGACGTCGCCGTCGACGTGGCAGTCCACCGCCATCCGCTGGAGCACCGACACGGTCGGCTCGAGGTCGTCCCACGACGCGCCCGAGACCTGCACGGCGCCGCCCGTCACCGCCGCGACGACGGCCCACGACCCGGCCTCGATGTAGTCGCCGCGCAGCGTGTGCGCCGCGCCCGTGAGCCGGTCGACACCGTGCACGCGGATGCGCGAACTGCCGGCGCCCTCGATCTGGGCGCCCATGGCCGTCAGCAGCGTGCACAGTTCGACCACGTGCGGCTCGGTCGCCGCGTGCCGGATGTCGGTGGTGCCCTTTGCGAGCACCGCTGCCAGGACGGCCAGCTCGGTGGCCGTCACCGACGCCTCGTCCATGTAGAACGAAGCGCCGCGCAGCCCGCCGTCGGGCGCCTCGAACCCGTGCGCGCCGACGGGCGACGGCACGGCACCGAGCGCGCGCAGCACCTGCACGTGCGTGGCGATGGTGCGCCGGGACGGGAAGTCGCCGCCCGGTTGCGCGAGGTGGGCGCGGCCCGCGCGCGCGAGGAGCGGGCCGAGCAGCAGCACCGAGCCGCGCAGCCTGCCGACCAGGTCCGCCTTGGGCTCCGCCGTCGCCAGCTCCCGCGTGCGCAGCGTTACCGTCGCCGAGCCGCGGCCCTGCACCTCGGTGCCGAGGCCCTCGAGGATGTCGAGCAGCACGTGCACGTCGCCGATGCGCGGCACGTTGTGCAGCACCACCGGCTGGTCGGTGAGCAGGCTGGCGACGATGAGCGGCAGCGCCGCGTTCTTGTTGCCCTCGACGCGGATGCGCCCTTCGAGCGGGCGTCCGCCTTCGACACGCAGAATGGCCATGGGTCAGGACTGCTCCCGGGGATCGTGGTTCGACTCGGACGTGCCGACGCCGGACCAGTCGCCGAGGCGGACAATTTCCTCGCGCAGGCGGACGCCGAAGCGTGCGGCGACGGCCTCGCGCGCCTGCTCGATCAGGCTGTGGACGTCCCGGGCGGATCCCGGTCCGTCGATGACGATGAAGTTGGCGTGCACGGGCGAGACGAGCGCGGCGCCGACGTGTCGCCCCTTGAGGCCCGCGCGGTCCACCAGCGCGCCCGCCGAGCGCGGCATGCCGGCGGGCAGCGGCTCGTCGGGGCCCGGGTTCTGGAAGATGCAGCCGGCGCTGGCCATGTGCAGTGGCTGGGTCCGCTTGCGGAAGGCCAGCGATTCGCGGGCGATGGCCCGCAGGCGTGCAGGGTCGCCAGGGGTCACCGCAAACCGCGCCGAGACGACGAGCTCGCCCGTGCGCTGGAGGCGGCTGTCGTCGTAGCCGAACTCCATCTCCGCCGCGGGGACGTCCACACGCGTGCCGTCCGGCCGCAGCAGCCGCACGTCGACGATGGCCTCGCTGATCAGCCGACCCTGGAAGTGCGCGTTGCCGTACACGGCGCCGCCCACGGTGCCCGGCGTGCCGGCCCATGCCTCGAGCCCGGCGAGCCCGCGGCCAATCAGCCAGCGGACGAGCGTGTTGATGGTGACACCGGCGTCGGCCCGTACGGTCCCCGGGGTGTCCTCGCGCACCTCGCCGCCATGGAAGCGCAGGACGACACCCCGCACGCCCGCGTCGGCAACGAGCACGTTGGACCCGCCGCCGAGCGCCACCAGCGGCACGCCAGCGGCGTACGCGCAGCGCGCCACGGCGGCCGCGTCGTCCTCGGTGCGCACGGTGACGAGCATGTCGGCCGTGCCGCCCAGGCGAAACGTCGTGAGCGGCGCCAGCGGCGCGTTCACCTCCACGCGCGCACCCGGCGCCCGGGCCGCGATCGCGTCGCGTAACTCGGCGAGCGTCGTGGCGGGGACGGACACACTGCTGCCGCCGTGACCACCAGGCGCGGGGCCGGTGGCGGCGGGCCCGAGACCGGGCGTATCAGACATGGAAGGGAAGCGCGTCACCGGAGGTGACACGAGGCCGACGATCCAGCGAGTGGGAAGGACTGCGACAACACCGGGCCGAACGACGGACTACTGACCTTCCTGTTCCTCGATCTGCCAGTCCTGCTTCGGCTGCGGGCCGGGCACGATGCCAGCGAGATCGGGGTCCTCATCGGCGCTGCGGCGCGGCTGCTGTTCCTGGCGTGCCTTGGCCTCCGCCCGCTCGGCGGCCTTGCGACGACGGCGTTCGGCCACGGCTCGCTCGCGTTCGCGCTTCGCCTGCGTGAGGCGCCCTTTCTGGCTCATCGTGCTTCTCTCCTCCTCGAAGGCAGGCGGCGCCTCCGCCGTGCGCATGACACGACGTCACCGGAACACGGCCGTTCCGGATCCTGCCCGTGGTCAACTGACCTGGCGCTCCCGACCATTGTACGTGGCCGGCGCCGTTCTGTCGTCCTCCCGCGTTGTGCGCGTGCCGCACCCGGCGTGTCACGCACGCCGCCGGCGCGCGCAGGCGAGCCCCACGAGCACGCCGGCCAGCCAGCTCACGACGATGCCCGTGGCGTACACGGCGAACGCGACAGGCCAGAGCGTGCCGTGCCTGAGCTGCCACAGGATCCAGGCGAGCAGCGGCACGAGGACCCGCAGGCGCCGCGGCCACGTTGGCAACGCCGGGGCCGCCGCGCCGCCGGCCAGGACGAGCACCGATGCCAGGAGCGCCCACCGGGCTGGCGACACGCTGTCGCGCCAGATGCCCGGCTCTATCTCCACGCCCTGCCAGCGCGTCCCGAGCGTGATGACGGCGACGGCCACAAGCCCCGCGGCGACGAATACCTCACGCATGCTCAGCCTCCATTGGCCGTGCCTCGCACCGTCGGCCCGGTGCGGCCGGGCCGGTGCCTGGACCGCCGGGACAGCCGAGGCCGGCCGCCCCGGCACCTGTCGATCACGCGGCGATGCACGACTGGCATGTCACGGGGCAGAATCCCCCCGAGGCCCGCGAGCAGTCCGTGTCGTCGCCACCGCCGCCGCCACCGCCGCCGCCCGAGCCGCCGCAGTGGTAGGGGTTGGCGAGTGTGCAGAAGCAGTACACCGCCTGCGCGTTGCACCGCGCGCATTGCCAATGTGCCGAGAAGGGCCACCACCACGAGAGTGCCGAGCAGCCCTGCTTCTCGTAGCACGTGTCGTGCCGATCGCAGCACATCCGGAAGACCGTTCCGTCGAGCCAGTGCAGGTTGTCGCAGCCGGGCTCGTTGAACGTGCCGGTGGACGCGGCGGGCGTGGCGCCCCAGGCTGGCAGCGACGTCCGCCACGGCAGCGGCTGCGAGAGGCCGGCCAGCGGCCCGAGCCACGCCACCTGGCCGAGCGCCGGCGCATCGGACGGACGCGTGAAGACGTCACGCAGCCGCCGCACGACGGGGCTGCCGAGGTCGGTGTGCTGCGGATGGGTCGCGAAATAGTACGCCTGGACGTTGGCCCACGCGAGCGTCGGCGTGAACGTCCAGCCCTCGGGCAGGCGGTCGGGCATGACGACCCCCGACGTGCCGCCCTCGATTTTCCACGTGAGCACCTGTGCGGTGTCGAACCAGCGGACGAAGCCCAGGTGGCGGCCCGTCCGCCTGTCCACCACCCGCGCGGTGAACTTCGAGTAGTCGATGCGCTTGCCCTTCACGCGCACCGGCTGATGCTCGTCGAGGGTGGCCGTCACGTCGACGTCCGGAAAGGTCGTGCGGACCTTCCGGATCCGCGCGGCCAGTTGCGCCACACTTCGCCCGCGCCCGCGAGCGGCCGGGTCGCGCCGGACGTGCCCGTCCCAGACCGTGGCGGCAGGGCTCGCCGGCCGGCCGGCCCTGACGTTCTCGGCGGCGTCCACCCAGTTGGTATAGAGCTGGACGGCCGTCCAGTCGAGGCCGACGTCGGTGGCGTCGGCCAGCTCGAACGCAAAGGCGTTCGCGGCGTCGGCGGCCGGGCGGAACCGCACGCCGCGCTGACCGCGCTGGCCCTCGAGGTGAGCCTGCAGCCGGCCCTGTGCGTTGCGCAGCGACGCCCGCCAGCTGCCGTCCGTCGCCCGCCGCGTCTCCACCTCCGCATCGTCGAAGGTCACGACGACCCGTTCGGCGCGGGCCTCCAGCTCGTGGAACGTCGTGCCCATGTTCACGCTCTGCGCGTGGGCGCCGGCAGGACCCCACCACACGAGGAGCCCGGCCACCCACCACCCTGTACGTCGCATGCTCGCCTCCGTCAGCGGCCAAACCGCCGTGAAGACGGGCAGGTCCCCCGACCGCCGTGACAAGTGCAAACCGCGGGCCACGGGGAGGCCGGGAGAATCGTCCCAACCGGCGAGGCGACGTGGCAGCAACTGCATGGGTGCCTCGGAGGCGTGTCGCAGAACCTGCGATCCTGCCGAGTCCGCCGGCGCGGCTTGTCTTGTCAGCTTCGAGAGGGGCCGGTAGGATTAGCCGGCCATGATTCGGGCGCGGCGCATGCAGGTGACCGGGCGGGTGCAGGGCGTGGGCTACAGGGCCTTCGTCGTGGAGGCTGCCCGTGCCGAAGGCCTGCGAGGCTGGGTGCGCAACGCCCCGGACGGGCACGTCGACGTCCACGCCGAAGGCGACGCGGAGGCGCTGTCGCGGTTCGAGTGGCGCCTGTGGCAGGGGCCGCCCGGCGCCCGTGTCGATGATGTCACCACCGAAGACGTGCTGGCCGAGTCGCCGGACGGCTTCCGCATTCGCTCCTGACCTGCATGAACGACACCGCGTCCATCCTCAAGTCGAAGATCCGGCACGTCCCGGACTTCCCGAAGCCCGGTATCCTCTTCTACGACATCACGACGTTGCTGCTCGATCCCGAGGGCTACCGCCTCGCGCTCGACGCGCTCGGGGCGCCGTACACCGCCGGCAGTGTCGACCTGGTGGTCGGCATCGAGAGCCGGGGGTTCATCTTCGGCGCCGCGCTGGCCGACAGGCTGGGCGCCGGGTTCGTGCCGGTGCGCAAGCCGGGGAAGCTTCCCGCCGCCACCCGTCAGGTGTCGTACGACCTTGAATACGGGTCGGACAGCCTCCAGGTACACGCCGACGCGATCGCGCCGGGGCAGCGGGTGATCGTCGTGGACGACCTGCTCGCGACCGGCGGCACGGCGAAGGCCACCGTGAACCTCCTCGACTCGCTCGGGGCGTCGGTGATCGGCGTCTCGTTCTTGATCGAGCTCACGTTCCTCAACGGCCGCCGGCACCTCGACGGCCATCCCGTCCACGTCGTCATGTCGTACGACGAATAGCGAGGGAAAAGGCCACGGCCGAGGTGCGTCCGGCCGGGGTATCATGTCTCTTTGGGTGTTTCTGCCCGACCGATTCGAGCGTGTAGCTCAGCAGGATAGAGCGGCCGCCTCCTAAGCGGCAGGTCCCCGGTTCGACTCCGGGCACGCTCACCAGACTTTTTTGCGCGGAGGACGTCCGTGGTGCCCGACAGGCGTGCGCCGCGGCTCGACGTATGAAGAAAGCGGAACGCGAACGCCTCAAGCACAACGAAGCAGCGGACGCCATCGCGTGGTTCTCGCTGTTTGTCGCCTCGCACGGACGGACGATCGCGTTGGCGGCGATTGCCGCCGTCATCGTCGTCGGCGGCATCCTCGGCTACAACGCCTACCGGGCGCGCACCGAGGAACGCGCGCACGAGCAGTTGCAGGCCGCCATCGAGACGGCGCGCCGGCCTGTCGTGGCGCCGGCCGAGGGCCAGCCGCCGGCGGAGGGGAGCTTCGCCACCGAGGCCGAGCGGACGTCCGCGGTGATCGGCGAACTGCAGGCGGTGGCCGACGGGTTCCCCGGCACCGATGCCGGCCTCCAGGCCCGGTACTACGCCGCGTCGCTGCTCGCCGAGAGCGGGCGGCTCGAAGAAGCGGCGGCGGCCTACCAGCAGGTCATCGACAGGAGCGGTTCCTCGATCCTCGGACGGATGGCCACGCTGGGGCTCGCGACCGTGCAGGTGCGGGCGAAGCAGTTCGACTCGGCGATCGCGACGTTCCAGTCGCTGGCCTCGTCGGGCGACGACCTGCCGACCGACGGCATCCTCATGCAGCTTGCCGACGCCTATGCCCAGGCGGGCCGCCACAGCGAGGCCATCGATACCTTCAAGCGGGTGGCTGGCGAGTTCCCCCAGAGCCCCTACGCGGCGGAGGCCCGTGAGCGGGCCGACCGCCTCCAGGCCGACGTCCCGGCCGCTTCCTGACGGGGTGCATCCTCCCAGCGTCTTGCAGACGGTGGCCGCGCTTGGCGCCCGCGCGCTGGCCGGCACACCGCTGCCCGAGCTCCTCGATGCGGGCATGGACGCGGCGCGCAGCAGCACGCGGGCCGACCTTGCCGTGCTGTTCGAGCGATCGCCTGGCGGCGACACGCTGCTGATGCGGGCGGGCCTCGGCTGGCGCCCGGGCACCATCGGGCGCGTGTCGCTCAGCACCGGGCCCGGGTCGTTCGGCCGTCACGTGCTCCAGGAGCCGTACGTCATGATCGAGAGCCTGCCGACGGCGCCCGAGTTCGGGCTCCCGGCGGTGCTGCGCGAGCATCACGTCGAGAGCATGGCGTGCGTGCGGCTCGACGGCCACGACGCGACGCTCGGCGCCATCGCCGTGATGAACGTGCGCGCGCAGGCGTTCCCGCCGTCGGTGCGCGACGTGCTCCAGGCCATCGGCAACGTGCTGGCGACGGCCATCCTGCGCCAGGTGACCGAGGAGGGGCTGCTCAAGAGCCAGATCCGGCTCCAGAGCGTGCAGAAGATGGAGGCCATCGGCCGGCTGGCCGGGGGCATCGCCCACGACTTCAACAACCTGGTCCAGGCGATCGGCGGCTACACCGAGATTCTGCTCGAGCAGATCGATCCATCCGACCCGCTGCACCGCAATGCCGTCGAGATCAAGAAGGCCGGCGACCGCGCCGCGGCGCTCACGCGCCAGCTGCTGGCCTTCAGCCGGCAGCAGGTGCTCCAGCCGACCATCCTCGATCTCAACGCCGTCATCCG
Source organism: uncultured Vicinamibacteraceae bacterium (assembly GCA_964430855.1). Lineage (GTDB taxonomy): Bacteria > Acidobacteriota > Vicinamibacteria > Vicinamibacterales > Vicinamibacteraceae > JAEZDP01. The sequence goes on from CAYSHC010000056.1 coordinate 13,471, forward strand.
GCACGTCGAGGAACTGCTCGCGCGGCTCATCGGCGCAGACATCGAGCTCAGGACACGCCTGGCCGACGACCTGTGGAGCGTACGTGCCGACGCTGCGCAGATCGAGCAGGTGCTGATGAACCTCGTGGTCAACGCGCGCGACGCCATGCCGAACGGCGGCGAGCTGACGATTGAGACCGCCAACGTGGAGCTGGCGCGCAACGAGGACGGCGAGCCGTTCTCCGTGATTGCCGGACCCTACGTGCTGCTGGCCGTCAGCGACATGGGCTTCGGCATGAACGCCGAGACGCGTGCCCGCGCGTTCGAGCCGTTCTTCACCACCAAGGCTCCGGGGCAGGGCACCGGCCTCGGCCTGTCCACCGTGTACGGCATCGTCAAGCAGAGCGGCGGGTACATCTGGGTGGACAGCGAGCTCGGTGCCGGCACGCGCGTCAGGATCTACCTGCCGCGTGTGGACCAGATGCCGCTGCCGCTCTTCGTGCCGCCGACGCCGGAACCCGAGCCGCCGCCCGCACCGCGGCCGCGGCGCGGGTCCGAGACCGTGCTGCTCGTCGAGGACGAGGATGGCGTCCGCGAGCTCATTCACGAGTGGCTCGGCGGCCACGGCTACGAGATGCTCGTGGCCGCGGACGGGCCCGAGGCGCTCGCGATCGCGGAGGCGCGCAAGGAGCCGATCGACCTGCTCCTTGCCGACGTGGTGATGCCGACGATGGGAGGGCCCGCCCTCGCCAAGCGAATGCTGGCGCGGCAGCCATCGCTGCGGGTGATCTTCGTCTCGGGCTACGCCGACGAGGCCATCGGCGACCGGCGGATGCTCGAGGAGGGCGCGTCGTTCCTGCAGAAGCCGTTCACGCTCCAGGAACTGCTCCAAAAGGTGCGCGAGGTGCTCGACGCGCCTCGGCGGGAGTAGTCGTCGCCTCAGCCCAGCGCCTGCCGTGCCGCGTTGAACAGCCCCGGCGCGTGCGTGTCCGTCTGCGTGATCCACCCCAGGTCGAGCGACAGGTGCGACCACACCGGGTCGTCGAGCACCGCGTCGCCTTCAGGCGTGCAGCCGAAGCCGTAGCGATGGCTGAGGAGGTTCGCCGCGGCGCACACGGCGGCCGCGCGCGTGTCGACGGCGAGCGCGAACTGGTGGTGGTGCCGCACCGCGTCGAGGATCTCGTCGGGAAGACGCCAGAAGTGGAGCGCGATCGCACCGCACTGCGCGTGCACGGCCGCCATGGCCGCCGCGACGTCGTGGTCGGGAATCCATCCGTTGCCGCGCCGCCGGTACTCGTGGGCGGTCTTCAGGATGACCAGCTTGCCCATGTCGTGCAGCAGCCCGACGAGGAAGGCCTCCTCGACATCCACGTCGACGGCCTCGGCGACGAGGCGCGCCAGGTAGGCCGTGCCCAGGGCATGGTCCATGAACCGCGGGCCTTCCACACCGTAGACGTCGCGCGACGTGGTTTGCGCATGCATGGCCACGGTGACGACCAGGTTGCGCACCGTCAGCACGCCGAGGCGCACGACGGCGTCCTGCACGCTCCGCAGCGGCGAGAGCGCCCCGTACATCGCGGAGTTGGCCAGTCCAAGGACGCGCGTCGCCAGCACCGGGTCCTTGCTCACCACCGCGGCCATGCGCGCCACCGTCAGCTCCGGGTCGGCAGCAATCTGCATCGCCCGCAGCGCGTGGTCGGGCAGCATCGGCAGCGCCAGGCTCTCGGGGCGCAGCCACGGGAACTGCACGTTCGGCGGAAAGACGTCGACCTGACGGACCTGCTCGGGCAGTGCGCTCATCGTCGGCTCGGGAGACTCGGTGGGGAGGTCGTCCGGAACGGGTGGTGGGGCGGGCGGCACGTACATCGCGTCAGCCGGCGAGGACCGCGTCGATCTTTTCCTTGATCGTGTCCTGCGTGAACGGCTTCACGACGTAGCTGGTCACGCCGGCGCGCAGCGCCTCGACGATGTCGTCCTGCGCGGCGTGCGTCGAGACCATCAGCACGGGCAGCTTGCTCGACCGCTCGCTGGCGCGCAGCGACCTGATGAACTCGATGCCGTTCATCTCCGGCATGTGCCAGTCGGTGATCACGAAGTCGACACGCGTCTCCTCGAGGCGCTCGAGCCCCTCGCGCCCGTTGCCGGCTTCGACGATGTCGGTGTGCCCGAGCTTGTGCAGCGTGTTGATGATGATGCGGCGCATGGTCGACGAATCGTCGACGACGAGAAATCGCATGTCGGTCCTTGCTTGCTAGACTAGGGCGCGGCGGGGCGCCAGTGCTCCCGCACGCCCGTCCGGGCTACAGCTTCAATCGGCGCGGACGGGACCCGGCTTGAACGGCGCGCGGCGCCCATCGACAAGGATCTGCGTGGCACCGTCGGAACCTCTCGGTCCCTCCTCGACAGCCCTTCCCGCGTCCGCTCGTGAGCTCACACGCGGCGACCTGGCCTATGTGAACCGCCTCGTGAGCCTGGAGCACGTGCTCCCGAACGTCACGCACGAGCTCAACAATGCGCTGCAGGTGATCAGCGGCCTCAGCGAGATCCTCGCGACCAGGCCTGGCCTGTCCGACGACGTCGTGCAGAAGCTGCAGCGGATGCACGCGCAGGCGACGCGCTGTTATGGCCTGCTGCGCGATCTCCTGAGCTACGCCCGCCGCGACGACGTCGCGCCGGTGGCCGACGTGGCGCGCGCTATCGAGCGGGCGCTCGACCTGCGGCGGTTCCATCTGGCACGGGCCCGCGTGACGGTGCAGATCGAGCCCGGGCCGTCCGGGCTGACGGCGGCGATGGACTCGCAGCACCTGGTGCAGGTGCTCGTGAACCTGGTGCTGAACGCGGAACAGGCGATGTCAGGGCGGCCGGACCCGACGCTCACCATCAGCTACGGCGAGGAGGCAGGCAACGTCGTCATCGCGGTGATCGACTCGGGGCCCGGCGTGGATACGGCGACCGTCGAGCAGACATGCTTCGCGCCGTTCTGGACGACGCGCACGGGGGCGCTCGGCCTTGGCCTGCCGGCGGCGCGGGCGCTCGTCGAGGCCGCCCGCGGCACGCTGGCCTTCACCGCGCCGACCCGCGTGGACGTCCGGGTGCCGCGCCGCTGACCCGGTCGTCGCGCCCCGCGTCCGCTACGCGGTTGCCGAGACGTCGTCGTCGGGCGGCGCCGCCACGTTCAGGCGATTGAGCTTGTCGATGAGCGTCGTGCGGCTGAGCTGGAGAAGGCGCGCGGCCTGGCGCTTGTTGCCGCCGGTCTTCTCGAGACACCGCAGGATCAGCTCGCGCTCGAGTTGCGACACCACCTGCGTGAAGTTGATTCCCTCGTCCGGGATGGTGACGCTCGGCATCATCACGCCGCCCCCGGGCTCGATGAGCTCCTCGGGCAGCGCGCGCGCCTGGATCTCCGTTTCCTGCCCGGTCATGGCCACCGCGTGCTCGATCGCGTTCTCGAGCTGCCTGATGTTGCCGGGGTAGCTGTAGTTCATGAGGACGCGCATGGCCTCCTGCGTCAGCGTCCGCGGCGGGAGGTTGTTGTTGCGGCACGACTTCTCGACGAAGTAGCGCGCCAGCAGCGGGATGTCCTCCTTGCGCTCGCGCAGCGGCGGCAGCGTGACGGGGATGACGGCCAGGCGGTAGTACAGGTCCTCCCGGAACGTCCCCTCCTTGACCATCTTCTTGAGATCGAGGTTCGTGGCAGCGATGATGCGCGCGTCGAACTTGATCGGCTTCGACTCGCCGACGCGCTCGATCTCGCGCTCCTGAAGGGCCCGCAGCAGCTTGGCCTGCATGGGCAGGCTCATCAGCGCGACCTCGTCGATGAACAGCGTGCCGCGGTGGGCCAGCTCGAACCGGCCGACACGCGCCTGCACGGCGCCAGTGAAGGCGCCCCTGGCGTGGCCGAAGAGCTCCGCCTCGGCCAGCGGCTCGGGGATGGCCGCCGCGTTGAACGCCACGAAGCGGTGGTCGGCGCGCGGGCTGTTGTGATGGATCGTGCGCGCGATCAGCTCCTTGCCGGTGCCCGTCTCGCCCTGGATCAGCACGGTGCTGTTCATCGGCGCAACGAGCTCCAGGGTCTGGAACACCTGCCGCATCGGGGCGCTCTGGCCGATGACGCTGTCGAAGCGATACCTGTCGCGCAGCTGCGCGCGCAGGTTGGCGTTCTCCTCGCGGAGCATCCGCTGATCGAGGGCGGCCTTCAGGACGCGCGACAGCTGCGTCAGCTGGAACGGCTTGATCAGGAAGTCGAGCGCGCCGCGCCGCATCGCCGACACCGCCTCGGAGACGCCCCCGAATCCGGTAATCATGACCGCGAGGATGTCGGGATACCGCTCGAGCGCCGCATCGAGGACCTCCATGCCGTCGGCGTCGGGCAGGCGCAGGTCGATGACGATCGCGTCGAACGCGTAGGAGCGGAGCCGCTCGAGCGCACCGGCGGCATCGGCGCTCTGGGCGACCTGGAACCCCTCGGCGTCGAGGGCTTCGGCGACCGTCTGGCGCAGGTCGTCCTCGTCTTCGACGATGAGGACCGACGGTTGCAGGCGTGCAGTCATGGGAACCCCTGGCTCGGTGCTCGTGCGGAGGACCATTCCCGCCGATTGACCGGGCTGATGTGACGAAACCGAGGCGCCCCAACTATGGGCGGCGTGCCGGCGGTTGTCAACCAGACTTGTCGGAGGACCGACACTTTTACTTTATAGGGATCGGTCCGGTGACACCCCGGGCGGACTACCGGTCACGAAGGAGCGCATTTGAGCCAGGAGAGCAGGGCCTCACGTCGGGTGCTGGTCGTCGAAGACGAAGTCGACCTCCGCGACCTGCTTGTCGAGTACTTCCGGGGACGGGGCCATCAGGTGACCGGCGCCGCTGACGGGCGCGCGGCGGTGGCCACCCTCGAGCGCGAGGCGTTCGACCTCGTGATTACGGATTTGCAGTTGCCGGGCATCGACGGCCTCGGCGTGCTGTCCGCGGCGCGGCGGCTGCATCCCGGGACCTACGTGGTCATCGTGACGGGCTTCGCGTCGCTCGACTCGGCGATCCAGGCGGTCCGTCTCGGGGCGTACGACTACCTCACCAAGCCGTTCTCGCTCGGCCAGATCGACGTCGTGCTGCGGCGCATCGACGACTTCGCCGCCCTGCAGGCCGAGAACGAGCGCCTCGCCCGGCAGGTGGCCCAGAAGGACGGGCTCGACCTGCGCCAGGCGTTCCTGACGCGCCTCGAGGCGATCGAGAACCGCCTGGCCCGCATCGAGGCGGCCCTCCGCAGCCGGTAGGACGGCTCGGAGAGCCGTCCCTACCAGAGCCGTCCCTACCAGAGCCGTCCCTACCAGAGCCGTCCCTACCAGAGCCGTCCCTGCCAGAGCCGTCCCTACCGGAGCCCCGGCCAGCCGTCGGAACTCCGTCAGGCGGCGCGGCCCTCCGACATCTCCCGCGGCACGCCGGCGCGAGATCGCCGGGTGACGCACGTGCAGCAGGGCGGGCATCCGTCTTGCTTCTAGGGCGGGCGCGGATGCCGCCTCCCCGACAATCGGCGCGCCGCGAAGGAGCTTGAGCGCATGAGCGAGATCAGCGACGCCCAGTTGATGACCCACCTCCGACGGGCGCTCAGCCTGGCGTCGGCCAGGCAGGTCGTGTCGGCCAGCAATCTGGCCAACGCGAGCACGCCGGGCTTCAAGGCCCGCGAGGTCGACTTCGACGGCGAGTTGAGCCGTCAGCTCTCCGTGCCACTCGCCACGACGCGTCCGGGACACCTCGGCGCGCCTGCCGGGACCGAGGGCATTCCCACGCGCGAGGTGGCCGGCCAGGCCGCCCGCCGCGACGGCAACAACGTGGCCGTCGATCGCGAACTGCTGAACATGACTCGAGCGTCTGGCGAGTTCGCGCGCGCCCAGACGGCGCTGGCCGCGAAGTTCCGCCTGGTGCGCTACGCCATCAACGAGAGCCGGTAGCCATGTCCACCCTGGGATCAGCCATCTCCGTGGCCGCGACCGCGCTGGCGGCCGAGCGCACGCGCATCGAGGTCGCCGTGTCGAACCTCGCCAACGCCGACTCGACGCGCGGGCCCGACGGCCAGCCGTACCGGCGTCGTGACGTCGTGCTCGCCGCCGACGAGCAGGCCGCCTTCGGCACCGCCCTCGGCCGCGCCACCGCCGTCGGCGTGAAGGTGGCCGGCATCGTCGAGGACACGACGGAGGCCCGGCGCCGGTTCGACCCGTCGCATCCCGACGCCGACGCCGAAGGCTACGTCGCGCTGCCCAACGTGAACCCGGCCGAGGAGATGGTCGACATGGTGAGCGCCGCGCGCGCCTACCAGGCCAACCTCACCGCCGTCAACCTCATTCGCGACCTCGTCCAGCGGTCGCTCGAACTCGGACGCGCCTGATCATGCCCGTCGATCCCATTGCCGCAAAGGTCATCACCCGCGCCAGCCTGCCGACGTCCGGCGCCCAGCCCGGCCCCGCCACCGGCCACGTGCCCGGCGACAGCTTCGGCGACGCGCTCGCGCGTCTCGTGAAGGGCGTCGAGCAGACGGGCGCGGCGGCCAACGCAGCCGTCGACGGCATGCTCGAGGGCACCGTCGACGTGCACGACGCGATGATCGCGCTCCAGAAGGCGGACCACACGTTCCAGTTCAGCGTCCAGGTGCGCAACAAGCTGATGAACGCGTACCAGGAAATCATGCGGATGCCGGTCTAGGCACGCGCTGACGCCCTTCTTCCCGAGCTGATTCCGTGTCGTTTCTGCCCGCTCCGCTCCAACCCTACGCCGAGAAGCTCCAGGCCGTCCGCGAGCGCCTCTCGACGACGCAGCTGGTCACGCTGTGCGCGACGTTCGTCGGCGTCGTCGCGCTGACCATCGGCTCGGCGTGGTACCTGAACGCGCCCGAGTACCGGGTGCTCTACAGCGACCTGAGCGCCGAGTCGGCCTCGCAGGTCGTCGACAAGCTGACGGCCGACAAGGTCGAATACCGCCTCGCCGACGGCGGACGGACCGTGCTCGTGCCTGCCGATCAGCTCGACAGGCTGCGGCTGTCGTTTGCGGGCGAGGGCGTCCCCGTGTCGGGCCGCATGGGCTTCGAGATCTTCGACCGCACGGCGTTCGGCCAGACGGAGTTCCTCGAGCACGTCAACTACGGCCGCGCGCTCGAGGGCGAGCTCGCGCGCACGATCGAGACGCTGGCCGAGGTGCAGTCGGCGCGCGTCCACATCGCGCGGGCCAGGGAATCGCTCTTCGGCTCGCGCGAGCAGCCCGCCAAGGCCTCGGTCGTCCTGACGCTCAAGAGCAACCGCAAGCTCGCGCCGTCGGCGGCGCAGGCGATCACCGCGCTCGTCGCGGCGAGCGTCGAGGGGCTTCGGCCCGAGCAGGTGGTGGTGCTCGACAGCTTTGGCCGCGCGCTCGCGCGCGGCGAGGCGTCCGAGGACGAGGCGCTGGCTTCGGCCGACCTCGAGGCGCAGCAGAAGTTCGAGCGCGACATGGCCGCGCGCGTCGTCGCGCTGCTCGAACCGGTCGTCGGCGTCGACCGCGTGCGGGTCAACGTGTCGGCCCGCCTGCATCCCGACTCGCAGGAGCAGACCGAGGAGATCTGGGATCCCAACCCGGTGGTGCGCAGCCGCCAGCTGACGACAGAGAGCAGCCAGGCACCCCGGGCGGAGGGCATCGCCGGCTCACGCGCGAACCTGCCGCCCGTCGTGCAGCCGGACGGCCAGGAGGGCCCGGCCGTGGTGCCGGCAGCCACCACCGGCGCCGGCGCCGGACTGACGCGCAGCGCGGAAGTGACGAATTACGAAGTAGGGAGGGTGACGCGCCATACGGTGCGCGCCCGCGGCGAGCTCGCGAGCCTCTCGGTGGCCGTGCTCGTGGACGACGAGGTGACCACGACCGTGGGAGAGGACGGCACGCCCAGCGTCTCGCGACGCCCGAGGGACGCCGCGGAGATGCAGAAGCTCCAGAACCTCGTCGCCGCGGCTGTCGGCATCGACGCGGAGCGGGGAGACCAGATCACCGTCGAGAACATCACGTTCGGCGGCGACCCGGTCGCGGCCCCGCCGGCACTCAGCCTGTGGACGCGCATCGGCGGCCATGCCGGTCCGCTGGGCCGCGGCGCGGTCGTCCTGCTGATCGTGGCGCTCGTGCTGCTCCTGGTGGTGCGGCCCGTAATCACCCGCGTGCTGCCGTTGCCGGCGGCGACGCTCGAGGAAGAGACGGCGCAGGTCGGCCTGCCGCAGCAGCTGCCGCGCACCGTGGAGGACATCGAGGGCGAGATCGAGGCGCAGCTCGACGCGGAGGCCCTCGAGGGCATCGACCGCCGCAAGCCGGTACTGACGCGCCGTGTCGTCAGCATGGCTTCGGCCGAACCAGCCAACGCCGCCAAGCTCGTTCGAAGCTGGCTGGCCGACAGGAGGAGCTAGATGGCCACCGCGGTCGCGCCGCGCCCCCCCGCCCCCGTCACGCCCCCCGCGCCCGCCGAGCTGTCCGGCGTCCGCAAGGCCGCCGTGCTCACGTTGATGCTCGGCGAGGAGACGTCGGGCGAGGTGTTCAAGCACCTGACCGAGGAGGAGATCGAGGTCATCGCGCGCGAGGTCGCGTTGCTCGGGCCGATACCGAGCGACATGGCGACGAGCGTGCTCGAGGAGTTCCACCACATGTGGAAGGCCGCCGAGTACGTGACGAAGGGCGGCGTCGAGTACGCGCAGAAGCTGCTCGTCAACTCGCTCGGCCCCGAGATGGCGCGCCGCGTGCTCGACCGCGTGATGAAGAGCTTCGAGTCGTCGATGGCCTTCACCGGCCTCGAGCGGGCCGATCCGCAGCAGCTGTCGAAGTTCATCCAGAGCGAGCACCCGCAGACCATCGCGCTGATCCTGGCGCACCTGAAGCCGACGCAGGCAGCCGAGCTGCTCAACAGCCTGCCCGAGGACCTGCGCGTGGACGTCATCACGCGCATGGCCAACCTCGAAGAGATCTCGCCGGACGTCATCACGCGGATCTCGCAGGTCATCGAGCAGCGGCTCAAGTCGCTGGGCGGATCCGCACACGAGGCCTACGGCGGCGTGCGGGCGGTGGCCGAGCTGCTCAACCGCATCGACAGGAGCGTCAGCCAGACGGTGCTCGAGGCCGTCGAGTCGCAGTCGCCCGACCTGGCCGTCGCGATCCGCAACCTGATGTTCGTCTTCGACGACCTGCTGCACGTCGATGACGCGGCGCTGCGCGAGATCATCCAGCGCGCGGACAAGAAGGCGCTCACGATCGCGCTCAAGGGCACGAGCGAGGAGATCCGCAACCGGTTCTTCTCGAACATGTCCAAGCGCGCGGCCGACATGGTGCGCGAGGAGATCGAGCTGCTCGGCGCCATCCGCCTGCGCGACGTCGAGAAGAACCAGCAGGAGATTGTCGCCATCGCGCGGAAGCTCGAGGAGGAGGGCCTGCTCGTGACGGGCGCCGCGGCCGGGGAGTCGTATGTCGTCTAGAGGACGGCGCGTCCCGTCGTCGACACCGACGGGCGCCTTCGCCTGGGGCGACCACGCCGACGCGGGGACGCCCGATCCGCATGGCATCTGGCAGGCGGCCGAAGCGGTATGGGGCGCGCCGGCGACCGACCTGCGCCCCGAGCCGCCTCCGGAACCGCCCGTGGCCGACGAGCCCGACGAGCCGGAGGCGCCGGCCGAGCCCCCGCCGCCGACGGCCGAGCAGCAGGCGCACCTGGCGGCGCTCGAGCGTGACGCGTTCACGAAGGGCTACGCCCAGGGCGAGCGCGCCGGGCTCGAGGCGGGCAGCGAGCGCGCCGAGGCCATGCTGCGGCGCCTCGCCGCGACGCTCGAGGAGCTGTCGACGCTGCGCGACCAGATGATGCGCCAGGCCGAGCGACAGCTCGTGGAGCTGTCACTGGCCATCGCGCGCCGCATCCTGCACCGCGAGGTCTCCGTCGATCCGGAGCTGGCGGCGGCGCTGGCGCACGTGGCGCTCGAGCGCCTCGGCAGCACCGCGCCCGCCGTCATCCGCCTGCACCCCGACGACTACACGACGGTCACCGCGCAGGACCGCGACCTGTGGAACGGCCGCGCGGTGAAGGTGGTGCCCGACCCCGCGATCGCGCGCGGCGGATGCCGGGTCGAGTCGGAGTTCGGCTACATCGACGCGTCCGTCGACGCGCAGATGGACGAGATGGCGCGTGCCATCCTCGGCGAGGCGTTCGCCCCGGCCGCACGCCAGGGCGTGGCATAGGTGGCCGCGGTGGCGTTCCCGTCGATGCTCGACAGGTACCTCACGCGGGTGACCTCCGTGGACACGCTGCCGATGGTCGGCCGCGTCGTCCGCACCGTTGGCCTGCTCGTCGAGTCGCAGGGCCCCCGCGTACGTGTGGGTGAGCTGTGCGAGGTGGCGTCCCGCGACGGCGGCGACCCGCTCGTCCTCGAGGTCGTCGGCTTCCGCGACAACCTGCTCCAGTCGGTGCCGCTCGGCAGCACGTCGGGCATCCGTCCCGGCGACCTCATCGTCTCGCGTGGCACGCGCGCCGCGGTCCCGGTCGGGGACGGCCTGCTCGGACGCGTCGTGGACGGCCTCGGCCGCCCGCTCGACGAGCGCGGTCCGGTACTGGCCACCACGACCTACCCGCTGCACCCGCCGCCGCTGAACCCGCTGATCCGCCAGCCGATCGACAAGCCGATGGGGACGGGCGTGCGGGCCATCGACAGCCTGCTCACCGTCGGCCGCGGCCAGCGCGTGGGCCTGTTCGGCGGCTCGGGCGTGGGCAAGAGCACGCTGCTGGGCATGATGGCCCGCGGCACGGCCGCCGACGTCGCCGTCATCGCCCTCATCGGCGAGCGCGGGCGCGAGGTGCGCAGCTTCATCGAGCACGATCTCGGCGAGGCAGGGCTCCAGCGCGCCGTCGTCGTCGTCTCGACCTCCGACAACCCGCCCCTCGTCAGGCTGCGCGCCGCGTACGCGGCGACCAGCATCGCCGAGTACTTCCGC